>NZ_KI421498.1:2512008-2812008 GCF_000473105.1 Phaeobacter inhibens DSM 16374 | reverse complement strand
TGCGCAGGGCTTGACGCAAAATGCCGAATAATCCGCTTTGCGCTGGCGATGGGTCTGCACTGTGATGAAATCAGCAGCATGACGCCCATACCTTCATCTCAATGCCAGCAATCGTACTGGCCGGACCGTGCGTGTGAACTGCCTGTAATCCGGGGCCAGCACGCCGAAACGGCACCTACCGCAGCAGTACAACCAGCGCCCCCGCGCGCAGTTGGAGATATCTCAGTCTCAACCAAGCGGCGTGGCAGCGCATCGGTCCTGGCCGGGCTCAGGCAGGTCGGCTCGCTGAAGCTCTTGTTTCCGCGCACCAATGGCGCTGCGCTGCAGGGGGTGATCGTCAATACTGCGGGCGGTGTGACTGGCGGTGACCAACTTGATCTGAATGCGACTGCTTGCGCCGGGACATCGCTGACCCTCACCACCCAAGCCGCCGAACGTGTCTATCGTGCACAGCCTGAAGAGACGGGTATGATCCGCAACGTGCTCAGCGTTGAATCCCAGGCCAGCCTCGCTTGGCTTCCACAGGAAACGATCCTGTTTCAAGACTGCAACCTAGACCGAACCCTCACCGTCGATCTACACGCACAGTCCCGCCTTTTGTTGTGTGAAACGCTGGTTTTTGGGCGGGCCGCCATGGGCGAGAAACTGACCAGAGCCAGCCTGAATGATCGCATCGATATTCGTCGCAGCGGACGCCCCCTGTTTCTGGATACGATACGTCTGCAGGGCGATGTCGCCGCACATCTGGCCAAACCGGCAATAGCCGGTGGAGCCGGAGCCGTTGCAACTCTGGTATACGTCGCGGCCGATGCCCAAGGCAGGCTTGATCCATTGCGCGCACAACTGGGTCCTACCGCCGGTGCCAGTTTAATCGACGATGACCTTTTGCTCCTGCGTGCCCTCGCTCCCGACAGTTTCGCTTTACGCCAGATGCTGCTGCCTCTTCTCCGTGACCTGTACGGCGCTTCCCTTCCCCGACCTTGGATGATCTGACATGAATCTGACCCCGCGTGAAAAAGACAAACTTCTGATTTCCATGGCGGCAGAGGTGGCCCGACGCCGCCTCTCGCGCGGCGTGAAGCTGAACCATCCCGAAGCCATCGCTCTGATAACAGATGCGGTAGTCGAAGGGGCGCGCGACGGTAGATCAGTCGCCGACATGATGGAAGCGGGTGCGCAGGTCATCACCCGCGACGACTGCATGAACGGCGTCGCCGAGATGATCCACGACATCCAGGTAGAAGCAACCTTCCGCGATGGCACCAAGCTTGTCACCGTCCACAACCCCATTCGCTGATCCACATCCAGGAGACCTTAAGCCATGACACCGCACCCTGCATTATTCTCTCTCTTGCTACTGATCGGCAGCCCTGCCCTTGCCCATAGCGGGGCACATGTTCATCCCCACGGCGCCGAAACTTGGCTTCTGGCGGCCTTGGTCGCGACCGTGATCATTGGCTGTGCAAGCCTTCTGTGGCGGCGCAAATGATCCCCGGCGAGCTTTTCCCCGCTATCGGCCATCTGGAGCTGAACCCGGATCGCCCTGTTACCCATTTGATGGTGGCAAACACCGGCGATCGGCCGATTCAAGTCGGGTCGCACTACCATTTTGCCGAAGCAAACCCGGCGCTTGACTTTGACCGGAATACCGCACGCGGCCAGCGTCTTGATATTGCAGCGGGCACCGCCGTGCGGTTCGAACCGGGCCAGCGCCGCGAAGTGCAGCTAATCCCGATATCCGGCGCACGGCGCATCTTTGGCTTCAATGCTGCCATCATGGGGAATCTCTAATGCCATCCCAAATCACCCGTGCCGATTATGCAGCGATGTTTGGCCCTACAGTAGGTGACCGCCTGCGCCTGGCGGACACCGATCTGGTCATCGAGGTAGAGCGCGATCTGATCGCCGAAGCCAGCGGAGGCGGCAAGGCTCTCCGCTATGGCGAAGAGGTGAAATTCGGTGGTGGCAAGGTGATCCGCGACGGCATGGGCCAGTCTCAGGCGAGCCGCGCCGAGGGGGCCGTCGACACGGTCATCACCAATGCACTGATCGTGGACCATAGCGGCATTTACAAGGCCGATGTGGGCCTGAAAGGCGGGCGCATCGCTGCAATAGGCAAGGCGGGCAACCCGGACACACAACCCGGTGTCACGATCATCGTCGGACCGGGAACCGAAATCATCGCGGGGGAGGGACGGATCCTGACCGCAGGCGGGTTTGACAGCCACATCCATTTTATCTGCCCCCAACAGATTGAGGAGGCGCTGCACTCCGGGCTGACGACCATGCTCGGCGGCGGCACCGGCCCCGCACATGGTACCCTCGCCACCACCTGCACGCCGGGACCGTGGCACATCGGACGTATGCTGCAGGCGGCTGACGCCTTTTCCATGAACATGGCCTTTGCAGGCAAAGGCAACGCATCACAGCCCCGCGCACTGGAAGAGCAGATCACCGCAGGTGCCTGCGCAATGAAGCTACACGAGGACTGGGGCACCACCCCCGCCGCCATCGACTGCTGCCTGTCAGTGGCGGACGCGATGGACGTGCAGGTGATGATCCACACCGACACGCTGAATGAATCTGGTTTTGTCGAACATACCGTCGCTGCACTGAAGGGGCGCACCATTCATGCCTTCCACACCGAAGGCGCGGGTGGCGGACATGCCCCGGACATCATCAAGATCTGCGGCGAGGCACATGTTCTGCCCTCCTCCACCAACCCCACACGTCCGTTTACCGTCAACACCATCGAAGAGCATCTTGATATGCTGATGGTTTGTCATCACCTCGACAAGTCCATCCCCGAAGACGTCGCATTTGCCGAAAGCCGGATCCGCCGCGAAACCATCGCAGCCGAGGATATTCTGCACGACATGGGCGCCTTTTCGATTATTGCCTCAGATAGCCAAGCCATGGGCCGGGTGGGAGAAGTTCTGATCCGCACCTGGCAAACCGCCGACAAGATGAAAAAGCAACGGGGGGGCCTGCCGGAAGAGACCGGCGAAAACGACAACTTTCGCGTCCGCCGCTATATTGCCAAATACACCATCAACCCTGCCATTGCCCATGGCATTGCCCATGAAATCGGCAGTATAGAAGTGGGCAAGCGGGCTGATCTGGTTCTTTGGAACCCTGCATTTTTTGGCGTAAAGCCGGAAATGGTTCTGCTTGGTGGGTCTATCGCCATGGCGCAAATGGGCGATCCCAATGCCTCGATCCCAACGCCGCAGCCAGTCTATTCACGCCAAATGTTCGCAGCCTTTGGCCGTTCGGTGGAAAACTCATCCGTCACCTTTGTTTCAGAGGCAGCCGAGTCAGGCGGAATTGGTCAAAACCTTGGCCTCGCCAAACAGACCTGCGCAGTCAGGAAAACGCGCAACATCGGTAAATCTGACCTGAAACTCAACACCGCCCTGCCAGAGATCAAGGTCGATCCCGAAACCTATGAGGTCCGTGCAGATGGCGAGCTTCTGACCTGCGCCCCGGCCGATGACCTGCCGATGGCCCAGCGCTATTTCCTTTTCTGACGGAGCCTTCCCATGTCCCTCCCCCTAAGCCAACACAAGATCCACGCGCATGATGCCGATGACCGGATCACCCTTAACTATGAGGATCGGTTTCTACGGCGCAAAGTGCTGACCAGCGATAGCGGCCTGCGGTTTCTGGCGGATTTTCCATCCACGCAATCGCTTGATGCAGGCGACGCCTTTGTGCTCAACGACGGGCGCAAAATCGGCGTCCGTCCGGCAAAGGAGGAGCTGCTGGAAGTCACGGGAGACCACATCCTCCGTCTGGCCTGGCATATAGGCAACCGTCACATGCCCTGCCAGATAGAGACCAATCGCCTGCTGATTCAGCGCGACCATGTAATCCGCGACATGCTACAGAAACTCGGTGCAGCATTGTGCGATGTGGTGGAACCCTTCACCCCCGAGGGCGGGGCCTACGGCCATGGCCGCACCCATAGCCATTCACACTCCCACGCACATGGCGAAGGGCACACGCATTCCCATGCCCACTGATGCACAATTGCTGACCTTGGCGCAGTGGTTTTCGCCCGGATATCCGGTGGGGGCGTTCAGTTACTCGCACGGGTTGGAATGGGCGATGACCTCCGCTGCGGTCAGTACAGCACCAGAATTGCAGGACTGGATTGCAACAGTTCTAAGGGACGGCAGTGGCTGGTCTGATGCACTGTTTCTTGCTGCGGCCTATCACGCCCCGAATACTGATGCCGTGACACAGATCGACGCTCAGTGCCGGGCCTATGCACCATCCCTGGAACGCCTTCGCGAAACTGACCTGCAGGGCGCGGCCTTTTGCCAAATCACCCGCAGCGTATGGCTAAAAACAGACCAGAACGGCATCCCGGCCAAACTCACCTATCCCGTTGCTGTCGGCTTTGCGGCAATCTGCTGTTCAATGCCCTTGCAGGCGACCATCGCGCTGCACCTGCAGGCCTTTGCTGCAAACCTTATCGCGGCAGGTCAGCGCCTTGCCCCAATCGGACAAAGCGAGGCGCAGGCGTGCCTTAACGCCCTTGCGCCGCTTTGTCAGGACATTGCCGAGCAAACCAACGAAGGCGACCTCGGGCAGCTGTCTTCTACCAGCTTCCTCGCCGACATTGCCGCAATGAAACATGAAACCCAGCATTCAAGGATCTTTCGCACATGACCACTCTCAACGGCCCCCTGCGTATTGGAATCGGTGGACCGGTCGGCGCAGGCAAAACCACCCTGACTGCTGCGCTGAGCGAGGTTTTTCGCGACAGCCACTCAATCGCGGTGATCACCAATGACATCTACACCCAAGAAGACGCCGAAGCGCTGATGCGCCAGCAGATCCTGCCACAAGACCGGATTCTGGGAGTGGAAACCGGCGGCTGTCCCCATACCGCTATTCGCGAAGATGCATCCATCAACCTTGGCGCTATCGCAGAAATGCGCGAGCGTCATCCTGATCTTGAGGTCATCCTGATCGAAAGCGGCGGTGATAATCTATCGGCCACATTCAGCCCGGAGCTCGCCGATCTGACAATCTACGTTATTGATGTCGCCGCAGGAGAAGAAATCCCGCGCAAAGGCGGTCCTGCAATCACCCGCTCGGACGTTCTGATTATCAATAAAACCGATCTGGCCCCCCATGTCGGCGCGGATCTATCAGTGATGGAGCGCGATGCGAAACGCATGCGAAACGAACGCCCCTTTGTCTTTGCCAACCTCAAGGCTCGCGACGGTGTCGACGCCATCCGCGCGCTGATCTGCGACTTGGGCGGTATGAAGTAAGGTAGCACGCAGGTCCCTTCCAAAACGCAAGCGCCCAGTCAGGGTTCAACCTGAGCGTGCCCTTTAGCGGCTCGTCGGCATGCCTGGCGAAAACACAGCATTCACACCTGTGAGAGAACCGATACATCCCCATCCCGGGGCGATTCGCCGATTTTGTGAACATGTGATGTAATAATAGAAATGCGTCACTACGGCTGAGACCTGCGACAACTGCCTTTGTAGATCAACAAGTTGATACGCCCGGCCATCGCCCTTGAACGCACTTAGTTTCAGTTTGGAGGTTTCTGATAACCCCTTGAGCACGCGCGCGTTATTCGCACTTAGCGCGGACTGGATCTATCCAACCCTGCGATCTGGACATACGATGACGGCGGCGCTTTTTTCAGCGTTTGCGTGCACGGCACAACCGTGACGAAACCGGATCACACTCTGCCCCCGTCAGAAAGGTCGCATTATATGCTGAACGAAGAACAAGCCGCCATCCTGGAAACCTCAGTCATTGCATATGACACGATCTTTGCGGATCTGGGACCGGAGGCGCGGGACTCGTTTCGCGATACGGTTCAGACATTTCTTGAATCCGGGATCGCCATTCCAGAGGTCAAGTCGATCAGCAAGGCGACCAACTACTCGAACTGGAACTACAATCTGGTCAAAAGCCTGAAAGGGAAAATCGCCGGAAAGGATCTGACCGGCGAGGATGAAGACAATAACGTGGAAGCCCAATGGGCGGAGTTTGTCGCCAAAGACCTGAAAATCGTTGGCAAGATCGTCGCCGCGGTCGAACAGCAGTACGCCGCAGGTGAACTGGCAAACACCAATGAACAGTTCATCAACTCAATCAAGGGCACTGTCACCGACGACATTTCGAAGTTGAATGTCGAGCTTGATGTCCTGCGGGCGCAACACGACCGGCTGAGTGATCCGAACCACCCGGATTTCGATGCGGCGGCGGCTGATAAGATCAGCAAGGAAATCTACCGCACCAACGCAGTGGTGGATGCTGCTGAAAGCCTTCAGACAAAACTCGCGACCTTCTCAAAAGGTGGCGACATTGGCGAACACACCGCAAACCACGCAGAGTATCTGCAAGCCCGCATCGACGCGCTGGAGATCTCTCGCCAGGAAAAGCTTGAAGAATACAAGACCTATGCTGCCGAGACCTACACCGGCAGTGATATCCTTGCCGCCAACAAGAAGGCCGAACTGGAAGCGGTTTCGGCAGAGTCACTTGATCTCATCAATCTGAAAGAAAAAACTGAGGGGTTTGAGGAATACAGCAGCACCGTGCGCACGGCGTCGCTGAAGGCGGGCGTCAATGTGCTGAGCACCGGACAGGCAATTTCGGCCTTTGCGGTGAAACCCGACAACACACCCGAGGGCCATGCCGCAAATGCCGGTTTCCTGGGTGAGGCCGCGCTGGGGGCGGGCGGTGATATTCTTGAGGCCGCAGGGCACCTCAAATTCGCCAAGGGGGCAAAGGGCTTTGCCGCGCTGTCACTGGTTGGCGGCGCCGCTGGGAGCTTTGTGCCGACTGCCAAGCTGCTGGCGGATCCCGACTTGCCGGATGAGACCCGCAAGATCGTACAGGCCGAAGTCGGTCTTCAGGGCACGGCACTGGCCTTTGCAACGGTTGAAAACGTGCTCGGCATTGCGGAACTGGCAGTGAAGGCGGGCAGCAAGGCCGCCAATGTGCTTGGCAAGGCAGTGCCGGTGATTGGTGCCATCGGGTCCGTCGTCGGAGCCATCAACCCGGCAAAATGGGCCGAGTTCGACCAGAAACAGGACCGGATCGACGCGATCCAGAAATCCGACACCTACAGTTCAGGTCTTCTCAGCGATCTGTTGCAGGAATCCAAGGACGCAGAAGCCGCGTTTTACGGTGTGACCACTGGGCTTGATGTTGTCACAGGGGTGACCTCGGGCGTGCTGGCCGCAACCGGCGTGGGGGCGCCCATCGCGGCTGCGGTGGGGCTGATCGGCGGCGCAATTTCCGCGATTGTCGGGGCGTTTGAACAGGTCGCGCTTGAAGCGATTGCCGACAAATACGCCGAAAAGATAAGGACGGATGAGAACGGAAACCCACAGACCGTAGAGGAGTTCTTTGACGGCAGTTTCGATCAAAAACAGGAAAAGACCAAAGCCCACTACACCGATTTTTTTAGTGATCTGGTCGCCGATGAAGACGTTGATCAGGTGATTGCGCTAGGGGGTCAGGGGCTGGATGTTACCGATGTCGAGCTGGCGGCAATCAGCAAAACCAGCGGCGAGCTGAACAAGACCGCCAAGAACTATGTCGAGACCTTCACCAACAATGGCTGGCAGACTGGCGACCGTGCGCTCACGCCGAGCGAAGGCAGCAATATCAACGTCATTCAGTTGCCCAACGCCAATGGTGCCAAATCCTACCTGACCTTCACGACGCCACTGTTCTCCGCCGGGACTGAGGAAACTAGCCGCGAAGAAACCGGCAAGAACGAATATCAGACAACGCTCAAGATCACCGATCTTTCGGGCTGGAATATCCGCGATTACGGCGCCAACCAAACCAGTTTCAACATGAGCAAAGTCGTGTCCAGTGCAGAGGATCGCATGGGCAACAAGATGGAGATCGGGATCGACATCGATGCGGGCGGCGGCGATGACACCCTGTTCTCTTACGAAAGCCAGGTCACTTTTGATGGTGGCAGCGGGCAAGACACCGCCTCTTATGCACGGCTGTCCGAAGACGAGCTGTCGCGCGGGCTGTCGATCTCTAGTTCTGACGGCACCACCTATGTGTATAAGAACCTCAAAGCCGGTTCAAAATACTACCAGGAGTCCATCGACTCCCAGACAACCAATCACGGCAAGCGCACCGAAGTTGTGCAGTTCCGCAAGGTTGGGCTGGATGAGCGCAGCGAGGCGCATTCCGTCAGAGACACCCTTAGCAACGTTGAGATTCTGCATGGCTCGTCTCTGGGCGATTACATGTATCTCGACACATCGACCCAGCTTGAACAGGTGTTCGGCTTTGGCGGTGATGACCAGATCGACGTCGGCGCGACCATTCAGGTTGTTGGCGGCGGTGAGGGTGACGATCTGATCAACCTCGACCACGCGCTACTGGAGAGCTACTGGAGCGGTCAGAAGGAGGAGCTCTATCTTGATGGTGGCGCTGGCGACGGAGACACCCTGGGCCTGAGTACCGAGAGCTTCAAACGTTTGGTAGACGAGTTGGAAACTGACCAGATCCGCGAACAAACCGCATCTGAGATGGCCGAAGCCCTGATCCCTCTGGTGACCGACAACCGGGATGAAGAGGTTGCGAAAACCGCGGCTTCGCTCACCAATATCCTGCGCAGCACTGACGATACTGCGCTGAAACAACTCAACGTATGGAATACCGAAGCCGCGCATATCACGCTGGAACAGGAAGGCGTCGACGGAGACACGATTGTTCATTCGCTGTCGGACTACCGCGAGGCGATCAACAACGGCATTACCAATGTGAATGCCGACGGGACCACAACTGAGCTGGATATCAGCGTCGACGTTGCGGGGAACCACTCCGTTGCAATCCTCGGGACGGAACACAACGATACGATCAAGGGGTCATGGAAAGATGATTACCTCTATGGCGGTGCCGGGGATGATCAATTCAGCTACAGCAATATCCACGGCGGCAATGATATCCTGGTCGGAGGCGAAGGCCGGGATGTCTACAACATCACCTATTTCCCGGCCAGCCATGGAGGCGGCAGCCAGGGTCACCACCTGATCACCGGGCCAGAAGCAGAAGACATCAAAGGTGACGTCCTCAACATCCATATGCGCGAAGACGGGGATATCTGGTTCAACTCATATGGCGACGACTTGGTCATCTCACTTGGTGCGCACTCCTCTTTCACCGTTCAGGACTATTTCATTGATCGTCCGGGCCTGAGCACCAGCAACCAGGTCTCCAGCAGCAGTTGGGCCGGGTGGACCACCCAAGACGGGCTGTCGCAGGCGGACCTTGATACCATCCTGCAGGACGGCAACAGCGCCAGCACCTTCCGGGTCAATGTGGTCACCTCCAATGGTGCGGATGTCAATTTCCGCCACGGCGCGCTTGGGGCTTTCGACAGCACCTCAGCCGCGGCACCCAACAACGCCTTCAGCACCCTGCGCGCAAATTATCACGCGTTCCGGAATTCGGACGACATTTGGGCAACGCACCGCGACAATGGCGACAGCCCATACAGCAGCACATTCGCCGATGCGCTGGGACAGGCACGGGATGCCCAGACCGGCGGTGCAGTTCTGACCGCCGAGGGGCTTGCGACCTTAGAAGACATGCTTGCCAACCGAGACGGCAGTTACAATGTCCTGCTCGGAGACGCGGGCCAGAACAAACTGGTCGGCGATATGGACGCGAACCTCATTAGGGGCAGTGGGGGAGCCGACACGATTTCAGGTGGCGCTGGGAATGACCTGATCGACGGGGGTGCCGGTGCAGACAATCTGGATGGCGGAGCAGGATTTGATGTCCTCAGCTATGAGGGCGCCACCAATGGCATTGTTCTGTATTTTGACAACCCGGCTAAGGGCTGGTCTTCGTTGGTCGCTGACATTGTGAACGACAACGTAACACCATCCAGTGAGAGCATTGAAAACTTTGAAGGGGCCGTCGGAACCAGCTTTACCGATATTTTTGTTGGTAATGACGGTGCGAACTTTTTCAAAAGCGGCGATGGCAATGACGTTATTTCCGCGTACGGCGGAGATGACACAATCCATGGCGGCGAGGGTACCGATACGCTGCACGGCGGCGATGGCTTTGATGTGCTGAGCTACGAGGGCCATTCAACCGCGGTGCGGATCAAACTGACTGAGCAGACCTCGGAGTTCATCCCCTCGCCGACCAACTATGTTGCCGGTGATCATATTTCCGGGTTCGAAGGCGTCATTGGCTCTGATTTCGATGATGACCTGAACGGCACCGCAGGGCGCAACCTTCTCGAAGGCGGGGCGGGTAACGACCGGCTTTCCGGGGGAGACGGGTTTGATACCTTCGTCTTCCGCGCGGGCCATGGCATGGACCGGATCACTGACTTCACTGTCGGTGAAGACAAGCTGATGTTTGATTTCGGCGGATCGGTGGATGGCTTTGACATCTCGGTCATCGAAAGCGCAAATGGTGAAGAGACCCACACCCGTATCCAAACCGCAGACGGCGACCTGATCGATTTGTTTGGCGTGGAAATTGATGAGCTGGGAGCGACTTCCTTTGTCTTCGTCTGACGTCACGACCGCAAGACCGTCACAGCAGGAAAGCAGGACCATGGACCAACAACAGAACTTTCAGACCTATGGCAAGATTGCCTGGCTGTGGTCCAATTCCGTCCTGCACCGGGATTGGACGGTCAGCCAGCAGGCAGGGTTCATCCTGCCTGCCATCGCCAGTCAGCAATATTACATCGTTGAAAAGGACGGCTTTCCGGTTGCCTATTGCAGCTGGGCGCTTCTTGATGAGGACACCGAGGCCGCCTACATCCTCAATCCCAACAACCTCGATCCTGATCACTGGAACAGCGGCGACCGCCTGTGGTTCATTGACTGGATTTCTCCATTCTCCCCGAAATACTCCTGGACCCTGCGCAGCGCACTGGTGAAACGCTACCCGGACAAGGTCGCCCGCGCGCTGCGGGTCAAGAAAGACAATGAAACCGCACGCATCGCCTCCTTCACCGGGCATGGACTTGAGAAAGCCCAAAGCCGTACAATCAAACGGCAATACTACGAGGACATGGTCGAAGGGCTGGCCAACAACCCCAAGTTCGGCAAAGATTTCTTCCTCTCCGGTCTGAGCGCTGGCGATTGATGACGAACGCCGGTCCGTTCTGAACGGTCCGGCGCGACAGTGCTGAATGATTCGGTACTTGGCTTTCCTACCCCACTCTCCCGGTTGTGCCCGCGAAGCTTGGAATTCACATATGAGCAGAGGCAGTCATCGAAAAAGATAACTGCAGTCAACGAATAAGAACAGGTGCAACAAAATCGGCAATGCGACCTGACCCTTGCCGGGACGGGTGGACGCGATCCCTGGAAAAGAGGGACAGATCATCGGATTGGAACACCGAATCCAAATCCAAAACAATCACCCCCTGATCTGCTGCCGCCATGCGATCCAGACGCTCCTTCAATATCCGGTATGGCACAACGCAGCTTGTTCCGGCGTATCGCGGAGCGGTGTAGTAGTCCAACCAGACCACGCGGGATCCACGGCGGCGTAGCTCCGCAACCAGCTCAGGAATTGCCCCCCTCGACCCGCTCTCAGAGATCAGCCGGTCAAGCACGCTGTCGCAAACCCTACAGCCACACCCGCTGCCGCTCAGGTCATTGGCTCCGCCATTCAGCACCACCCAATCCGCCACAACGCCGTTCAGCTGAGAGGGGATGTTCAAAGCTCCTCCCCCCCCGATAAGCCGTGCAAATGACAGCGAGACATCTCCCACAGGCTCCCTGAGACGCCTTTCCAACCCATCTGCGACCGAGTCACCGCCGCTGCGGTTCCAGGCCATGATAGAGTCTCCGGCCACAACGATACGTGCTTCATCTGGCACGCTCCGACCACACGCACAAAGAAGCAGAATACCCAAAATCATCAAATGTTTGGGGCCTATATACTTAACTAGCCATAAATCTATTGCGTACTTTGGCTAGTTAGGTTACAAGGGTGTTGTAAGGAGCAACGCCCATGCCGCAAGATCAGCCAGAGACACTTTCGACTTTCGAATTCTTTGCCAAGTTCCCTGATGAGGAAGCGGCCCGCAAGTTCTTTGAAGCCCGCCGTTGGGGTGATGAGCCCGTTTGTGGTCACTGCGGTTCGGTCAGCGTGGCCGAGTGCAAAGATCACAAGCCCATGCCTTATCGCTGCAAAGACTGTCGCAAGCATTTCAGCGTTCGTACTGGCACTGTACTGGCTGAGAGCCGCCTTCCCCTGCTCAAGTGGCTGCTTGCCATCTACATGCTCACCAGCGCCCGCAAGGGTATCCCTAGCACTCAGATGGCCCGCGAATTGGGCGTTACTCAGAAAACCGCATGGTTCCTTGCTCAGCGCATCCGCGAGACATGGATGAGCGGCAAAGGTAACGGCGACATGGGCGATCACACTCAGGTTGATGAAACCTATGTTGGTGGCAAAGAGAAGAACAAGCACGCGGACAAGAAGTTGCGTGCAGGCCGTGGCGCGGTTGGCAAAACCGCAGTTGTAGGCATTCGTGACCAACATGGCGAAGTGCGCGCTATGCCTGTCGAGTGTACCGATGGCACAACGCTCGTGGGTTTCATCAAAGACAACGCCCCAGAGGGTGCAACGGTCGTCACAGATGAATTCAAATCATATCGCAGCCTTCCCAAGCATGGCTTTGACCATAAGACAGTACGTCACTCTGCTGGCGAGTACGTTCGCAACATGGCCCACACAAACGGCATTGAAAGTTTCTGGTCACTGCTTAAGCGGGGCTACATTGGCGTTTATCACTACATGAGCACAGACCACCTGCACCGCTACGTGAATGAGTTCTCATTCCGCCACAACACCGCCAAAGCGGGCACCATGAACTTCATCAACATGACAATTGACCGGATGGACGCGAAGCGCCTGACATACAGGGAACTGATTAATGGCTAAGAAGCCCGACATTATAGAACCTATTCGCGGAACCTTTGACGAGGTGGTTGCGGCTATCGCACCGAAGGTTACCAAGGCAGCGCCTGTAGAGGTGCTATCCGGCGATAATTTCGAAGTCGTTCAATACTCGATTCAGGGTGAATCCGACCCCGTGGATTTTCGACTTGATACCGAAACTGAAAGCATCTGGGCTACACAGGCCCAAATGGCAGAATTGTTTGAGACGACACAGCAAACGATATCATACCATCTGGGCAACGTTTGGCGAGATGGTGAGCTTGATGAAAATAACAATACAAAGAAAGTTGGTATTGATGGCTCAAAGAAGCCTGTAACGGTCCATAGCCTCGATGCCATTATCTCGGTCGGGTATCGCGTGAACTCCACTAAGGCGACACGCTTTCGCCAGTGGGCTACACAGACCATCAAGGCGTTCATCGAAGAGGGCTATGTCCTCAATGATCGCGCCCTACGTGAGTCGCCTGAAAAGCTAAATGCGCTTGCTGCAAAACTACGCGCGCTTCGCTCGGAAGAAACGCAGATTTACGCTAAGGTACGCGAGTGCTTCAAGGTTAGCGCGTCTGATTACGAGCCGTCGTCCCAAGAAGTTAAAACCTTTTATGCACTCTTGCAGGACAAGTTCCACCACGCAGTTACAGGGCAAACTGGGGCAAAGATCATCTTGGATCGGGCTGACCATCGCGACGAAAACATGGGGGTTCAAACATTTGCCGGAAAACAGCCAAAGGCGTCCGAGGTCGTCGTTGGTAAGAATTACCTCAATGATGATGAACTGTATCGGCTTCATTTGCTGTCAGAGCAATTCCTGCTCTATGCGGAAGCGTCCGCGCTGCGCGGCACGCCTATGACAATGGCGTCGCTGCACAACAAGCTAGACCGTTTGCTGGAGGTGAACGATTACCCAGTGTTTGACGGGTGGCGAAACTTTAATGCTGAAACGGCTAAGAAACACGCACGCGCTGAGTTGGCGCTCTTCAAGAAGCGCAAGAAAATTGAGGCTATGGGCATAGAATATGACGAGGAAGCACTGGCGGCTGGAGAATACGACGACATTTTGATTGAGGGTTAATCTACTGTGAAATGTGTTTTTGGGCGAATGCCGATACGAGGGCACCAAGACTGCCGGAGAAAACGACTGTCTGAATTTTCGATAGTTGCAGATCGGTTAGCCACCCCCATGGCGTCAGGAAGTGAAAGAGCCAAACACCCATGCTGGACACAAAGACCAGCGCGAAAAACCACATCATACAAACAGCAATTTTCCCCGAATGCCGCAACAAGCGAAGGGTGTTTTCATCCTTCGTACCTTGCAAGGATTCCTGATCTGGCCACTTCGACTTTTCAGCTTTAGCAACAGCGTCTTGCTCCCACTCATGGCCCTCGGCCCATTCAGGCGGGGGTGGGGGTGGCGCGTCTTGCATCTAATCCCTGCTGATAGTGGTCTCGAATGTATTCATCCGGTATTTCAGTACTCATGACATTGGTCTGGAAAACCCTCTGCCAAGGGGTGCCCTGCCTATGTGTTAGATTTGAAAGGGCAATCCCGGAGTATTTTCCATAGTTCTCTACAATGCTATCGTAAAATGCTTCCATGCTCGGGTTACTGATTGGCCCATCGGCAACCAAGTCTGTGGGGATTTCGTCTCTGCCGAACCGCTTAGTCGCTTGATACAGATTGGGGATGACAGGCCCATACTTCCAAGCCTCAATGCGGTCATTGAACAGCTTGTCGTTGTGCATCGCGAGGTACCAACCGTAAGAGATGTAGACGAGCTTCATCAACTGCATAGGGGTCAGGGACATGCCCCGCCTCTTTGCAATCTTTAGAATATCATCTGCTACAACTTGTGCTGACATTTCGCGCTCCTGTGGGTAACATAAACATACTAAGCCGCGATTGCTATACGGCTAGTTAAGTATATAGGTCCCAAATGTTTCATATGGCTGACGTAATACGGGTGGCCCCAGGATCAAACAGGCGCCACAAGACGACACCAATAGGCATACCGATTTCGAGCTTTCTGGGAAAAAACCTGGCTGGTCTGCAAGGTGATCTGTGCGATGCCAATGACGTCAGTTCAGCTGTCGCCCGAGCGCGTGTAGGCGGGCACCCCCTGCCGTTTTGTGAAACTATTTGCCTTTGATTCTGACCGTGTAGGAAGGCCTGACACCCTTGGGTGGGGGTGTATGCATGGTGGTGCAGGTCAAAGGATCTTAAAATGGCCAGGCCCAGAAGCCCTGCCTACCCCAACTTCCCGCTTGAGAAGGCACTGGTGATGATTTCAGATATTTTTGAGGCTGACCGCAGAAACATCATTGATCGTGAAACGGCAGCGAAGCATGTCGGTTATAGCAGCCTCAGCGGTGCATCCGACAAGGTCTTGGCCACTTTAAAGCATTATAATTATTGTAAAATCAGGGTCGGACAAACAAGAGTCACTCAAGTCGCCATGCATATCATTCAACCAGACTCCGATGAAGGCAGAGAGTCTGCCCTCCTCACAGCAGGCAGGGGTCCGGATATTTTTAACGAGATCTAGGATCGTTTTCCTGGCTCCCCTCCTTCTGAACCTGCTCTGACTTCGTGGCTTGTGCGCGAAAATTTCCAGAATCGCGCAATCAAGCCCATCGTGAAAAGCTACACCGAAACCTACCGATATCTGGAACGGGAAGGCGCATTCGACGCGATACGGTCTACGTCTCCGCCCTGCTCGACAAAGATGGCCTCAAGAAGCTGGCTAAGAAAATTGCTGCCTTGAGTGATTTCTTGGATGATGATTGAGGCCTCGTTATTGCGGAGGGTGAGGGCTTGCCGTCAGGCCGTCCACGCCCTCCCCAATCAAAGCTAATTGACCCTTCTGCAAGGACCACGCGCATTTCGCGGTCGATCCCAAGCTCGATCGGTCAGGCCGCTTCGCAGTGTGAAATCACGGGGTTTCGTTCCGAGTTTCGTTCCGGAACGACAAACTTCAAGGTTAAATTCAACCATAATCCTTTGAAATTTATGGCGACCCCGGCAGGATTCGAACCTGCAACCTGCCCCTTAGGAGGGGGCTGCTCTATCCAGTTGAGCCACGGGGCCTAATCCAGGCCAGCCTGTTTACGCGATAGCAAACCCGTCATGGCAAGACAATCCTGAGGAATTGGATTTCGCGGCGGCTGTCCCCATTGTGCAGCCTGCGCTGTCTGCGCTAACCTAACGGGAACAACAATGTGAGGCCATCGACGTGACAACGGACAACAAGCGCCCGCTCACCCTTCGTGACGTATCCGAAGCCACCGGGGTGTCAGAAATGACCGTCAGTCGCGTATTGCGCAACCGGGGCGATGTGTCGGAAAAGACCCGCCAGAAGGTGCTGAGCGCGGCAAAGGAACTGGGCTATGTCCCCAACAAGATTGCCGGCGCGCTGGCGTCGAACCGGGTGAACCTGGTGGCGGTCATCATTCCGTCGCTCTCCAACATGGTGTTTCCCGAGGTGCTGACCGGCATCAACTCCGTGCTTGAAAACACCGATCTGCAGCCGGTCGTGGGCGTCACCGACTATCAGCCGGAAAAAGAGGAAAAAGTCCTCTACGAGATGCTCTCCTGGCGGCCCTCTGGCGTCATCATCGCAGGCCTTGAACACACTGAGGCCGCGCGCGCCATGCTCAATGCGTCGGGTATTCCTGTGGTTGAGGTAATGGACACCGACGGCAAGCCGGTGGATGCGATGGTCGGCATTTCACACCGTCGCGCAGGCCGAGAAATGGCCAAGGCGATCCTGAAGGCGGGTTACCGCAATATCGGCTTCATGGGCACCAAGATGCCGCTGGACCACCGCGCGCGCAAACGTTTTGAGGGCTTCACCGAGGCCCTCGCCAAGGAAGGCGTGGAGATCATGGATCGCGCTTTCTACTCTGGCGGATCTGCCCTCGCCAAGGGCCGTGAGATGACACAGGAAATGCTCGAACGCTCCCCCGAGCTGGATTTCCTTTACTATTCCAACGACATGATCGGCGCCGGTGGCATGCTCTATCTGATGGATCAGAAGATCGACATTCCCGGTCAGATCGGACTTGCCGGCTTCAACGGGGTCGAACTGTTGCAGGGGCTGCCACGGCAGTTGGCCACGATGGATGCCTGTCGTCTGGAAATCGGGCGCAAGGCGGCAGAGATCATTGCCGCCCAACTCGACAATCCGGATGCCGAGATCGAAAAGCACGTGACCCTGACGCCCACGATCACCTTTGGTGACACGCTCAAACGGCGCTGATGGCGATTGCGCGGCTGGACAACCGGGCCGCGCGGCGCCTGTTCATGGATCGGCACGCACTGTTGGAGCAACCCAGCGGGTCGGCCAAGGGTGATGCACTGCTGGAGCTGATCACCCGATTGGGCTTTGTGCAGCTGGACAGCATCAATACCGTCGCCCGCGCCCATGACATGATCCTGTTTTCGCGCAGGCCCAGCTATCGGCCTGCGGCGCTGAAACGGCTTTATGAACAGGATCGCAGCCTGTTCGAACATTGGACCCATGACGCCGCGGTCCTGCCAATGGAATTCTACCCGCACTGGCACCTGCGGTTTCGACGCGACGCCGAGGTTCTGCGCCAGAGGTACCGCAACTGGCACCGCGACGGTTACGAGGCCAAGTTTCAGCATGTTCTGGACCATATTCGCGACCATGGCGCGGTCAGCTCCTCTGACGTGGGAAAGGACGAGAAAAAGGGCACCGGCGGCTGGTGGGACTGGCACCCGTCAAAAACCGCGTTGGAATACCTCTGGCGGTCCGGCGCGCTGGCGGTTGTGGGGCGCAGCGGCTTTCAGAAACGCTATGATCTGAGCGAACGGGTCATCGACGCTCGTCACCTCTCCGTGCAAGGCTCCCCCAAACCAGAAGAAACACTGGACTGGCTCTGCAACGCGGCGCTCGATCGGCTCGGCTTTGCCACCTCCGGGGAGCTGGCAGCCTTCTGGGCCACGGCCTCCCCAACGGAATGCGCCGCGTGGTGCAAACGGGCGCTGGCGGATGGGCAGATTGAACCGGTCGATGTCACGCTGGCGGACGGGCGCAGCCGCCGTGTCTTTGCCCGCCCCGGTGCTGTCGAACAGGCCGCCGCGCTGCCGCCACCACCCGGCCGCATGCGTCTCCTCAGCCCGTTTGATCCGGCCTTGCGGGATCGCAAGCGCGCCGAAGGGCTGTTTGGGTTTCACTACCGGATTGAGGTTTTCACCCCAGCCGCCAAACGCCGCTACGGCTATTATGTCTTCCCGCTGATGGAAGGCGACCGTCTGGTGGGGCGTATCGACATGAAGGCGCACCGTCAGGCGGGTGACCTCGCAGGCGATCTACATGTCACCGCGCTTTGGCCAGAGCGGGGCGTCAAATGGTCTCCGGCACGGCAGAACCGGCTGGAGGCCGAGCTGGAACGGACCCGCCGTTTCACCGACATGGAGCGGGTGTCATTTGCAGATGGTTGGCAGCGTGAACCACTGTGATTGCAGCTCTAACCTGCCAGAAAGTGCGCTTTATACGAGATCAGGCCGCAGCAACGGCTCAATCACCGCACGGTAATCAGCAGGCGCAGGCTTGGCGCTGAAATCGCTCGGCTCAATAAAGACACAGACGAATTTGCCCTCAAAACAAAGCGTGCCGTCCTGCCGCGCCTCCACCCGGAAGGTCACGGATTTCTGCCCCAATGCAACGGGCCAGACCGAACAGGCCAGCCGATGGCGTGGCGTAACGGGGGAGCGGAAATCGATGCTCATATGCACAAAGGGCGTGCCGGTGCCACGATCCAGTTCCATCTGATACCAGCCGTCGCCATCCAGCTGATGTTCCCACCAGGCATCAATGGCCTGCAGCGCGAAACCCGGCAAATGACCGGTATAGGCGATACGCGCCGGGTCGCAGTCACCCCAGCCCACACGGATCTCATGGATAAAATCGGACGTCTGGCTGTCGGTCATTCTGGGCCTCGAACTTGGGAAAACAGGATTGGAAACGGCAACGGCCACCCGTCAGACACGATGGTCAAACGGATGGCCGCAAGAGTGAACCGCGCCGTCAGCGCATCAACATCAGCGGCAGCAGTGTGATGATCGGAAAAGCCACTAGGATCACAACGCGGATCAGGTCGGAGGCGACAAAGAACATCACCGCCTTATAGGTGTCCACCATCCGTGTGGTGCGATCCATCGCGTTGATCACAAACAGGTTCATCCCCACCGGCGGGGTGATCAGACCAACCTCGACCACGATCAGAACCAGAATGCCAAACCAGATGGCGACGTATTCGGTCTCCAAACGGTTCGCCATGCCCTTGCTCACGCGAATGCCCAGTTCTTTCATCTGCTCGCGGGTCAGTTCGGTGCCGGTGGCAATCGCCTCCTGGATCGAGGCAAGCATGTCCGCCCCCATCCCCTGTGGCACACCTGCCTTCAACACCTCCATCGCGGCCTCGGCCTGCATGGCGGGCAGGTTCACCAGACCAAAATCCATCGCCGAAATGACAGGGTAAAAGATCGGGATGGTCAGCAGGATCATCGACAGGCTGTCCATCAGGCAGCCAAACACCAGATAGAACGCCAAGATCAGCATCAGCACCATCCAAGGGCTCAACCCTTGTGAGACCACGAAATCAGCCAGCTCCTGCGGCACCTTGGTGAGGGCGAGGAACCCGTTGTAAAACCCGGCCCCCAACACGATGAAAAAGATCATCGCGGTCGAACGCGCCGTGACCATGAAACTGTCAGTCAGGGTCTCGCGATTAAGCCCACCGTTCAGCCAGGCAATCAGCCCAGTCCCCAACGCGCCAACGGCCGCGCCTTCGGTCGGGGTGAACCAACCGAGATAGATCCCACCAACCACCAGTCCAAAGACCAGAAGAACCGGCCAGACGTGAAACAACGCCGCAAACCGTTCGCCCCATGGCACGGGCGGGCGGGTACCAGCACTTCCGGGAAAGACGCGAACGTAGATAGAGATTGCAATCACATAACCGATGGCCGCCAGAATACCGGGGATGAAGGCCGCCAAGAACAGTTTGGCAATGTTCTGTTCGGTCAGGATCGCGTAGATCACCAGCACCACAGAGGGCGGGATCAGAATACCAAGGGTGCCGCCCGCCGCCAGCGTCGCGGTAGAGAAGCCACCGGCATAGCCGTAGTTGCGTAGCTCCGGCAGCGCCACCCGCCCCATTGTCGCCGCCGTCGCGAGGGACGAGCCGCAAATCGCGCCAAAGCCCGCACAGGCGCCGATAGCCGCCATGGCAACACCGCCCTTCTTATGGCCAAGGAAGCCCTCGGCCGCCTTGAACAAGGCAGTCGACATGCCCCCCAGTGTCGCAAAATGCCCCATCAACAAGAACATCGGCACGATGGTCAGTGAATAGGAGGAGAAGGTCGAATAGGTCTCGCTCTTCATTCGGCCAAAGGCAACCTGAGTGCCATCGGTCACGATGATCAGCCCGACCAGGCCAACCAGAAACATCGACAGGCCAATCGGAACCCGCAGGAAAATCAGCATCATCAGGACGGGAAAAGAGGCAATCCCGATTTCAAGCGCAGTCACTGTTCGCCCTCCACGCCGTCCCAGACAAGGATGCGGCCAGTCATGAATTCAATCGTGCGTATGGTGGCCATATAGATGCCCACCACTGCGGCCACGCTGGCCGCGACAAGGCTGGCGGCATAGGCCCACCAGACAGGAAACTCGAGCAGGAAGGACGTCTCGCCGTTCTGAAGCTTGCTCAGCGCACCGGCCCCGAGCCGAACCGCAATCAGCACCAAGACTGCGGCGAAAATGATCTCCGTCACCATCCGCAGGAACCGCTTGGCCCCCCTCGGAAAGCTGTTGGTCACAATATCAACCGACGCATGGCCTGCGGTAATCTGACAGAGCGGCAGAAAGGCAAAGATCGCAAAGGCGACACCGGCCTCGACAATCTCAAAATCCCCGTTGATCGGCCCGACGCCGATCGCGATCAGCCACTCGGCCAGATCCGGCGCGATGCTCTGCATCAGGGCGCCGTGCAACCCCCCGTTCAACAGACGTCCGGCAATCGACAGACATGTCAGCAGGATCAGCAGAGACAGCACAACGCCGCCCGCCATGGCCATGGATCTGGCCAGTCCCATCATCAGCTTGTGCATGGAAAGCCTACCCTTTCAGGTGGGGGGTGGACCTGCGGATAAACGCAGCCGCAGGTCCACCGGTCTTGGCTCAGTTGTCGTACTGAGCAGTGTATTTGTCGATCAGATAAGTCGCCTGCTCCAGCAGCGCGTCACCATCGACCCCTTTGGCCTTCATATCATCCAGCCACTGCTTGTAGATCGGCTGGGACGCCTCACGCCAGATCGCGGTCTGCTCCTCGTCCAGAGTGATGACATTGTTGCCTTCATCCAGCGCAAATTCCCGCGCGGGAGTGTCGGCATCCGCCATGGTCCCACCGGCAAAGACCGAGAATTCCAGACCGGAGTTCTCATCGACAGCCTTCTTCAGATCGTCAGGCAGGCTTTCGTACTTCTCCTTGTTCATCGCCAGAACAAAGGTCAGCGTATAAAGCGCACGACCGGTGAATTCGGTGTGGTTCTCAACCAGTTCCGGTACTTTCAGCGCGGTGGTGACTTCCCACGGGATGGTAGTCCCGTCGATCACGCCTTTGGACAGCGCCTCGGGGATGGCAGGCACCGGCATACCAACCGGGGTTGCGCCCAGCTCGGTCAGCAGACCATTCACCGAACGGCCACCGCCACGGATCTTCATACCGCGCAGGTCGTCGGGGGATTCCACTGGATCAGTGGTGTGGATGATACCCGGACCATGGACCCATGTGCCCAGGATTTTCACGTCCTTGAACTCGGTGTCCTTCATATGTTCGTCGAACATCTCCCAATAGGCGTGCGAGGCTGCGCGCGCATTGGTCATCATGAACGGCAGTTCGAACACCTCGGTCGACGGATAGCGGCCGGGCGTATAGCCCACCACGGTCCAGACGATATCTGCAACACCATCAATGGCCTGATCCATCAGCTCTGGCGGCTTGCCCCCCAGCTGCATCGACGGATAGCGGTCAATCTTGATGCGGCCATCGGAAGAGGCCTCAACCTTGTCGGCCCAGACATCCAGAATCAACTTGGGCACATTCGCCTGCGCCGGCAGAAACTGGTGCAGCTTCAGCGTCACCTCCTGCGCCATGGCAGACGTCGCCCCCATCGCCATGAGTGCAACGGCCCCCGCCGCGCCAAGTAGCTTTCTCCGAGTGGTCATGTGTTTCCTCCCTCTGACCTTTGTTTATTCCATTTATCGCCATCGGACCCCGCCGATGCAACAAACGCCCATGCCCTGCGACACTGTGCAAACGAGGCCATTCCGCCCCGGACCGTCACGATAGCGCCCCCTTGCTTCACCAGCTATTAGGTGCATTTGTAACCATCAACCGATGATTATGCATTTCCGCCACATGATTTCGCGATCCTGCGCAGGGCGCGCAGCGTGTTGAAAGAAAAATACGTTACAGGATAATCTAAACAAGCGGTAATTCGGTTACTTAATTCACGTTATAGGTGTATAGCGATGTGAAACTCACCATAACGCCTGTATATCGCGCGTAGATCCCTCAGCGCAGCGCCAGCCGCACTGGCATCAACCCGTCAATCCCGCCTTCGATATCATCTCCCGCCACAACAGGTCCGACGCCAGCCGGGGTTCCTGTCATCACCAGATCCCCGGGCCGCAGGTGATAATACCGTGACAGATGGCAAAGTATGTCCTCAACCGACCAGATCAGCTCCGCAAGCGAGGCGTCCTGGCGAATCTCATCGTTGACCCTCAGCCAGATCCGCTGATCCCCCGGTGCGCCCCAGTCCTCCGCCGCGCGCAGCGGCGCAAAGACACTGCCATTCTCCAGATCCTTTCCCAGGCTCCACGGGCGTTGCTTCTGCCGCTCGCGCAGTTGCAGGTCCCGCCGCGTCATATCCAGCGCGCAGCCGTAGCCCCAAATCGCCGCCCGCGCCTGCGCCACTGTCGCATCCTGCAAAGGCGCAGAAATCGCCACCACAAGCTCCATCTCGTGGTGAAAATTTTCCGTCCCCTGCGGATAGGGCACCTCGGCACCACTCAGCACGGCATGACAGGCTGACTTTGTGAAATAAAACGGCTGTTCCCGATCGACCTCGACCCCCATCTCCGCCGCGTGGGCTGCATAGTTCCGGCCCACACAGAAGATACGACCAATCGGCCAGCTCTCATCCCGCCCCTCAACAGGAATCGCCGGCACCGGCGGCAGATCAAACAGCACTTTCGACATGGAGAATCCTTCGGATAAAGAGGCGATCAAATCGGCCCATCAACAGCCCCGCAAAACCGCCGCAAGCCGTCAGAGATAAGATACCGCACCCTAGCAATGCGCCCCGTCCAGCGCGAGTCCCCACCGCAGGGTTTCAGTGTGCACTCCACGTCAGAAATCCCGCGCAACCAATCGCGGTGACGGAAGCTTATCGCAAAAACAGGCCATACAGCCCCACTCAGGACCGGAATCATGCGCTAGCTTGTGCTGTATTTTCAGTGGAAAGAGAGGAAGTGGTGAGCCGTGCAGGATTCGAACCTGCGACCCACTGATTAAAAGTCAGTTGCTCTACCAACTGAGCTAACGGCCCACTTCTTCGTCGGAACAATCTGTCGTTCCTTGGTCGCTCTTTAAGGACATAACCCAGAAGGATCAAGCACTTAATTTGCTTCGGAGCGGCGCGACCGTGTCAGTCATGCTGTCCCGATAGGCGGCGTATCTAGGGGTAAGGGCTGAGACGGTCAACCCCTTTTTTCAAGTTTCTTGCCACAAGGCTGGATTCATCTTCGGCGGAGGTCTATATGCCCGAAATGACCATAGGATCAGACACCCGCTTGCCCTTTATGAAAATGCATGGCCTCGGCAACGATTTCGTTGTGGTGGACGCGCGCGATCAAACTTGGGACATCACCCCGGCCATGGCTGAGGGAATCGCCCATCGTCAGATGGGGATCGGTTTTGATCAGTTGACGGTCATCACGAAGGGCGACGAGGACGCGCATCTGACGTTCTACAACGCCGATGGATCAACCTCCGCCGCCTGTGGCAATGCCACCCGCTGTATTGCGCGCCACCTGCTGGATGAAAGCGGCAAGACCCATCTGCGCCTGACCACCGACCGTGGTCTCCTCCTGGCTGAGGACGCGGGGAACGGGCTCACATCTGTCAACATGGGCGAGCCGCAGCTCGACTGGCAGGATATTCCTCTGGCCGAAGATGTCGATACGCTGGAACTGCCGATCGAGGGCGCACCCACCGCCACCGGCATGGGCAATCCACACTGCACCTTCTTTGTCGACAATGCAGAGGTGATTCCTCTCGCGGAGTTTGGCGCCCGCTACGAACATCACCCGCTGTACCCCGAACGCACCAATGTGCAGGTGGCCCATGTGGTTGCACCGGATCATCTGCGGATGCGGGTCTGGGAACGCGGTGTCGGCATTACGCTGGCCTCCGGCTCCTCCTCCTGCGCCACCGCAGTGGCCGCAGCGCGCCGCGGGTTGACGGGCCGCAAGGTGCAGATTGATCTGGACGGCGGCACGCTCTGGATCGACTGGCGCGAGGATGGCGTCTGGATGACCGGACCCACCATGCATGTGGCCGACGGCCACTTCACCCGCCAATTCCTCGAAAGCCTCTCCAAGTGACCAACGCCCCCAAGTTCACAACACTCGGCTGTCGGCTGAACGCCTATGAGACCGAGGCCATGAAGGAGCTCAGCCAGCAGGCCGGGCTTCAGAATGCGGTCGTGGTGAACACCTGCGCTGTCACGGCAGAGGCGGTGCGCAAAGCCCGGCAGGAGATTCGCAAGCTGCGCCGCGAAAACCCCGAGGCGCCGATCATCGTCACCGGATGCGCCGCCCAGACCGAGCCCGAGACCTTTGCCGCCATGGATGAGGTCACGCAGGTCATCGGCAATACCGAGAAAATGCAGGCCCAAACCTGGCAGCAGATCGCCAAGGGACCTGATTTCATCGGCACCACTGAAAAGGTGCAAGTCGACGACATCATGTCGGTGACGGAAACCGCTGGCCATCTGATTGATGGCTTCGGCACCCGCTCGCGCGCCTATGTGCAGGTACAGAATGGCTGTGACCACCGCTGCACTTTCTGCATCATCCCCTATGGTCGCGGCAACTCACGCTCTGTTCCGGCGGGCGTGGTGGTGGACCAGATCAAGCGGCTGGTGGACCGGGGCTATAATGAGGTGGTGTTGACCGGCGTCGACCTCACCTCTTGGGGCGCAGACCTGCCCGCCACGCCACAGCTTGGCGATCTGGTGATGCGCATCCTGAAGCTGGTGCCGGATCTGCCACGCCTGCGGATTTCCTCGATCGATTCGATTGAGGTAGATGACAACCTGATGCAGGCGATCGCAACAGAACCCCGTCTGATGCCACATCTGCACCTGTCTCTACAGCACGGCGATGATCTCATACTGAAACGCATGGCCCGACGCCACCTCCGCGATGATGCGATCCGCTTCTGCGAGGAGGCCCGCAAACTTCGCCCGGAGATGACCTTCGGCGCCGATATCATCGCAGGCTTTCCGACCGAAACCGATGCCCATTTCGAGAATTCGCTGAAGCTGGTCAGCGACTGCGATCTTACCTGGCTGCATGTCTTCCCCTACTCAAAGCGTGAGGGCACGCCCGCAGCCCGGATCCCCAGCCAGGTCAACGGCCCTCTGATCAAGGAACGCGCCGCCCGCCTGCGCGCCGCGGGTGACGCCCAGGTTCAGACGCATCTGACCGCGGCAGTGGGTAAAGCTCATCAGATTTTGATGGAAAATCCGCACATGGGCCGAACCGAACAATTCACCGAAGTCACCTTTGCCGCCCCTCAGATCGAAGGGCAGATCGTGACCGCCACACCAACCGGGATCACGGGCACACAGCTCACAGCCTGACCTCGCGCAGTGGGTGCCTATCGGCCGGGAGACAGACACATCAATGGCTCTCATCCTCTTCCTCCATGGCGCCTCCAGCAGCGGCAAATCCACGCTTGCAACCGCATTGCGGGATCAGGCTTCGCGGCCTTTCCTGCATCTTTCCATTGATCACCTGCGCGACAGTGGTGCCTGGCGGCCTGCGGATTATCCCGATTGGCACGCAGCGCGTCCGGCGTTCTTCGCCGGCTTCCACCGCATGATTGCCGGCTTTGCCGAGGCCGGGAACGACCTGATCATCGAACATATCCTCGACACCCCCGGCTGGCACGCTGAGCTACAGGCCCTGCTGAGCCACCATGATATTGTCTTCATCGGGTTGCGCCCGCCGCTCGCGACGCTCAATCAGCGCGAGAGGGTCCGAGGCAACAGACCAGCAGGCAGCGCCGCACGAGATGCGGCGCATGTCCATGATGGGCTCCGATATGACCTGGAATTTGATGGCAGCCCCCCGGCCGCAGATATGGCCCGAACGCTCTTCACGCATCTCGAGACCCCAAGACCCCGCTCCCGCTTCTTCGCCTGACAGCAGCCTCAGCGCGCCCTGCCCCGTCATCTTTCCCAAAATACTCCGGGGTGAATGCCCGCAGGGCAGAGGGGCAGCGCCCCATCTTGAGGATCAAAAAATAAACCCCCGCAGGGCAGGACCGTGCGGGGGTTTATTGTTCTTGAAGACATAACCGGCTTAGCTGGTTTTCTTGCCTTTATGCGGCGCCCAGAGGCGCTTGTTGGTCAGATACAGCAGCACCGACAGCAGCGTCAGGAACAGCACGCCGACAAAACCAGCCTGCTTGCGTGCCATCATCTTCGGCTCTGCGGTCCACATCAGGAAAGCCGCGACGTCCTGAGACAGGCTTTCCACATCGGTCGGCGCGCCATCGATGAATTCGACCTGCTCATCCGAAATCGGCGGCGCCATGGAGATCCAGCCACCCGGGAAGGCGGTGTTCTCATAGAAAGTGGTGCCCGCTTCTTCCTTGGTTTCACCAGTGTAGCCCGCCAGCAGAGAGGCGATATATTCGGCGCCACCCATGCCTTTGAACATCTGGTTCAGACCCAGACCATAGGGCCCGTGGAAGCCTGCGCGCGCCTTCGCCATCAGCGACAGGTCAGGAGCACCAGCGTTGTTGTTCTCCGGGAAGTGATCCGTCGGCTTCGCCGGGCGGTCCTCATCCAGTTCCGGATCATAAACACTGAAGTTATCAGCCGCATAGGCACGGACCTGATCCGCAGGCAGGTTCGGTCCGCCCTCGTCTGCCAGCGTGCGCAGCGGCACCTGTTTCAGACCGTGGCAGGCCGCGCAGACCTCGGTGTAGATCTGCAAGCCGCGCTGCAGCTGGTTGGTGTCATAGGTGCCGAACGGGCCTTCAAAAGAGAAGTCGTAGTCTTCGACATGGCCTGCTCCGCCTGCCGCAAAAGATGCGGCAGGAACGAGCGCCAGAGCGAAGGCGGCACCGGTTGCAAGTTTTTTCAACATGGTTGCTGTCCTTCTCAATTACTCAGCCGGCGTGGCGTCAGCGCCAGATTTCTTGCCATAATGGGCATCAAAATCGGCTTCGATGGTCTCCGGAATGGCCAGCGGCTTCTCGATCACGCCCAGCAGGGGCAGAATAACCAGGAAGTAGCCGAACCAATAAGCCGAAGCGACCAGGGAGATCGACGCATAGGGTTCTTCCGCAGGCATCGCACCCAGCCACATCAGGGCGAAGAAGTCGATGACCAGCAAGAGGAACCACCATTTGAACTGCGGGCGGAAACGACCGGAGCGCACGCGGCTGGTGTCCAGCCAGGGCGCCAGCGCCATCACTGCAATCGCACCAAACATCGCCAGAACACCAAAGAACTTGGCATCCACGATACCACCGGTGACGAAGGACGCAATTTGCACAACCCAGACTTCAGAGGTGAAGGCCCGCAGGATCGCGTAGAACGGCAGGAAGTACCACTCCGGAACGATATGCGCAGGGGTCTGCAGCGGGTTGGCCTCGATGTAGTTGTCCGGATGCCCCAGGTAGTTCGGCATAAAGCCGACGATGGCCCAGAAGATCACCAGCACGACCGCCAGACCAAGGAAATCCTTGATCACGAAATAAGGCCAGAACGGCAGCGTGTCTTTATTAGCTTCTTCCTTGGAGCCACGACGCACCTCAACACCGGTCGGGTTGTTGTTGCCCGTGGTGTGGAACGCCCAGATGTGGACGATCACGAGACCGGCAATCACAAACGGCAGCAGGTAGTGCAGCGAGAAGAAGCGGTTCAGCGTGGCATTGTCCACGGCCGGACCACCCAGAAGCAGGGTCTGGATCGGCTCGCCGATGAACGGGATCGCGCCAAACAGGCCGGTGATCACGGTCGCGCCCCAGAAGGACATCTGACCCCAGGGCAGAACATAGCCCATGAATGCGGTGCCCATCATCATCAGATAGATCAGCATACCGATGATCCACGTGATCTCGCGCGGCGCCTTGTAGGAGCCATAATAGAGACCACGGAAGATGTGGATATAGACCGCGATGAAGAACAGCGACGCGCCATTGGCGTGCAGGTAGCGGATCATAAAGCCGCCGTTCACGTTGCGCATGATGTGCTCAACGGAGGAAAACGCCAGATCCACATGCGGGGTGTAATGCATCACCAGAATGATACCGGTGACAATTTGCATGGCCAGACAGAAGGCCAGGACAATGCCCCAAATCCACAACCAGTTCAGGTTCTTGGGCGTGGGGATCATGATGGTGTCGTAGATCAGGCCGACGATGGGCAGACGGCTGTGAAGCCACTTCTCGCCACCGGTTTTCGGCTCGTAATGATCGTGCGGAATGCCGGACATATGTGCCTCCCTTATCCCAGTTGGATGGTGGTTTCGTCGATGAACTCCGCGGCCGGAACCGGCAGGTTCTCGGGTGCGGGGCCTTTGCGGATACGACCGGCAGTGTCGTAGTGCGAACCATGGCAGGGGCAGAACCAGCCGTTGAAATCGCCTGCACCGTCACCCAGCGGCACGCAACCGAGGTGGGTACACACACCCATCATCACCAGCCATTCGCCAGCGTCATCCAGGGTGCGGTTTTCATCGGATGCGTCCAGACCAGGTTTGTTCGCATTGCGGTCCTGCTGATCAGGCAGTTCCGCCAGATCGACAGCACGGGCTTCTTCGATTTCTTCCTCGGTACGGCGGCGAATGAACACCGGCTTGCCAAGGAACATAACCGAGAGCTGAGTCCCGACTTCCACGCCGCTCACATCCACGATGATCGAGGACAGAGCCTGAACGTCAGCCGAGGGGTTCATCTGGTTGACCAGGGGCCAAATTGCGGCACCCGCAGTCACTGCCCCGGCGCCGGCAGTGGCGTAGTAGAGGAAATCTCTCCGGGTTCCTTCGTTGTCTTCTGCGTGGGACACGAGGTTTTCTCCAATTCCAGCGCCCGTTTAGGGCAAACATGCGCATTCACTGCGCAAAGAACGCAGTGACTCATCGCGGGTATCTAGCGGGGAGAAGGGCTTTCGTCCAGCGGTCATAGGCGCGCAGATGGACGCATCCGCAAGTAATTATGCACAACTGTTGCAAACAGCCTTACATATTTGCGCAGGCACCCTCGAATTCAAGGGGCCACCTGCGCCAGAGCTCAGCTTTCCGGCGGGCGTGTCGCCTGCATCGACGGGCGCGAATCGAATGCGGCAAACCACTCTGCCAGCGCCTCATTGCCGTTGCGCCACCCCATATCCGGGTGGCGGAAATCCACATAGGCCAGCGCACAGGCGACCGCGATCTGGCCAATCCGCAAGGGGCCTTGCAAATGTGACATCCAGCGGGTGTTCAGCGCGGCACAGCCCCCCAGCACCTTGCCGCTCTGCCCTTCGATCCACTCGGGCCACTGCTTGTCTGCGGGGCGCAGACGCTTTTCATAGGACAGAAATACAGCCGCCTCCATAATACCATCCGCCGTCGCCTCCAGCACCCGCGTGTCCCAGCCGCCAGCATAAAGCGCATTGCCAGCGCGGTCTGCCAGATAGGCGCAGATCACCCGGCTGTCATAAAGCGTCGCACCATCGGCCCGCTCCAGCGCCGGGATCTTTGCCAGCGGATTGGCCGCCCTCAGATCACTGGCCGGAGAGATCGGCGTCGTGGCAACCGGGCGCAGCTCCACATCTGCCAACTGATCGGTCTCGTGCAGCAGCACCATGACCTTGCGTACATAGGGAGAGGTCGGCGCGTGATAGAGTTTCATGTCGAATGTCCTTTTGATGATAATCTGGCCGGTCGCGTTCCACTCTAGCTGCGCAGGCCGGTAGGAAAACCCCCCTTTGCCGTGCGGCACCGGCGCTCTTTCTCTTGCCTTTGACCTGTCTTGCCGCCATGGTCGCGCTGTTCTCAGGGCGGGGTGAAATTCCCCACCGGCGGTAAGCGGGCCAGCCCCGTAAGCCCGCGAGCGGTCATTTTGAGTGACGTCACAGCTTGAGCCGAAAACCGGTTCCCATTCTTCGGGCTGTGAACACGCTGGAAATGATGTCTAGCAGATCTGGTGCAACTCCAGAGCCGACGGTCATAGTCCGGATGGAAGAGAACGTGTGACAGGGCCGCGGGGGACGTGTGCCCTCATCACTCGTGATCGCCTTGGGTGACGTGTCAAACCTATAGGAGATACCACAATGACACACACCCGATTTGCCTTCATCAAGGCGCACTGGCATTCCGATATCGTTGATCGCGCGCTGGAGGGCTTTCAGGAGCTGATCCCCGCCGAGCAGATCGACGTGTTCGATGTTCCCGGCGCCTTTGAAATGCCGCTTCTGGCCAAAGAACTGGCCAAGACCGGCAAATACGATGCCATCGCCTGCGCTGCCTTTGTGGTGGATGGCGGCATCTATCGCCACGATTTTGTGGCACAGGCTGTGGTGGATGGTCTGATGCAGGCCGGGATGGAGACCAACGTGCCTGTCCTGTCCGTCTCGCTGACGCCACACCACTATCAGGAAACCGATCATCACAACGCCATCTACCGCGCTCATTTCGTCGACAAGGGGCGCGAGGCGGCCAATGCGGCGCTGATGATTACCAAGACCCGCAAAGAGGCGTTTGGCGCCTGACCTTCAGGCGCGAGGGCCTATCCCAGATAGGCCTTCAGCGCAGGCGGCGGATTGTCCAGCAACTCCGCCGTCGCCATTGGCGGGTGGGCTTCACCCTCCGCCACCACCACCACCTGACCGGCAATCCGGCGCGCATCCGCAGGATCATGGCTGACCATCAGCACCGTGGCCCCGGTCTCCGCCGCCAGTTCTGCCACCAGATCCAGCATTTCCGCCTTCAGCGCTGGTCCAAGTGCCGCGAAAGGCTCATCCAGCAGCAACAGATCACGCCCCTGCACCAATACGCGTCCCAGCGCCACGCGGCTCTGCTGTCCCCCCGAAAGCGCGGCGGGTTTGCGATCTTCCATACCCGCCAATCCCACCCGCGCGATCGCTGCGCGCACCTTGTCCTGCTCCTCAGCACTCAGGCGCAGATTCGGGCGGATCCCAAGACCCACGTTTTGCGCCACGCTCAGATGCGGAAACAGATTGCCGTCCTGAAACAGCATCGCGATGGGCCGCTCCCCCGGCAATACATCGGTCAGCGCGCGCCCCTGCCAGGACAGCGTTCCGGCCGTGATCGGAACAAACCCCGCGATGGCCTCGATCAGCGTGGTCTTGCCCGCACCAGAGGGGCCAATCACCGCCACCCGCTGACCCGCCGCAACCGACAGATCCGCGCGCACGATAAAGCCGCCGTTATCCAATCGGCAGTTCTCAAGTCTCAGCATGGCGACGACCTCCCCGGTCGAGAATATAAAACGCTCCCATGGACAGGCACAAAAGCAAGAGCGCCCCACCCGAGGCTGCCTCCATCCGGTAAGCCCCCATCAGACGATAGACCTGCAAGGGCAAGGTTGCTGTTTCAGAATCGGCAAACAGCGCAATGACACCGAGATCCCCCATCGACAGCGCAGCCGCCAACCCGGCGGCAAAGCCAATCTGCGGGCGCAGCCGGGGCAGCAGCACACGCCAGACAAACACCCACCCCCGCATGTCGAGTGACATCGCCAGACGGCCGTAACGCGCCAGGATCTCGCGCACCCGTGGAATCAGAATGCGCAGCGCAAAGGGCAGCGACATCAGCGCATTGACCATTGCCGTCACCGGCAAAGCCAGTGCAAAGGGATCCGCCACAGGATAGATCAGAATAAACAGGCCGGTGCCGATCACCAGTGGCGACACTGCCAGCCCCAGCAGGCCCGACAGCTCGACCAGCCCGCCCCGGCCCAGCGCCACCGCAACCGCCATCGGCAAGGCCATCGCCAGCAACACCAGCGTGCTGACCCCGGCAATCAGCGCCGAATACACCGCCGCCAACCAGACCGACGCCCCCATCGACACCAGTCCCGGCAGGCCAGAGATCACAATCGCGCTCAGCGGAAGCAACAAAAACACCGCAGCACCGATGATGCATACGGCGTCCGCGACGCGTGCGAGACTCCCCCGCCCGTCCCAGCGCCGTACCGGGCGGTCCAGTCCCGCGCCAAAGCCTTCCCCCGTGGCCACCCGCAGGGCCACCAGCGCCGCGCCACCGGTCAACAACAGTTGAACCCCGGACAACATCGCCGCGCGGCCCAGATCAAAATCAAATCGAAACGCCTGATAGATCGCCAGTTCAATGGTAGTGGCCCGCGGCCCGCCCCCCAACGTCAGCGCCACCGCAAAGCTTGACAGGCAGATCGCAAACACCACCGCCAGCGCGCCGGGCACCACCTGCCGCAGCATCGGCGCTTCCAGCAGCTGCCACATCGCTCGACTGTCTGCATTGATCTGCGCCGCCAGCCGAAACCGTTCTGCCGGGATCTCTTGCCAGCCCTGCAGGATCAGCCGCGTCGCCAGTGGCAGATTGAAAAACACATGCGCCAGCACAACTCCGTGCAACCCATAGATCTGCACCGGCTCAAACCCGAACAGGCCCAGAAAATCGCTCAGCCAGCCGGAGCGGCCAAATACCGCAAGAATGCCAAGGATTGCCACGATCACCGGCAGGATAAACGGCGCGCCCATGAGGGCGATCAGCAGGCGCCGCCCCGGGAATCGCCGCCGCGCCAGCGCCCGGGCAACCGGCACCGCCAGCACCACGCTGACAACAGCCGAGAGCACCGCCTGCATTAAAGTGAACCGAATAGCAGCCCAATCAGCAAACCCAAGCCCGCGCCCAACCTCGGCGCGCCAGACCACTGCGGCCAGTGCCCCAAGGATCAGCGCCGCCACACAGGCAGCGACGCCCAGACCCCAACGGGATCTTAACGGCTGAGCGCGGTCAGCCATTCGTCCAGCGCCACATCGCGCAGCGCCGCAGCCTCGTCTTCGCTCAGCAGCAGCGATTTTTCCGGTGCCACCAGAGTCTCAAACCCTTTGGGCAACCCATCAGCTGGGGTCACTGCCGGATACATCCAGTTGGTGGTCGGGATGACCGATTGGAATGCGTCCGACACCATGAAGGCAAGGAACTGATCCGCCAGCTCCGGCTGGTCACTGTTCGCAAGCTTACCGGCAACTTCGACCTGCATGTAGTGACCTTCGTCAAACACCGCTGCCGCCTTGCTGTCATCTTCCTCAGCAATCAGATGATAGGCGGGCGAGGTGGTATAGGACAGCACCATATCGGCCTCCCCCTCCAGGAACAGACCATAGGCTTCGGACCAGCCTTTGGTCACGGTCAGCACATTGTCCGCCAGCCCGTCCCAGATCTCGGGCGCCTTGTCGCCATGGGCCGCTTTCACCCACATCAACAACCCCAGACCCGGCGTAGACGAGCGCGGATCCTGAATGACGATCTTCAGATCACTTTCGGCCAGCTCGGCAAAATTCGCAGGCGCGTCCATTCCCGCCTTGTGAACGAAGGCAAAATAGCCCCAGTCATAAGGGGCGAAAGTGGCGTCCTCCCAGGCGAAGGGCAGCGCATAATCGGCACTGACCGCATGATCCGCAAACAGACCTGTCGCCTTGGCCGCTGCGGTCAGATTGGTATCGAGCCCCAGCACCACATCAGCGTCAGAGCGTGCGCCCTCCAGCTTCACCCGCGCCAACAACGCCGCGCCGTCGCCTGCGCCGACCAGTTTCAGATCACAGCCACAGGTCGCCTCAAAGGCTTTCTCGACGGCCGGACCCGGTCCCCAGTCAGAGACGAAGCTGTCGTATGTATAGACAATCAATTCAGGCGTATCGGCATAGGCTGCCGTAGCGCCCAGCAGTCCCGCTGCAAGTACAAGATGTTTCATGGCATCCTCCATCGCGACGAGGGGCAAGGGTGGAGCCAGTCCATACCTTCCCTCCGCCGGTTCTAGCCGGTTCAGGTTCTACGGGTGTGATCTCAGCGCCGAAGGCGCACCCCGAGGTGGCGCGGACCCTAAGCGGCAGGCCGGCGAAAGACAAGCGATAGCCGCCTCGCATCTTTTCAAAGAACGACAGCAGAGCTGACCAATTGTTTCGCACGCGAAACATTGGGGGAGTCTGCCTGTCCTTTCTGCCAGGTAAACACGCCCCATCTTCTGGCCGGAAATATCCCGGGGGAGCCGCCCAAGGGGTGGCGGGGGCAGCGCCCCCAACGAGCTGAGAAACACAGGAAAGCCCTTGAGAGAGCCGCCCACCCCCGCTAAGCAATCCCGCAAAGGAGACCGCGCCCATGTCGATCAACAGCTTTGGCCATTTGTTCCGCGTCACCACCTGGGGCGAAAGCCACGGACCCGCTCTGGGTGCGACGGTTGATGGCTGCCCGCCCAATGTCCCGGTCGATGCCGAGATGCTGCAGCAGTGGCTCGACAAACGCCGCCCCGGTCAGAACAAGAACATGACCCAGCGCAACGAACCTGACGCGGTCAAAATCCTGTCCGGTGTGTTCGAGGGCAAATCGACCGGCACACCGATTCAGCTGATGATCGAAAACACCGATCAGCGCTCCAAGGATTACGGCGATATCGCCCAGACCTTCCGCCCCGGCCATGCCGACATCACCTATTTCCAAAAATACGGCAACCGCGACTATCGTGGCGGCGGGCGTTCCTCCGCCCGCGAAACGGCGGCCCGCGTGGCCGCTGGCGGTGTTGCTCGGGAGGCGATCAAGGCGCTGGTGCCCGGCCTGGAAATCAAAGGCTACATGACCCGGATGGGCGAGATGGAAATCGACCGCAGCCGCTTTGACTGGGACGCCATCGACCAGAATGATTTCTGGATCCCCGATGCCGGCGCCGTTCAGGACTGGGAAAATTACCTACAGGGGCTGCGCAAGGATCACGATTCAGTTGGCGCTGTGATTGAGGTTGTCGCCCGAGGCGTGCCCGCAGGCATCGGCGCACCGATCTATGGCAAGCTGGACACCGATCTGGCCGCAGCGATGATGTCGATCAACGCGGTGAAAGCCGTCGAGATCGGCGAAGGCATGAACGCCGCGCTTCTGAAAGGGTCCGAAAACGCCGATGAGATCTTCCTCGGCGAGGATGGCCAGCCAGTTTATTCGTCGAACCATTCCGGCGGGATTTTGGGCGGGATTTCCACCGGGCAGGATGTTGTCATCCGCTTCGCAGTGAAACCTACCTCCTCGATCCTGACGCCGCGCCAATCGATCCGCAAGGATGGCAGCGCCGCCGAAGTCATCACCAAGGGCCGCCATGACCCCTGTGTAGGCATCCGTGCAGTGCCGGTGGCAGAGGCAATGATGGCCTGCGTGATCCTGGATCACCTGCTGCTGCATCGTGGTCAGGTGGGCGAGAATCAGGGCCACATCGGCGGCTAATCCTGTCTCCGCTCACCGCCAAGGTCGGACGTGAGACGGCGCCCCCCCTGTAGTCAGGTAAACAGCTGGGCGAATGTCTCGCGCAGCGCTTTTTTCTGCACCTTACCCATGGTGTTGCGCGGCAGCTCATCCATCAGCGCTATATGCTTGGGCTGTTTGAACTTTGCCAGATGTTCCGACAGCGCCGCTTGGATGGATGCAGCATCGGTGCCTTCCTCTGTCGGGACCACCACAGCCACAACGGCCTCGCCGAAATCGGGATGCGGCACGCCGATCACCGCACTTTCCAATACGCCGGGCAAATCGTCGATCAGCGTCTCGACCTCCTTCGGGTAGACGTTGAAACCACCGGATATCACCAGATCCTTTTCCCGGCCCACTATGATGACGTAGCCGTTGCTGTCGATCTTGGCGAGATCGCCGGTGATGAACCAGCCATCCGGGCGCAGTTCCTCGGCGGTTTTCTCCGGCATCTGCCAGTAACCCTGAAACACATTCGGGCCGCGCACTTCCAGCACGCCAATTTCGCCCAGCGGGATCTCCGCATTGTCCAGCGTCACCCGCGCCTCAACCCCTGGCAGCGGCGGGCCAACAGTGCCCGCAACCCGCACACCATCATAGGGGTTTGAGGTGCTCATATTGGTTTCGGTCATCCCGTAGCGCTCCAGAATACGGTGACCGGTACGCGCCTCCCACTGCTCGTGGGTCTCCACCAGCAGTGGCGCCGAGCCAGAAATGAACAGCCGCATATTGGCCGCCAGATCGGGGGTCAGCCGCGCGTCCACCAAAAGCCGCGTGTAGAAGGTCGGCACCCCCATCAGCGCCGTGGCATTTGGCATTGCTGCCAGAATCGCCTCCGCATCAAAACCGGGCAGCAGCACCACCTGTGCCCCCGCCAGAAGGGCCACATTGGTGGCAACGAACAGACCGTGCGTGTGAAAGATCGGCAGTGCATGGATTAGCACATCTTCGGCGGTGAACTGCCAGTAGTCGCGTAGGGTCAGTGAGTTGGAATAGAGGTTTTCATGGCTGAGCATCGCCCCTTTGGACCGGCCCGTGGTGCCCGAGGTATAAAGAATTGCCGCCAGATCCGATGGTTTCCGCTCAATCGGTTCGAACCCCGCGTGCCCAGCCGCCAGATCCGCAAGGCTGCCCTGCCCTTCACCATCCAGCGTCAATACTGTGGCCTCGCCCGCCACGGCGCGCAGACTCTCGTGCCGCACAGGGTTACAGACAAACACACGCGGCGTGGCATCCCCGATGAAATAGGCAACCTCAGCTTCGGTGTAGGCCGGATTGAGCGGCAGAAAGATTGCCCCGGCCATTACCGTACCCAGATAGAGCTGAATCGCGGCGAGGGATTTGTCCACCTGCGCAGCCACACGATCGCCCGGCGCAACTCCACGTGAAACAAGTGCGGCTGCCATACGTTCCGCCCCCGCAAACAGTTCGCCATAGCCAACCGGATCCGCACCGGGACGGGTGGCAAACAGGGCGTCCTCGCGATCCAGGGACGCAGCACGCAGGTGGCGGATCAGAGGATTGGCGTCATACATCGAAGGACTCCTTGCAGCGGGGCGACGGGTGGTTGCAGCGTTGCGTGACCTTGGACAAAGCCGGGTGGGAAAATCAACCCGTTGCACTTTCCGACGCTTGGGCGCAGGGTCTGCGCATGGTGAAATCCTTAACATCGCATCAACCGGGCCGGGCCATCGCGCTGAAACTGGCGGCGATTGCCCTGTTCACAGGGCTGTCCGCGATCATCAAGGCAACATCCGATGTGGTCCCTGCCGGTGAGGCCGTGTTTTTCCGATCGTTTTTTGCCATCCCGGTGATCCTGATCTGGCTGACCCTGCGCGGCCAGCTGCCGCGCGGGCTAAAGACCACCCGTCCCGGTGGCCATTTCCTGCGCGGAATACTCGGGACGACGGCGATGGGCATGACCTTCATGGGGCTGGGGATGCTGCCGCTGCCCGAGGTCACGGCGATTGGCTATGCGACTCCGATCTTCACACTCATTCTGGCGGCGGTTTTGCTGGGCGAGCGGATCAGGCTGATCCGCATCAGCGCTGTGACCATTGGATTGATCGGGGTTCTGGTGATGCTCTGGCCCCGATTGGGCAGCGGCAACCTTGGCGATACAGCCACACTGGGGGCGATCCTGATCCTGATCGCAACCGTAGCGCGGGGGCTGGTGCAGATCCACATCCGCCGCATGGTGATGACAGAGCATACCGCAGCCATCGTGTTCTATTTCTCGCTCACCGCGTCGATTCTGTCGCTCTGCACGCTGCCTTTTGGCTGGGTCTGGCCCGATCCAACCACGCTGGTACTGTTGATCAGCGCGGGTCTGGTCGGGGGCGTGGCGCAGATCCTCGTCACATCGTCCTATCGGTTTGCCCCTGCCTCCATGCTGGCGCCGTACGACTATTCCTCAATGCTGTTTGCAATCCTGCTGGGCTACATCTGGTTCAATGAACTGCCAACGTTGGTGATGCTTATCGGGGCCGGGCTGGTGATCGCGGGCAATGTGCTGGTGATCTGGCGCGAAAGCCGGTTGGGGCTGGAACGCGGCAAGGCGCGATCTGTCACCGATCCGAAAGGGTAAACCACGGCCTGCGCCGTGCTCTACTTGGCCGCCATTCGTGCCCGCAGCGCATTGACCCTGTCGCGCAGGTCCAGAATATCCTGAAGATCGCCGCCCATCTCCTCAACCGCGCAGGCGGTGATCTCGCCCGCCCGCACCGCCAGATTCCGGCCTTTTGCGCTCAGCTGCACCAATCGGCTGCGGTCATCTTCAGGGTTGGGGACCCGTGACAGGAAACCCGCAACCTCCATCCGTTTCAGCAAGGGCGTCAGCGTATTGGTCTCCAGATCCAAACGCTGGCCCAACGCCCCGACTGTCTGCCCGTCAGCATGATAGAGCGAGATCAACACCAGATATTGCGGGTAGGTCAGCCCTAAAGGCGCCAGCAAAGGACGGTAAAGCCGGGTCAACGCGTGATTTGCCGAATAGATCGCAAAACACAGAAGATCCGGCGTATCCGGGATGTCAGGAAAAGGCGCATCGGTCATGGGGGTAATTTAAATCGCACACGATCCACCTGCAAGGACTTGACGTTGGCGCAAGGAGACCCATTTATATCGCACACGATATAAAGAACTCCGACAGTGACACAGGAAAGGATCCCGCCATGAGCGTCTCCCCCGTCTATACCGCATCAGCCACTGCAACCGGTGGCCGCGATGGCAAGGCCAGCATTCACGACAGCGACCTTAGCTTTGATCTGGATCCACCCAAGGAGATGGGTGGTGGCGGCAACGGCAGCAACCCCGAGCAGCTGTTCGCAGCAGGCTATGCGGCCTGCTACATCGGCGCGATGAAATTCGCGACCACGCAGGACGACAGCCTGGCCAAGGTCCCGAATGATGTGTCGGTCCACGCTGAGGTTGGCATTGGCCCGCGTGACGAGGGCGGTTTTGGTCTGACCGTAGCACTGAAGGTGGCGCTGCCCGGCCTCTCCCCCGAGGAGGCAAAGGCCGTGACCGAGGCGGGCCACAAGATCTGCCCCTATTCCAACGCCGTGCGTGGCAATGTGACCGTCACAACTGAACTGGTCTGATACCTGTTCTGATTCACGCCCGGCCCCTGCACGCAGGGACCGGGCTCATACGGAAAAAGCGCGGAGGTTACTCCGCGCTTTTGCATTTTAACTGGATCTGAAACGGCTGGATGATCAGCTGCGCACCAGCTTTTCATAAGCCTTGGCGATGTCTTGGGTCAGTTCCCCCACCTCAAAGCTATGCGGGCCGATCTGGCCAACGGGGGTAACCTCTGCTGCAGTGCCGGTCAGCCAGCACTGTTCGAACCCATCCAACTCTTCCGGCATGATGTGGCGTTCATGCACGGTGATGCCGCGATCCTTCAGCATGCCGATCACAGTCTGGCGGGTGATGCCGTTCAGGAAACAGTCGGGTTTCGGCGTGTGGACCTCACCATCCTTCACGAAGAAGATATTGGCGCCAGTCGCCTCGGCCACGTAGCCGCGATAGTCCATGAACAGCGCATCCGAGCAGCCCTTGGCCTCGGCTTTATGCTTCGAGATGGTGCAGATCATGTAGAGGCCCGCGGCCTTGGCGTGCACCGGGATCGTTTCCGGGCTTGGGCGTTTCCACTCTGCGATGTCCAGCTTGGCGCCCTGCATCTTGGCATCGCCGTAATAGGCGCCCCAGCCCCAGACTGCGATGGCCATGCGCACCGGGTTTTTCGCCGACGCGACACCCATATCCTCGCCCGAGCCACGCCATACAACCGCCCGCACATAGGCATCCTGCAGACCAGAGGCTTTCAGGGCTTCCTCCTTCGCCGCTTCGATCTGATCGACGGTGTAAGGCATCGGCATATCCAGCGCCTCTGCCGAGGCGATCAACCGCTCGGAATGTTCGCGGCTTTTGAAGATTTTGCCGTTATAGGCCCGCTCTCCCTCGAAGACGGAGGAGGCGTAATGCATCGCATGGCTGAGGATGTGGACCTTGGCATCGCGCCAGTTGACCATCTCACCATCCATCCAGATCAAACCGTCCCGATCATCATAACCTGCCATGGCGCACCTCCTAATGTCTCGCCAAATTTCCATAAGTTGCGCCGTATATGACCGGTTCGGACATAATATTGCGCTAAACCTGCGATTCGATACATCTTCGGACTTGGAATGTCAACAACGCTGACTTAAAATGACCTCAGCACAACAGGGAGAGACCCATGGCAGAAGGGCGACCGGGGCAGGGATTTGGCGGCGAAAGCCTGCTGTTTCTGACGGATGAGCAGTTGCGGCAGGGCATCGAGGCGATGTTCTTTGCCTATCGCGGATTTACCGCAGACCCGGACCGGATTTTGGCAGAATTGGCCTATGGCCGGGCACACCACCGGGCGATCCATTTTATCAATCGGGCACCAGGCACCACGGTGAACAATCTCTTGTCCATCCTCGGCGTCACCAAGCAATCGCTGAACAGGGTGTTGCGCGCATTGATCGGCGATGGTCTGGTCGAAAGCCGTGTCGGCGTCACTGACAAGCGTGAACGACATCTGTTTCTGACCGACAAAGGGCGTGCGCTGGAAACCAGCCTATCAGATGCCCAGCGCGCCCGAATGCGCGCCGCCTATAAGGATGCAGGGCCAGAGGCCGTACAGGGCTTTAAACGTGTGCTAGAGTCGATGATGGATTCCGATATGCGCCGCGCTTACGCCAAGTTACGGGAGACCGGCACATGACGAGTTTTGATTCCCACCTGCTGATCGTCGATGATGATGAACGCATCCGGGGCCTGTTGAAAAAATTCCTGATGCGCGCCGGGTTCCTGGTCACCGCCGCGCGCGATGCGGCCCATGCCCGGCGGGTTCTGTCGGGGCTGGATTTCGATCTGATCGTGCTGGATGTGATGATGCCGGGCGAGGATGGGATTTCTCTCACCCGGTCGCTGCGCGAAACCATCGCCACACCGATTCTGCTTTTGACGGCGAAGGGCGAGACCGAAGACCGCATCGAAGGGCTGGAAGCGGGCGCGGATGACTATCTGTCCAAACCGTTCGAACCCAAGGAGCTACTGTTACGGATCAATGCGATCCTGCGACGGATGCCAGAGCCCGCCGCCAGCGAAGCCGCCCCCAAGGTGCTGCATCTGGGACCAATCCGCTATGATATTGAGCGCGGCGAGATGTGGCAGGGCGAGGAGCTGATCCGCCTGACCGGCACGGAAAACCAGCTGATGAAGATCTTCTCCGCCTGTCCGGGCGAGCCGGTGAGCCGGACCAAGCTGGTGGAAGATTTGGGCCGCGACCGTGGTCAGGCGCAGGAACGCGCCGTGGATGTTCAGATCACCCGGCTGCGGCGCAAGATCGAGCCCAACCCGAAGCAGCCGCAATATCTGCAGACGGTGCGCGGTGCAGGATATATGCTGGCGCCGGATTAGGCCCAGAGTTCCGGAGCCGCTGCGCGGTTTTTCTGTGCCTCCGGCGGGACTATTTCTGGCTAGAAGAAACGGGGACCTCTCATGACCACTGCCTTGATCACCCATGCTGATTGTCTGACCCATGTGACGCCCGAGGGCCATCCCGAGCGGGTGGCCCGTTTGGAGCATGTTCTGCATGCGCTTGAGGGGCTGAGGCCGACCCGTGTCACCGCGCCGATGGCGGCAGAGGATGATATCCTGCGCATTCACCCGGCCAGCTATCTCGCGGATCTGCGCAAGGCGCTGCCAAAGGAGGGGTTTGGCCGGATTGATGGGGATACCTTCCTGTCGCCAGGCTCGCTGGATGCGGCGTTTCGCGCAGCAGGGGCAGCAGTGCGCGCGGTGGATATGGTACTGGGCGGTGAGGCACAGAACGCATTTGCTGCGGTGCGCCCGCCCGGCCATCACGCGGAAACCGACACCGCCATGGGGTTCTGTTTTTTCGGCAATGCAGCACTGGCAGCGAAACACGCGCTGGATCACCACGGGTTGGCCCGTGTGGCCGTGGTGGATTTCGATGTGCATCACGGCAACGGCACACAGGATTTGTTGTGGGATGAGCCGCGTGCGCTGTTCATTTCCAGCCAGCAGATGCCGCTTTGGCCCGGATCGGGCCGCCCGGAGGAAGATGGCGTCCACGGCCAGATCCTGAACCTGCCCCTGCCGCCCGGATCGGGCGGCGTGCAGATGAAAGCAGCCTATGTTGATCAGGCTTTTCCGCGGCTGCGGGCCTTTAAGCCGGAGCTGATCATTGTTTCGGCTGGATTTGACGCCCATCAGGACGATCCGCTTGCCGAACTCAATTGGAGCACCGAGGATTTTCGCTGGCTCAGCCGCGAGCTATGTGCGCTGGCGGCGGAGCTTTGCGGCGGTCGTATCGTCTCGACTTTGGAAGGGGGATATGATCTGAACGCGCTGGCCGCAGCGGCCAAAGCCCATGTGGAAGAATTGATAGAGGCAGGCACATGACCGACACATCCACCCCTGAAACTCCCGTTGAAGAGCTGAGCTTTGAGCAGGCCATGCGCGCGCTTGAAACCGTGGTGGACCAGCTGGAACGTGGCGATGTGGCACTGGATGCGTCCATCGCGCTATATGACCGCGGCGCCAAGCTGAAGAAACGTTGCGAGGATGAGCTGAAGCGGGCCGAGGAAAAAGTCGCGGCGATCACGCTGGATGCCAAGGGCACTCCGACCGGCACCCAGCCTCTGGATGCTGGCTGATCCATGGCTACTGCCGCAGATACCACCGTGCAACCTGCTCCTGTGCGCCCCTTTGCGCAGGCGCTCAAGGACGCCCAGACCCGTATCACGACGCATATGGATGCGCGGCTTGGCGGGGATGACGCGCTGCACGCCGCGATGCGCTATGCCGTCACCGGCGGCAAGATGCTGCGCGGGTTTCTGGTTCTGGAGAGCGCCCGCCTGCATGGCGTTGCCGAGGCGGCGGCGCTAGAGGCGGCGCTGGCGATCGAATGTATTCACGCCTACTCGCTGGTGCATGATGATCTGCCCTGCATGGATGATGACGATCTGCGGCGGGGCCAGCCCACGGTTCACAGGAAATGGGATGAGGCGATGGCCGTGCTGGCGGGCGACAGTCTGCAGACCTTTGCGTTTGAATTGCTCGCCGATCCCAGGATCGGCCCCCATGCGCTGACGCTGATCCGTGGCCTGGCGCAGGCTTCGGGCAAGGACGGCATGGTATCCGGACAGATGCTGGATATCGCCGCAGAAACCGCCACCAGACCGCTGGATCTGGAACAAATCACCCACCTGCAGAACCGCAAAACCGGCTGTCTTATTTCCTGGTCTGCCACCGCAGGCGCGGTCATGGCTGGCGCGGATGAGGCCCCGCTGCGACGCTATGCCGATGCGCTTGGTCTTGCCTTTCAGATCGCAGATGACATCTTGGATGTGGAAGGCGATGCCGCAAAGGTTGGCAAAGCCGTCCGCAAGGACGCCGATGCGGGCAAGGCCACCTTTGTGTCGCTATTGGGACTGGACGCTGCGAAAAAGCGCGCCAAAACCCTGATGGAACAGGCTTGTGATGCGCTGACACCCTATGGCGATGCCGCCGAAACCTTGAAGGACACCGCGCGCTTCGTTATCTCGCGCGATAGCTGAGCCGCACAATGCGTGCACCGCCAAAGCAACACGCCCAAGGAGCTGCCATGTCAGACCGGCCCCAGACCCCTCTTCTGGATCAGATCACCCGCCCGGCAGATCTGAAATCCTTGAGTGACGCGCAGCTGACGCAGGTGGCGCAAGAGCTGCGGCAGGAAACGATTTCTGCCGTCTCGGTCACTGGTGGCCATCTGGGTGCAGGTCTGGGTGTTGTCGAACTGACCACGGCGCTGCATGCGGTGTTTGACACCCCGCGCGACAAGATCATCTGGGATGTGTCCCATCAGTGCTATCCGCATAAGATCCTGACCGGTCGGCGCGACCGCATTCGCACATTGCGGATGAAGGACGGGCTGAGCGGCTTCACCAAACGCTCGGAATCGCCCTTTGACCCGTTCGGCGCGGCGCATAGTTCCACGTCAATCAGCGCGGCCCTTGGCTTTGCCGTGGCGCGGGATCTGGGTGGTGTGGTGCCCGAGGGGCTGGGCGACGCCATTGCGGTGATCGGCGATGGATCGATGTCGGCCGGCATGGCGTTTGAGGCGATGAACAACGCAGGCCATCTGGGCAAGCGGTTGATTGTCATCCTGAACGATAATGAAATGTCGATTGCACCGCCGGTTGGGGCGCTGTCATCCTATCTGTCCCGCCTTTATGCTGAGGAACCCTTTCAGGAGTTGAAAGCCGTGGCCAAGGGCGCCGCATCCCTGCTGCCTGAACCCTTCCGCGAAGGTGCCAAGCGCGCCAAAGATATGCTGAAGGGCATGGCCGTCGGCGGTACCTTGTTTGAAAGCTTGGGCTTTTCTTACCTTGGGCCGATTGATGGCCACGATATGGACCAGCTGTTGCCGGTTCTGCGCACCGTGAAGGCCCGCGCCACCGGTCCGATCCTGATCCATGTGCTGACGAAGAAGGGCAAGGGCTATGCCCCTGCTGAGGCCGCCCGAGACAAGGGTCATGCCACCGCCAAATTTGACATGGTGACGGGCGAGCAAAAGAAAGCGCCCTCCAACGCGCCCTCCTATACCTCCGTCTTTGGCAAGGAGTTGGTGCGGCTGGCGGCTGAGGATGACAAGATCTGCGCCGTTACGGCGGCGATGCCCGATGGCACCGGTCTGAGCCTGATGGCTGAGCGATACCCGTCGCGCTGTTTTGACGTGGGCATTGCCGAGCAGCATGGCGTGACCTTTGCCGCCGCGCTGGCAGCTGGTGGGATGAAACCGTTCTGTGCGATGTATTCCACCTTCCTGCAGCGCGGCTATGATCAGGTGGTGCATGACGTGGCGATCCAGCGCCTGCCAGTCCGCTTTGCCATCGACCGGGCCGGTCTGGTCGGCGCGGATGGGGCGACCCATGCGGGCAGCTTTGACATTGGCTATATGGCCAACCTGCCGGGCATGGTGGTGATGGCCGCCGCGGATGAGGCTGAACTGGCGCATATGGTGGCCACTGCCGCCGCCTATGACGACGGCCCCATTGCCTTCCGCTATCCGCGCGGTGAAGGCGAAGGCGTGGACATGCCGGAGGTTCCGGAAGTGCTGGAGATCGGCAAGGGCCGGATGATCCAGAACGGTAAACGTGTGGCTCTGCTGTCATTTGGCACCCGTCTGGGTGAGGTGCGAAAGGCGGCTGAGGCGCTGACGGCGAAGGGGATCACACCCACGATTGCAGATGCCCGCTTTGCCAAACCGCTGGACCGCGACCTGATCCTAAATCTCGCCGCAAGCCATGATGCGCTGATCACCATCGAAGAAGGCGCCGTAGGCGGCTTTGGCTCCCACGTGGCGCAGCTCTTGGCCGAAGAGGGCGTTTTTGACAGCGGGCTGAAGTACCGCTCCATGGTGCTGCCCGACACCTTCATCGATCAGGCCAGCCCGGCGGATATGTACACCGTCGCCGCCATGAATGCGCCGCAGATCGAAGCCAAGGTTCTGGAGGTTCTGGGCGTAGCGTCGATTGGAGAGAAGCGGGCTTAGGGCTTGCGTCTGACAGGCGATTTGTCCAAACCTCTTCGGAGCCGAGGAAACTTAGACCCCTGTCGTTTCCTGCGGCGGGGTAAAGGCTTCTAAATCTTCGGCAGCGCGGACCGCGCGCAGGCCTTCGCGGTAGGTGGGGTAGAGCAATTCCACCCCCAAATCCTCCTTGATGCGCTGGTTCGCGACGCGCTTGTTTTCACCATAGAAGCTGCGTGCCATGGGGGTCATTCCGGCCTCATCGAAGGGGACTTCGGCAGGGATCGGCAGGCCCAATAACTCAGCCGCAAAGCCTAGAACATCCTGTGGCGGGGCCGGGTCATCATCACAGAGGTTGTAGATCGCGCCGGGGGCGGGCTGCGCAATCGAGGCGGCTAGCGCTTGCGCAATGTCATCCACATGGATCCGCGAGAACACCTGACCGGGTTTCACGATACGCCGCGCCTTGCCCGCCATCAGCTTGGCAAAGGGGCCGCGTCCGGGGCCGTAGATCCCAGCGAGGCGAAAGATATGAAGCGGCAAGTCGGCAATAGCCTGCCAATCAGCCTCTGCCGCAGCGCGCCAGCGACCGCGCTGGCTGGAGGGGGTGACGGCTGTGTCCTCATCCACCCAGGCGCCATCATGATCACCGTAGACAGCCGTGGTGGAGAGGTAGCCGACCCACTCCAAAGTGTCGCCACGGGCGGCGGCTGCCAGAGCATCCGCCAGTTCCGCCAGAACCGGGTCTCCTGCCTCGGTCGGTCCCACCGACGACAGGATATGCGTCACCCCATCAAGCGACAGAGGTGCACCGGGCCAGGTGATCAGGTCGACACCCGGCACCGGCACAGCATCCTCGGCTGACCGGGTGGTGCCAATGACCCGCCAACCGGCCTGAAGCAACCGGGGAACCAATGCGCGGGCGGTGTAGCCAAATCCAAGACAAAGCAGCGTTTTCATCATGGCTCATAGATGCGCGTGGCTCTCTGCGGGTGCAAGGGTTGATTCAGAGACCAAAACCGCATTTCCTGTATCCATGGCGCGAAAACCGATCACCCTGACCACCGCCTACGGGCTGGAGACGCCGGACCATTCCCGGCGGCTCTATGCCGACTGGGCCGAAAGTTACGACCGAAGCTTTGCGGAGGAGACCGGCTATATCCTGCCGGATCAGGTTGCCAGGCTGTTTGCCGCAGCGGAGGGGTGTGGTCCGGTGCTGGATGTCGGGGCGGGTACCGGTCTGTGTGGCGTGGCGCTAAACCGGCGCGGGATCGCACCGATTGATGCCACGGATATCAGTCCGGAGATGCTGGCACAGGCGCTGCGCAAGGATGTCTACCGCGATGTGATCGAGGCGGATCTGACAGTGGGCGTGCCGGTGCCGGGTGCCGCCTATGCCGGGGTGGTTTCCTCTGGCACCTTCACCCATGGTCATGTGGGCCCTGAGGTATTGCCGGGTCTGCTGCGCCTCGCACGGCCCGGCGCGGTGTTTGCGCTGGCTGTGAATGCGCGGTTCTCGGCCCGGTCCGGTTTTGCCTCAGCACTGGAGCGGTTGCAGGACGGTGGCTGGATCCGCAACCTGACCCTGCCCGAGGTGGCCATCTACGGTACGAAGGCGACGGGTCCCCATAGCGCAGACACGGCATTGATTGCGGTGTTTTCAAAGGTCTAGCGACAGCGCGTCAAGCCCTCTGATCCGGCCATTCGGGCTGATCTGTGGCGCCGACCGCTGCGCCGTTTGGCGCAGCGCCACGCCCAACGGCGACGGGAGACCATCTGGTCACCCGGAGCGGGCGGGAGTGCCGACCGTCCAAGTCCCCGCCAGTCATCTTCGAATTGGAACCGGAAACCGGACGACGCCTCCCCTTAACGGCCCTTCCACACCGGGTCGCGTTTCTCAGCAAAGGCCCGCGCGCCTTCCATCTGATCCTCGCTGTCATACAGCACATCGACACTGCGCAGCTGGCGTTTGGTGATCCGGTTCATCGCGTCTTGAAACTTGCTATCCTCAGCGTCACGGACGATCTCTTTGATCGCCGCGTAAACCAATGGCGGGCCGGAGGCGAGCAGGCGCGCCAGTTCCCAGGCACGGTCCAACAGCTGATCCGCTGTGACAATTTCATTCACCAGGCCCCAACGATGGGCCTCTTCGGCATCAAACCAGCGCCCCGTCAGCAACAGCTCCATGGCGATATGATAGGGAATGCGTTTGGGCAATTTGATCGAGGCGGCATCCGCTACCGTGCCGGAGCGGATCTCCGGCAGCGCAAAGGTCGCGTGATCGGCAGCAACGATCATATCCGCCGACAGCGCCAGCTCCAACCCGCCACCGCAGGCGATGCCGTTCACGGCGGCGATCACCGGCTTGTTCATATCGCGCAGCTCCTGCAACCCGCCGAACCCGCCGACACCGTAGTTACCGTCGACCGCGTCTCCGTCGGCAGCCGCTTTCAGATCCCAACCCGGGCAGAAGAATTTCTCACCGCCGCCGGTCAGAATCGCCACACGCAACTCAGGGTCATCGCGAAAATCCCGAAACACCTCCCCCATGGCAACGCTGGTTTTCAGATCAATGGCGTTGGCCTTTGGTCGATCCAGTGTGATTTCCAGAATGGGACCATCGCGGCGCGTTCGAATAGGGGTATTAGTCATGGGTCAGTTCCTTCTCTCGCAGCAGCGCGTCCACCGCTATGGCGTCGCTGGGCGTACAAATCAGCGGGTTAATTTCAATTTCTTCAACTGTGTCCGAGTGGGCAAGCACATAGCGTTCCACCGCCCGCACCGCCCGCAGAACAGCTGGACGATCCGCTGCCGGGGCACCGCGATAGCCATTGAGCAACCGGGTGATCCGCAGTTGATCCAGCGCCGCCTCCAGCATTGTGTCGCTGACGGGCAGCAATAGCGAGACGCTGTCCTCCAGCAGCTCGGTCCACACACCACCGGCACCCAGCGTCAGCACAAACCCATGCGCCGGATCGCGCGTTACCCCAATCAGCAGTTCCGCAACCGTCCCGCTGATCATTTCCTCCAGCAGCAGCTGGTCCCCCGGCATCTCCCGCGCGGCATCGGCGACGGCCTCCTGCGATCCAAGAGCAAGCCGCACCGCGCCAGCTTCGCTTTTGTGGGCAAGGCCTTCGGCTTTCAACACGAGGGGGAAGCCAACTTCGGATGTTACCTCAGCCAGCGTTTCATCCAGCGTTTTGCGGGAAAGGCGACAGCTACGTGGAATGCGCAGACCGGTTGCGGCAAGGCGTTGTTTGGCGATGCCTTCCGGCACAAGTGCTATGTCAGAGCCCACCCCATCAAGGTCCGGCCGGGGCAGGAGCGCGGGCAAATCCGATGGCCTCGCAATCTGGCTGGCGGCCGCCGTGGCGCTCATTGCCTCCTGCAGACCGCAGAGCGGCACCACGCCTGCTGCAAGCAAACGGTCCGCGATCTCCTCAGGCATGAGTTCAGGCAGCGTCGCAACCATGGCCAAAGGGGCGCCTGTGCGCATCCGCGTGGCCATGGCCGCCTCAATTGCGCACTCCCAATCTGCGGCACTGCACCGATCCTTGCGCGGGAAATCCACAATCAGCATCAATAGATCCAGATCGGGATGCACCATCGCACTGAACGCCTGTGTCATCGCAGGCACGTCGCGCCAGATGTAGGTGTGGTAGTCCAGCGGATTGGCCAGTGCCACCATGGGTCCAAGTGCTGCGCGCAGCGCCTGATGCTGCCCGTCGGACAGCGGCGGAAAGGTGACACCCTGCGCCTGTCCCAGATCCGCAGCGAGACTGGCCTCCCCACCGGAACAACTGATCGTGGCAACCTGACACCCGCGTCGGGGACCAAGCACATGCAGGATTTTCAGCGTTTCCAAAAACACTGACAAATCATCGACCCGCGCGATGCCACAGCGCCGCAGGAAGGCAGCCGCCCCCGCCTCCTGCCCCGCCAGCGATGCAGTATGCGACAGAGTCGCGGCCTGTGCCTGATCCGAGCGCCCCACCTTCAGCGCCACAATCGGCTTGCCACAGACAGCCGCCTCCTGCGCCAGCGCCTCAAAGGCGCGCAGATCACGGATCCCTTCAATATGAAGGCCAATGGCAGTGACGCGAGGATCATCCAACAGGACCCGCGCGATCTCCGCCATATCGCTTTGCGCCTGATTTCCGACGGTGATCATATAGGCTATCGGCAGCCCACGCGCCTGCATAGTCAGATTGATGGCGATATTGGAACTCTGGGTGAGAATGGCGACACCCTGCGCGACCTGTGTGCCACCATGCTGATCCGGCCAGAGCAGGGCGCCGTCCAGATAGTTGATGAACCCATAGCAATTGGGGCCAAGGATCGGCATCTCTCCCGCCGCTTGCAAAAGATGGTTCTGCAGGTCGGCCCCATCACCGGCCTCCCTCTGGGCCTCGCGAAAACCGGAGGCAAAACAGACCGCCCCCCCAGCCCCCCGGCGAGAGAGCGCCGCGACCGCTTCGACGGTGGCATGTCTGTTGACGCCGATAAAGCTGGCATCGGGCGCGGCGGGCAAATCATCCACCGATGCAAACGCTGTCAAGCCGCAGACCTCCGCAGCCTTCGGATGCACCGGCCAGATCTGACCGGAAAACCCGATCTTCTGCAATTGTTCGATCACCTGACGACACCAGGCACCGCCACCGATCACCGCGATGGAAGAGGGCCGAAACAAAGTGCAGAAGTCACGTATCATTGCCACGGCTCCCGCCTGAACAGAGACCTGATGCCTTCGGCGAGGATATTTGGAGCCAGAAGATGGGTAGGGTTTCATTAACCAGAATCGACGAGCCTCGACCGGCGGTACAGGCGGGGACGCCGATGACCGCGCCAGGAGATGGCCCCCGGTTGCGGCAACGCCCTTCCGGGGGCTTGACCCTTTCTGCATCTTCTGGCTCCAAATATCCTCGCCGAAGGCGAAATCTGACCCGCCTGCCCGACGCGTCCGGGTAGAGCCTGAGACCGTTCGCCGCCATGCTCTCAACCACCCTGCGCGCGCAGCAACTCGCGGCTGATGATATGGCGCTGGATTTCGCTGGTCCCTTCCCAGATTCGCTCCACTCGCGCGTCGCGCCAGATGCGTTCCAGTGGCAACTCATCCATCAGGCCCATACCGCCGTGAATCTGGATCGCCTCATCCGCCACCATGGCGAGCATCTCGGTCGCCTTGAGTTTGGCCATCGACATATCGGCTTCGGTCACGCTGCCCTGATCAAATTTCCAAGCGGCCTCCCAGGTCAGGAGGTTCGCCGCTTTCAGTTCCGTTGCCATATCGGCCAACTTAAAGGAAACCCCCTGAAATTTCCCAATCTGCTGGCCAAACTGGCGGCGTTCAGCGGCGTAGGAGATCGCATGATCCAGCGCGCGTTCCGCCCGTCCGAGACAGGTCGCAGCCACCTGCAGCCGGGTGGCACCCAACCAGGTGTTGGCCACATCAAAGCCTTTGTCGACCTCACCCAGAACGGAAGATTTGGGCAGGCGGCAGTCGTCGAATTCCAGCACCGCATTGGTGTAGCCCCGGTGGCTCACATTACGGTAGCCATCGCGAATGGTGAAACCTGGCGTCCCCTTATCGACGAAGAAAGCGGTGATTTTCTTCTTTGGTCCGCGCGGGGTGTCCTCCTCGCCGGTGGCCATGAACACAATGGCGAAATCGGCGATATCCGCGTGGCTGATGAAATGCTTGGTGCCGTTCAGAATGAATTCATCGCCGTCCTGACGCGCAGTTGCTGTCATGCCGCGCAAATCGGAACCGGCGCCCGGTTCCGTCATGGCAAGACAATCCCATTTCTCGCCCCGGATACAGGGGTACAGGTATTTCTCTTTCTGCTCCTCGGTGCCCGCCAGAAGGATGTTCGACGGGCGCGCAACACAGGTCCAATGCAGGGCGTAGTTGGCGCGGCCCAGCTCTTTTTCATAGAGCAGCCATGTCAGCGTATCGAGCCCGGCCCCGCCGACCTCCTCTGGCATATTGGCGGCGTATAACCCGGCCTCGATTGCCTTGGCCTGGATCTCGCGTACCAGCTCCATCGGTAAGTGACCACTGCGCTCCACCTCCAGTTCGTGCGGATAGAGCTCTTTGGTGACAAAGGCGCGCGTGGTGTCCACGATCATCGACTGTTCTTCGGACAGGCCAAACTGCATTTCCGCTCCCCCTTGGTGGTTCCTGCATTGATCTTGACCTGAGCCTAGGGCTGGGAGAGGCTATCATCGTGCAGAAACGGACCTTTTCATGCCAAGTTGGAAGAAACCTCACGCCGCGCCGCAGCAGATCGACCTGCTGCTGTTTGATCAGTTCTCCGGCCACTGCCTCGCCAATACGGTCGAGCCGCTGCGCGCGGCGAATACCCTTGCCGGGCGACAGGTCTACTCCTGGCAGTTTGTTACGGTAGACGGCGGCACCGCGATGTCTTCTGCCAGGATGGAAGTCACTGCACAGATGCCGCTGCACAAGGCAGAGGGCGACATGCTGATCGCAATGCCCAGCTATGGATACCTACGCCACACCACGGAGGCCACCGCACGGGGATTGCGGGCGGCACAGCAACGCTACGGCGTTCTGGCAGGGTTTGACACCGGCGCCTGGCTGCTGGCGGCAGCCGGGCTGCTTGATGGCTATCGGGCCACGATTCACAGTTCGGAAATGGAGGCTTTTGCAGACATGTTCCCGGCGGTTCAGGCGGAGACACATCGGTTCCTCTGGGATCGCGACCGGCTGACCTCTTCCGGTGCGATGGCGGCCTTTGACGGGATTCTCGACATGATTGCCCAGCAGCACGGGCAAGCGTTGCGACTGGATGTTGCGGCCCTGTTTCTGAGCGAAAGCCAGTCCGGGAGCGACCGGTCATCCCCTGTGCGCAGCGCCTCTGTGGCCCGTGCCATCCGCGCGATGGAGGCCAATCTGGAAACGCCACTGCCGCTGGAGGAGGTGGCAAGACATGCAGGACGCAGCCTAAGGGATCTGGCGCGCCGCACGCGGGGCGAGTTGGGCACCACGCCGCAGGCGCTCTATCGGCATTTGCGACTAAAGCAGGCGAAACGCCTTGTCTTAGAGACTGATTTCAGTGTCGCCGAGATTGCGGTACGCTGCGGATATGAGGACCCCAGCGCGCTGACCCGTGCCTTTCGCAGCGCCTTTGCGACAACGCCGCGCGCCCTGCGCGCCACCCGACGATAGCACGCGCGGATCCCTGCAGCGGTCTTCTTGTATTGCAAAAAACAGCTATTGTTTGCGCTAGCGCTCAAGGGGCCTTGCGCTTGCCCGGGTTATCAGAACAATTGGGCCATGACAGATATCGCATTCCCAAGCTGGCCCGACGTTGCCCCCCAATTGATCGAAGTCGCGGCAGGTCGCCGCCCTGCGGATACGGTGATCCGCAAAGGGATCTGGGTCAATGTTCACACCCGCGAACAACTGCCCGATCATGACATCGCCATCGTTGCAGGGCGCATCGCCTATGTCGGGCCCGATGCCAGCTATTGCACCGGTCCCGACACCGAAGTGATTGAGGCCAACGGGCGCTATATGATCCCCGGCCTCTGTGATGCCCATATGCATATTGAGTCCGGGATGCTGACCCCCGCAGAATTCGCCCGTGCGGTGATCCCACATGGCACGACGTCCATGTTCACCGACCCGCATGAAATCGCCAATGTGCTGGGGCTGGAGGGTGTGCGCCTGATGCATGATGAGGCGCTGTTGCAGCCGGTCAATATCTTTACCCAGATGCCATCCTGCGCGCCCTCAGCGCCGGGGCTGGAAACCACCGGGTATGAGATTACCGCCGAGGATGTTGCGGAGGCCATGAGCTGGCCGGGGATTATTGGTCTGGGTGAGATGATGAATTTCCCCGGTGTAGCAGCCGGTGATCCCAAGATGCTGGCGGAGATCGCGGCGACACAGCGCGCGGGCAAAACCGTTGGCGGGCATTATGCCTCTCCTGATCTGGGGCCGGATTTCGCGGCCTATGTTGCGGGCGGTCCAGCCGACGACCACGAGGGCACCTGCGAGGCGGATGTCATTGCCCGGATGCGGCAGGGAATGCGCGCGATGGTGCGGCTGGGGTCGGCCTGGTATGACGTTGAGGCGCAGATCACCGCGATCACCGAGAAAGGGCTGGATCCGCGTAATTTCATCCTTTGCACCGATGACTGCCACTCCGGTACGCTGGTCAATGACGGTCATATGAACCGGGTGGTGCGCCACGCCATCGACTGTGGTTGTGATCCGGTCATCGCCTTGCAGATGGCGACAATCAATACAGCCACGCATTTCGGGCTGGAGCGGGATATCGGCTCCCTCACACCGGGGCGCCGCGCCGATGTGATCCTGACCTCTGACCTCAAAACCCTGCCGATTGAACTGGTGATTGCCCGTGGTCAAATTGCTGCCAAAGACGGTGAGATCACCGTGGAGTGTCCGCATCTGGACTGGCCGGAGAGCGCACGTGGCACCGTGCATCTGGGACATCAGCTGAGCGCTGAGGATTTCGAGATTGCCGCCCCCGAAGGCGCGAATGCGGTCACCGCCAATGTGATCGGCGTGGTGGAGAACCAGGCCCCGACCAAGGCGCTGCAGGCAGAACTGCCGGTGCAGAATGGGCTGGTCGAGGCCACTATGGCGGAGGGGGGCGACACCTGCCAGATCGCGCTGGTGGAACGCCACCGGGCAACGGGCGGTGTGACCAATGCCTTTGTCTCTGGCTTTGGGTACAAGGGCCCGATGGCGATGGCCTCCACCGTGGCGCATGACAGCCACCATATGATTGTCGTTGGCACCGACCGCGACCAGATGGCGCTGGCCGCCAATCGTCTGGCCGAGGTCGGCGGCGGTATCACCATTTTCCGCGATGGTGCCGAACTGGCGCTGGTAGAACTGCCCATCGCTGGACTGATGTCCGACAGCCCCGCCACCGAGGTTGCCGCAAAGGCACAGAAAATGGTCGAGGCGATGGAGGCCTGCGGCTGCAAGCTCAACAACGCCTATATGCAGCATTCTCTGCTGGCACTGGTCGTGATCCCCGAGTTGCGGATTTCCGATCTGGGGTTGGTGGATGTGCGCAGTTTCGAACAGATCCCCGTGATCGTGAGTGCCCCATCCTCTTGACCGCCCACCCGTTTCAATTGCCCTTCTGAACCGCACAGCGGACCCCGTTTTCCAGTGATCGAGCACCGTCATGACAACAGTTAAAACCCCTCAACTCCCGGCTGCCGAAGAGTTCACGGATGCTGCGGCAGCCGTCGCCCGGCTGGAGCTTCTGTACCGCGAGGCGACGCAGTTTCTCTGCGCCGAGTTCTCACGGATTTTAAGCGATGGCCCAGCGGTCGGCAGTACCGGCACCACTCATCGTATTCGCGCATTCTACCCTGAAATCCGCTTTACCACGTCGTCCTTTGCGCAGGTGGATAGCCGGTTGAGCTATGGGCATGTCTCGGCGCCGGGCACCTATGCCACCACGGTGACCCGCCCGGACCTGTTCCGCCATTATCTGACCCAACAAATCGGCCTGTTGATCCGCAATCACGGCCAGCCTGTGACCATCGCGGTCTCTGACACACCGATCCCGGTGCATTTTGCGGTGGCGGCTGATCCCAGCCTGACCGTTCCGCAGGAAGGCGCAGCAGGATTCACGTTGCGGGATGTCTTTGATGTGCCGGATCTGTCGACAACCAATGATGACATTGTGAACGGCACCTACAAAGCATCAGATGACACCGGACCGCTGGCGTTGTTCACGGCCCAGCGCGTGGATTATTCTCTGGCCCGCCTCGCCCATTATACCGCAACCGATGCGAGCCATTTCCAGAACCACGTTCTGTTCACCAACTACCAGTTTTATGTAGCCGAATTCGAAGCCTACGCCCGTGCGCAACTGGCGGATCCCGCGTCAGGCTACAGCAGCTTTGTCAGCACCGGCGATCATGAGATCACCGAGGCCGAAGCTGAGATCCCCACGATTGGCAAGCTGCCGCAAATGCCGACCTATCACCTGAAACGGGAAGACGGCAGCGGTATCACACTGGTCAATATCGGTGTTGGCCCCTCCAACGCCAAGACAGCAACCGACCATATCGCGGTTCTGCGTCCACACGCCTGGCTGATGGTCGGCCACTGTGCCGGACTGCGCAACACCCAGACACTGGGCGATTTTGTGCTGGGCCATGGGTACCTGCGCGAAGATCACGTGTTGGACGACGACCTGCCGATCTGGACGCCGATTCCGGCGCTGGCGGAGATTCAGGTCGCGCTAGAGGATGCGGTGGCAGAGGTGACCGAGCTAGAGGGCTACGACCTGAAGCGGATCATGCGGACCGGCACCGTCGCAACCATCGACAACCGCAACTGGGAACTACGTGACCAGTCCGGCCCGGTGCAGCGATTGTCGCAATCCCGCGCCATCGCACTGGATATGGAGAGCGCCACCATCGCGGCCAATGGCTACCGGTTCCGGGTGCCTTATGGGACGCTGCTTTGTGTGTCTGACAAACCGTTGCATGGCGAGCTGAAGCTGCCGGGTATGGCGTCGGAGTTCTATCACACTCAGGTTGCACGCCATTTGCAGATCGGGATAAAGGCGATGGAGCAGCTGCGCGGCATGCCTCTGGAACGTTTGCACAGCCGAAAACTGCGTTCCTTTGACGAAACCGCCTTTCTTTGAGAGCTATTTTGCCTCTAATTCTTCGAAAACCCCTATTTTGTGGGGTTTTTGACGACACTACTCGTTGTGTTCTTACACTACATAACGCTAGAGTTACGCGATGAGGCCCCACAACTCGGGCAGTGACAAGGAGACCTAAGAATGTCCAAACCGATGACCAAGACCCAGCTTGTTGCCGCACTGGCTGAAGAGATGGACAGCGACAAGAAGGCCGCAGGCGCAGCACTTGACGCTGTTTGCGCGCTGATCACTCGCGAAGTATCCGGCGGTGGCGCTGTGACTCTGCCCGGCGTTGGCAAGATCTACTGCCGTGAGCGCCCCGAGCGCGAAGTGCGCAACCCGGCCACCGGTGAGAAATTCACCAAAGAGGCCGACAAGGTGGTCAAGATGACCATCGCCAAAGCGCTGAAAGACAGCGTGAACGGCTAAGGGTTCAGGCACGGTTGACCGTGTTTCGGGTCGCCTTTTCAGGCGGCCCTTTTTTGTGCTCATCTCGTAGGCTGCGTGGCTGATGTGGCCCGCCGGATGCGGAGGGCGAATTCGGTTTCCTGCGAATGCTTGCCTTGCTAAACATATCGCGACTGCGCCTGATCAGGCGACGGCAGGGACCGGTAGCTGACCGGCAGGGAGACATATCCATGGATCTGCGCGCTTTGGCGATGGGGCTGGCCTTTGCCTTCATGTGGTCATCTGCCTTCACCTCGGCGCGGATCATCGTTGCCGATGCCTCGCCGCTTTATTCGCTGGCGTTCCGGTTTCTGATTTCCGGCCTGATCGGCGTCGCGGTTGCACGCTACATGGGACAGAGCTGGCGTCTGACACGCGGCCAGCTGAAGGCGACAGTCATCTTTGGCATCTGCCAGAACGCGCTCTATCTCGGCCTGAACTTCGTCGCGATGGAAACCATCGAGGCCTCGCTGGCCGCGATCATCGCCTCAACCATGCCGATGCTGGTCGCGATCGCCCTGTGGCTGGTATACGGCGAACGGCTGCCCAGACTGGGAGTTGTGGGACTGCTGGCGGGGGTGCTGGGCGTCGCCTTGATCATGGGCACCCGCATCAGCGCCGGGGTCGATCTGTTTGGTGTTCTGCTCTGCGGGATCGGTGTTCTGGCCCTAACGCTGGCGACGCTGGCCTTGCGCGGCGCGACCTCCGGCGGCAACTACATGATGGTGGTAGGGTTGCAGATGCTGATCGGTTCAGCGGTTCTGTTTGTAGTGGCCCCGATGGTGGAGACGTTTCGCCTGACGCCAAGCTGGCCGCTGGCGCTGGCCTTTGTCTACACCACACTTGTCCCTGGTCTGACCGCCACTTTCATCTGGGTGCTGCTGTTGAACCGGATTGGCGCCGTGCGTGCCGCGACCTTCCATTTTCTCAACCCGGTCTTTGGCGTCGCGGTGGCCAGTGTGCTGCTGGGAGAGCAATTGGGGCTGCTGGATATCGTCGGTGTCGGGATAGTCACCTTTGGCATTCTGGCGGTGCAATTGGCGCGGCAGTCTGCGCAGCGCACACCGAAGCCATGACGCCGCCCTGCGCTCTGACACCACACACGCAAACGCGAGCCGTTGAAATACAGCTTTGCTTTTGCCCCGAACGACCCCATTTACAGCAACACAAGCAAGATCGGAGGACATGATGCGCAGCTATTCCAAAGACCCGGACGCCATTGCGGCCCTCTCGGAAGAAGAATTCTACGTCACCCAGAACGCAGGCACGGAACGCCCCGGCACCGGCAAGCTGCTCGGCAACAAGGAACCCGGTATCTACGTCGATATCGTTTCTGGCGAGCCGCTGTTTGCCTCTGCCGATAAATATGAGTCTGGCTGCGGCTGGCCAAGCTTTACCAAGCCCATTGAGCCTGCCCATGTGCAGGAGCTGGAGGACCGGACCCTGGGCATGATCCGCACCGAGGTCCGCTCGACCCATGGCGACAGCCATCTGGGCCATGTGTTTCCGGACGGTCCCGCAGATCGTGGCGGCCTGCGTTACTGCATCAATTCAGCCTCCTTGCGGTTTGTGCATCTGCACGACATGCGGGCAGAAGGCTACGGCGATTATATAGATCAAGTGGAGGATAGAAGATGAGCAGCACGACAGAACGTGCCGTCCTGGCCGGTGGATGTTTCTGGGGTATGCAGGATTTGATCCGAAAGCGTCCGGGCATCGTCAGTACCCGCGTCGGCTATTCCGGTGGCGATGTGCCCAATGCGACCTACAAGAACCACGGCACCCATGCTGAGGCGATTGAGATCATGTTCGATCCGGGTCAAACCAGCTACCGCGCGCTGCTGGAATTCTTCTTTCAGATCCATGATCCATCCACCGTCAATCAGCAGGGCAATGATCTGGGGATGAGCTATCGCTCCGCGATCTACTATGTGGATGCCGACCAGAAGGCGATTGCCGAAGACACGATCGCTGATGTCGATGCTTCGGGTCTGTGGCCCGGCAAGGTGGTCACAGAGGTCGAACCGGTTGGTGATTTCTGGGAAGCGGAGCCTGAGCATCAGGACTACCTGGAGCGGCAGCCCAACGGCTATACCTGCCATTTTGCCCGTCCCGATTGGGTTCTGCCCAGGCGCAGTGAGACCGCAGCCGAATAAGTCGCCCGTATGGGGCAGCCCTGAATCCTTTACCACAAAGGCCCCGTCATCTGGCGGGGCCTACTGCGTTAAGTCTGTGGTCAGCAGCGGCGGTCACCCCTGTGCAATACGCGGGCGACCGCTGGCCTCCACGGTCAGGAAAGCCTCAACAAACACCTGCCGTGCCTCCACCTCAGCAACGCGAATATCGCGGTCCACCTGAACGGAGATATCCTGTGCACCGGCAGCCTCCGCCGCGGCACGGGCCTCAGCACGCAGTTCGGTTTCCAGACAGATCAGGGCCTCTTCCGAGGCAGCGAAATCCTGCGGACCGTTCTCCAGATGCACCCGGTATCGGCCTTCCTCCGGCGCGGTTACGGTTCCGCTTCGGCGCATGGTGATGCGGCCCACCACCGCCCCGATGGCATTGGCGACCCCAGCATGATCCGGCACGATCATCCGGCAGTGAAGGCGGGACCCAACAGCAGGGTAATAGCTGGGTGCTGAGGCGCCAAGGCCCACGACATCCACATTCAGCCCTGCCTTGATGGCGACAAGCCCCTGATGTCCGGTCAACCCGCGCTGCATCAACACATGGCGCGCGAGCTGATCTGGCGGCGGCCCGAAGGGGCTGCTCTCTTCAGAAAATGCAGTCTCTAACAAGGTCAAAGAGGTCTGCTCGGTCATCTGATCAACGATCATCTGCGCCAATGTCTCCGCATCCGGTGCCAGACGATCCCCGGATCCAACCCGGCGGCGGGCAAACAGCGTCAGCGCCTTCTCAGCCGCCGCACTGTCCCAGCTGGCCAGTCGGCCAAGAACATGGCTGGCATCCGATGGTGTGACCCCAGCTACCTGCACCAGCCCCCGGTCCACCAACCGCATCAACGCGCCCTGCTCAATGCGGGTCTGTAGCACGGCACCCAAGGGGTGTGTCTGTTCTCCGATCCGGTCCAACACCCGGGCCTCTCTGTCGCTGAGGCCCAGAGAATGCTGGCCGGGAATGGCACGCACAAAGCGGCCGTCGTATTCACCGACAGTGGCAGCGCGCAACTGCATATCCAGCGCGGCATGCACCACGTCCGGCGCCATCGTAGCGATCAAAGATACCGGCAGCACCCGGCGCGGCCCAAGGCTGACACCGCCGTTCAGACCCGCCGCAACCGGATGCACCTGACTGTCGCCGCCCAGACCGCTGGTCCGCATTGCGACGGCTTCCACCATGGTGCGAAAACCGCCCACCTGCGCGCCTGCTGGGTCAATCTTGGGCTTCCCATTTTCGATCAGCGCCACATCGGTGGTGGTGCCGCCAATATCACTGACCAGCGCACTATCGACACCGGTCAACCAACGCGCCCCCACCAGGGACGCCGCCGGGCCGCTGAGGATTGTCTCGATCGGACGCGCCCGTGCCTGCTCTGAGGACATCAATGCACCATCTCCCCGCACCACCATCATCTGCGCTGTGATCCCAAGGTCGGCCAGACGCGTCTCAGCGCGCCCGATCAACCGATCGATCATCCCGATCAGCCGCGCATTCAGAACCGCCGTCAATGCGCGTTTCGGCCCGTTCAGCCGCGCGGACAGTTGATGTGAACAAGTGACGGGAACGCCGGTTTCTTCGGCAATAATGCGGGCGACCTCCAGCTCATGGGCGGGGTTGCGGGTCGCAAACTGACCGGCGATGGCAAACCCGCTGACTGAGGCCGCCTCCTGTTGCAGAAACACGCGGAGCGCCTCTGTGTCCAGTGGCGCAGCCTCACCACCGGAATGGCTATGGCCACCGGCGAGGACCAGCGCAGGGTCGCCCTTCAGCGCCTCGCGCAGACCGTGACGATCGAGATCCGCCTCACCAAAGCCGATGTATATCAGCGCGACGCGACCTCCCTGCCCCTCCACCAGCGCATTGGTTGCCAGCGTTGTGGACAACGCCGCCAGCGCAATCTCTCCCGGTTCCACCGCAGCCTCTGCCAGAACCGCCGCAACCGCCTCCCCTACACCGATGGCCAGATCCTGCCGGGTGGTCAGCGCCTTGGCCTTGGCCAGCACCTCACGATCATCGCGGATCAGCACCGCATCGGTATAAGTGCCGCCTGTATCGACCCCAAGCAAGAGCGCCATGGCCGTTCTCCCTTCACCATATCTTTGGTCTTGGTCACCGGTTTAGCGCAGCCCTGCCGCCAATCCATCCTGTTTGCGTCACGTCAGTCGCTGAACGGCCCAACGGGCGGCATCCGCCACGGTGGGATCAGGATCTTCGGTCAGGGCTTCTGCCGTCGGGCGCAACTTGGGCAGGCCGGAATTCCCGATCGCATAAAGCACGTTGCGGACAAACCGGTCCCGACCGATCCGCTTGATCGGGGAGCCGGAAAACAGCGCCCGAAAGCCCGGATCATCCAGAGCGGCCAGATCCGCCAGCTTAGGCGCGTTGAATTCCGGGCGGGCCTCATAGCGGATATCACTGGCGGCCACGGCAAACTTGTTCCAGGGACACGCCGCGAGACAATCGTCGCAGCCATAGATCCGGTTGCCCAATTTGGCGCGCAGCTCCTCATCGACTGGCCCCTTATGCTCAATCGTCAGATAGGAAATGCAACGCCGCGCATCCAGCTGATAGGGCGCCGGAAAGGCATCGGTTGGACAGGCCGTCAGGCAGGAACGGCACGACCCGCAATGATCCGGTTCAGCCGCATCCGCAGGAAGGTCGAGTGTCGTGAAAACAGAGCCTATAAAGGCCCAATTGCCCCAGTCACGGCTGACCAGATTGGTGTGCTTCCCTTGCCAGCCAAGACCCGCCGCCTGTCCCAGTGGTTTCTCGGGCACCGGCGCGGTGTCAACAAAGACCTTGACCTCAGCAGCCTCCTCCACGCGCGCGGCCTCCGCAATCAACCAACGGGCCAGACGCTTAAGGCGCTTTTTCACCAGGTCATGATAGTCCTTGTTCCGCGCATAGACCGAGATCGCCGCCCGATCTGCCTGCCCGACAATGTCCATGGGATCCACATCAGGCGTATAGCTTTCGGCAAGCATGATCACCGAACGCGCCTCGGGCCAAAGCTGGGCCGGGTCGCCACGCCAATGGCTGCGCTCCTCCATCCAGCCCATCTGACCATGATAGCCCGCGTCCAGAAACGCCTGAAGCCGGTCCGGCACCTCAGGCACGTCAGACGGGCGGCAGATCCGGCAGGCCACAAACCCCTCCGCCAGAGCCTGTGCGACCAAGCGGTCTTTTATGTCGGCTGTCTTTATCATCTGGCTAGACATATATATCGTGTTGCTTCGGTCAACATCTGGAAACAGCAAAGCTATGGATGTGACCGGATAGATCACCCCTCGCCATACCCGCTTGAGACATCAGAGGAACCGAAGCATACGCAGACTTGAACTCCGTCACTCCTGCCTGTCAGGGCCAGCGCAACACGACTTTGCCGCTGCGACCGGACTTCATCGCAGCGAAGCCTTCCGCGAAATCCTCGACATCAAACCGATGGGTAATGACCCGGCTGACATCCAGACCATTCTGCAGCATGGCGATCATCTTATACCAGGTCTCGAACATCTCGCGGCCGTAAACGCCTTTGATGGTGATCGCCTTGAACACGATGCGGCTCCAATCGACGGGAGATTTGCCCGGAGGAATGCCGAGCAAGGCAATTTTGCCACCCATTACCAGCGCCTCCACCATCTGATCCAGCGCGGCCTGACTGCCGGACATCTCCAGCCCGACGTCAAAACCCTGCTTCAGACCCAGTTCGCGCACCACGTCCTGCAGGTCTTCCTCTGCGACATTCACCGCACGCACCGCCGGGACAACGTGTTCTGCCAACGCCAAGCGGTCCGGGTTGATGTCGGTGATTACCACATGCCGCGCGCCGGCATGTCGTGCCACTGCAGCCGCCATGACGCCGATAGGGCCGGCACCGGTGATCAGTACATCTTCCCCCAGCAGGTCAAAGCTGAGTGCGGTATGGACGGCGTTGCCCAGCGGGTCGAGGATGGCGCCGATCTCATCCGGGATATCCTCCGGCAGCGGCACCACGTTGAAGGCCGGCAGTTTGAGATACTGCGCGAAAGCGCCCTGCTCATTCACCCCGATACCACGGGTGCCGGGGTCCAGGTGGAACTTACCCGCCCGGGACTGGCGCGAATCCGTCTGGATCAGATGCCCCTCGCCAGAGCAGCGCTGCCCCACCGCCAAATCGGTGACATTGCGCCCGATCTCGACGATTTCACCCGCAAATTCATGCCCGGTAATCATTGGCACAGGCACGGTGTGCGACGCCCATTCATCCCAGTTCCAGATGTGGATATCGGTGCCGCAGATGCCGGTGGTTCTGATCTTGATCAGCACTTCATCTGGACCGATCTCCGGCACCGGCGCCTGCACCATCCACAGGCCTTCTCGCGGATGGCTTTTCTCCAGCGCCTTCATCGTGTTCGGACGGCTCATGACAGAATTCCCAGTTCCTTGCCCACTTTGCCAAAAGCGGCCAATGCGCGGTCCAGCTCATCTCGCGTCAGCGCCGCATTCATCTGAGTGCGAATGCGGGCCTGACCACGCGGCACCACCGGGAAAAAGAAACCGGAGACATAGACACCTTCATCGAATAGCCGGGATGCCATGTCCTGCGCCAGCTGTGCTTCGCCCAGCATCACCGGAATGATCGGGTGCTCACCCGGCAAGAGATCGAATCCAAGCTTCTCCAGCCCAGCGCGCCAATATTTCGCATTCTCGAACAGCTGGGCGCGTGAGCCGTTGCCTTCCTCCACCAGCCGGATTGCCTCCAGCCCGGCAGCGACAATCGATGGCGGCAGCGAATTGGAGAACAAATAGGGCCGCGCCCGCTGCCGCAGGAGGTCGATCACTGGCTGCGGCCCGGCGATGTAACCGCCGATAGCCCCCCCAAGTGCTTTGCCCAATGTTCCGGTGACGATATCCACGTCCACCCCGAAGTGCTCCGGCGTGCCTGCGCCAGTGGCCCCCATGAAGCCGGTTGCGTGGCAGTCATCCACCATCACGATGGCATCGTATTTGTCCGCCAGCGCCCGGATTTCCGGCAGCTTCGCCAGATAGCCATCCATCGAGAACACGCCGTCGGTGGCGATCATGATATGCCGCGCCCCGTCCTCACGTGCCTGTTTCAGCCAGGCCTCCAGGTCGTTCATGTCGCTGTTCAGGTAACGGTAGCGCTTGGCCTTGCACAGCCGGATGCCGTCGATGATCGACGCATGGTTCAGGCTGTCAGAGATGATCGCATCCTCCGGCCCCAACAGCGGCTCAAACAACCCGCCATTCGCATCGAAACAGGCAGCAAACAGAATCGCGTCATCCTTACCGAGAAACTTCGCCAGACGTTGCTCCAGCTCACGGTGGATATCCTGTGTGCCACAGATGAAGCGGACAGAGGCCATGCCAAAACCCTTATCATCCATCACACCACGCGCGGCAGCGATCAGATCGGGATGATCTGCCAAGCCGAGGTAATTGTTGGCACAAAGGTTGATGACTGCTGCATCTCCAACCCTGATCTCGCCCCCCTGAGGGGAGGTGATCATTCGTTCCCGCTTGTAGAGACCATCGGCTTTGATCTCTTCCAGGGTCTTGGAGATGTCGGTCAGAAAATCAGTGGACATGCGGGAACTCCTTCTCTTTCGAGTCGAGGTTCTATCATAACGGATTAATTTCCGGAATAGGGGATTTCAGGATAACGGAGATATATCCGTCAAAATGGACAAGCCGGACGATAGACCTCCGTCACGCGTTCTTCACGATCAGGAAAACGCGGGCCGCGCCTCCCAATGCTGCAATGGAATGGGTCACATCTGCGGCATATCGTGCGGTATCTCCTGCATGCAGCCGATCTGTGGCGCTGCCAGAGGTGAGCGCCACGGCCCCTTCCAGCACGGTTACATGTTCAACTGTACCCCGCCCGTGCGGCTGACTGTTCAGCGCACCACCATCCTTGAGGCGGATATCGTAGACCTCGTGCCCACCGGCGTCTTCCGGCGGGGATAGAATGCGGATGAGGCATCCCTCGCCCATATTCTCAATCGAAGGGACATCGCCATCGCGCAGGATTTCAATACTGTCCTGCGCCTCATTGCTGTCCAGGAGCCCGGCAAAATCAACCTGTAGTGCGCGCGTCAAATTCCAAAGGGTCGCAATTGTAGGTGAGCTTTCTCCGCGTTCGATCTGGCTTACCATAGAGCGGCTGACACCAGAGAGATTGGCCACCGCCTCAAGGCTGAGGCCCTGGGCCCGGCGCGCCTCTTTCAGGCGGGCAGGCAACAGGGTCAGGATATCGTCTACATGTTCCGTCATGACGGAATCACTGCGCCTTTACGACCTATTTGTCAAACAGACGCCATGACACGGAAGTCATGTTTTGACGGCACGTTCCGCAGGACAGGCCATGCTGCATCTGCATACTCTGCGCCAAACCTATGAGGAGAGAGAGATGACCGATATCGTGATCCTGGATGGCGCCCGTACCGCCATTGGCACCTTTGGCGGGTCGCTTGCCGGCACCACGCCGATTGATCTGGCAACCGTGGCCTCCAAGGCCGCAATGGAACGCTCCGGCGTTGCGCCGGAACAGATCGGCAATGTGGTATTTGGCCATGTGATCAACACCGAACCCCGCGACATGTACCTGAGCCGGGTGGCGGCGATGCAGGCTGGCATCCCCAATGGTACGCCGGCAATGAACGTGAACCGGCTTTGTGGGTCTGGCGCACAGGCGATTGTCTCCGGCATCCAGTCACTGATGCTGGGGGATGCGGAATTTGCCCTTACCGGTGGCGCCGAAAACATGTCGCGCAGCCCCTTCATCGTGCCAAGCGCACGCTGGGGTCAGAAAATGGGTGATGCGCGGGCACTGGACATGATGCTGGGCGCGCTGAACTGCCCGTTCGGAACCGGCCACATGGGGGTGACCGCCGAAAACGTCGCGGATGAACATGACATTACCCGCGCCCAGATGGATGAATTTGCCCTCGCCAGCCAGACCCGCGCTGCCGCAGCGATCGAGGCCGGATATTTCGCCAGCCAGATCACCCCGGTTGAAGTGAAGGTAAAGCGGGACATGGTGCCGTTTGACGTAGACGAACATCCCAAAGCCAGCACGCTAGAGACACTGGGCGGGCTGAAAGCTGTGTTCAAGAAAGACGGCCGCGTCACGGCCGGCAATGCCAGCGGTATCAACGACGGCGCGGCTGCCATCGTTATGGCCACGGCCGACGCAGCGCGGCAGGCCGGGCTGAAACCCAAAGCGCGCATTTTGGGCTACGCGCACGCCGGTGTCCGCCCCGAGGTCATGGGCATTGGCCCGGTTCCCGCAGTACAGAACCTTCTGAAGAAAACCGGGCTGTCGGCCTCCGATTTTGACGTCGTCGAATCAAACGAAGCCTTTGCGGCGCAGGCACTTGCGGTGAACAAGGAACTGGGGCTCGATCCTGCGAAAGTGAACCCGAACGGCGGCGCGATTGCGCTTGGCCATCCCGTAGGTGCGACTGGTGCAATCATCACGCTGAAGACACTTTATGAATTGGAGCGCATCGGTGGCTCCAAAGGGCTCATCACCATGTGCATCGGTGGCGGTCAGGGCATTGCCTTGGCAATCGAACGTCTCTGATCCCAGCCCCCGAAACGCAAAAGGCCCCGGTTTTCACCGGGGCCTTTTTCATTGGATAACATATGTCTTAGCTCGGGCTCATCCCGCGCAAACGTTCGGAACGACGGCGCAGCATCTCGACCACTGTCAAGAGACAGATCGAGACCACAACAAGAATGGTCGCCACCGCCAGAATAGTGGGGGAAATCTGTTCGCGCAGGCCGATAAACATCTGCCAGGGCAGCGTCTTCTGACCAGCCGAACCGACAAACAACACAACCACAACCTCATCAAACGAGGTGATGAAGGCAAACAGGCCGCCGGAAATCACACCGGGCAGGATCAGTGGCATCTGCACACGGAAGAAGGTGGTCACAGGACCAGCCCCCATATTCGCCGCAGCCCGTGTGAGCGAGCGATCAAAGCCAACCAGCGTCGCAGTCACTGTGATGATCACGAAGGGGATCCCCAATGCCGCATGGGCCAGAACCACGCCAAAATATGTCCCCTGCAGGCCGATCCGGCTGTAGAAGAAATACATACCCGCAGCCGAAATGATCAGTGGTACGATCATGGGCGAAATCAGAATTGCCATGATGGCGCGACGGAACGGCACATGCGGCTGACTGAGGCCAATCGCAGCGAGGGTACCAAAGCCAACCGACAGGATTGTCGCCATCGGTGCGATCTTGATGGAGTTCCACATCGCCTGCTGCCAATCCGCATTGGTGAAGAAATCGCGGTAATGTTTCAGCGAATATCCTTCAGGATCGAAGCGGATCATTTCCGGCGTGAAGGTGAAGAAGTCCTGTGCATTGAACGACAGCGGCATCACCACCAGAATCGGCGTAATCAAGAAGATGAAGATCGCCCCACAAATCACCCGGAACGTATAGTGCCACAGCACCTGCCCCGGAGTGAGATATGGCGCCAGATGCACGCGGTAGCGCGAGGTCGAGAGCCAGAAAATGAACCAGCCGACAAAAGCGCCGAACAGCAACCCCATCACGGCTGCCGGCAGACCGCCCATTACGAAGCCCGCAACAGCAAAGGCTGCGATCAAGACCCAGCGGATCAACCGCTCCTGATCACGCATCCCCGCAAGGGCAAATCCGAGTCCACCGACAAGAGCTGCGCCAATCAGAACTCCGAGAAGCCCGGAGCCTTGGGCGGTCCCCACGAAGAGGCCGAAGAAGGCCCCGGCAGCAGCCGCAACAAGCGCGACAAAACCGGGCGTTTGGTTTTCAACAGGTGTCAAAGCCATGTGTCTTATCCCAGTTTCACGTTGTCGATGCCGACAATCTTGTCATAGGCCCAGTAGAGCGCGAGGACGACGACCAGCAGAATACTGCCAAGTGCCGCAGCAAGACCCCAGTTGAGCGATTGCGAGATGTGGAAGGCAATCCGGTTGGAGATGAAGACACCTTTGGTGCCGCCAACCAGTTCCGGCGTAATGTAGTAGCCAATCGCCAGAATGAAGACGAGGATCGACCCCGCACCGATACCCGGCACCGACTGCGGGAAATAGACCCGCCAGAAGGCTGTCCAATTGGTCGCGCCAAGGGATTTGGCCGCGCGCAGATAGGAAGGGTTAATCGTCTGCATCACAGAGTACATCGGCAGGATCATGAACGGCAGCAGGATGTGGGTCATCGCCACAATCGTACCGAATTGGTTGTTGATCATGACTAGGCGCGCATCATCTGCGACCAACCCCAACCAAACCAGCGTATCATTGATAACACCTTGTTGCTGCAACATGACTTTCCAGGCGGAGGTCCGCACCAGCAACGATGTCCAGAACGGCAACAGCACCAGGATCATCAACAAGTTTGCAGTGCGCGACGGCAAGTTGGCCAGAATCCAAGCCACAGGATAGCCCAGAACAATACAGCTCACAGTGATCGCCAGCGACATGATCAGGGTGCGCAGGAAAAGCGTACCATAGATGCGTTCGTTTTCCGGTCGCAGCTCAGCCCCTTCAGCACCTTTCTGGAAGTCGGCAGCATTCAGGAAGTAACCGTTGGTATAGGCCCCGGAATAGGTCTGAATGGTGCGCCAGACCTCCGGGTCAGCCCAATCTTCATCGATTTTGATGAACTGCTCCCTGAATGGACCATCCTCAGCCAGATCCCAACGTTTGACCTTGCGCCCAGCCTTGCGGAAGAGTGAGGAAATGCCCGGATTTTCGTAGTTCAGACGCGAGCCTACACGGGTATGAGTCTTTTCCTGCGCGGCAACCTGAAGATCAGCAGCTAGCGCCGCGAATATCGCCTCATCCGGCGTCTCGCCCGAATTTGCATCCCAGTCTTTGAGCGCAACCACGGTCTTGGGTAGGGTATCAGAGACGATCTTATTCTCAACCGAGCGGAACAACATGTCGGCAATCGGGAGAATGAAGGTCAGAAGAACAAACAGCAGAAGCGGCGCGATCAACATCAGGGCGCGAATTTTCTGCATCCGGAGAGCTCGGGCCAGGCTACGCTTCAGCGGCGTGCCATCGGCGGCCAGGACCGGTCCGGTGTGGGTGGTATCGCTCATGGGTAGGAGCCCCCGTCGGAATTTTTTGTTGGTGGAGAAAGGGCCGTGCGCCAGGCACACAGCCCTTTCCCGATGATGTCAGTCTCTGTTCAGGAACAGATTACTTGGCCAGCCATGCCTGGAATTTTGCATCCAGATCATCACGGTTATCGGCCCACCATTCGTAGTCATAGACATGCACGTTGCCAGCATTTGCCGGATCGGTTGGCATGTGCGGCGCCATGTCGATACCCAGAATGGCGTGCTTACCAACCAGCGGTGCAGACGACGCACGCGCCGGACCATAGGAGATGAATTTCGCCTGATCAGCCAGACGCTGGGTGTCGGTGGCGAACTTCAGGAAGTCCATCACGCGAGCCTTGCGATCTTCGGGCAGGTCAGCAGGAACAATCCAGCCGTCGAGGTCAAAGGACTGCATATCCCACAGCATGTCGATTGGCTGGTTCTGCTCAGCGATGGCCGAGAACAGACGGCCGTTGAAGGTCGAGCCCATGACGACTTCACCGTCGGCCAGCAGCTGAGGCGTTTCTGCACCAGCGGTCCACCAGACAACCTGATCCTTGATGCTGTCCAGCTTGGCCAGCGCGCGCTCCACACCTTCATCGGTGCTCAGCACGTCATAGATCTCATCCTTGGCGACGCCATCGCAGTACAGAGCCCATTCGACGTTGTCGATCGGACGCTTCTGCAGGGCGCGCTTGCCGGGATACTTTGCAGTGTCAAAGATATCGCAGATGGAGGATGGCGGGGTGTCACCCACTTTGTCCATGCGATAGCCGAAAGTGGTCGAATAAACGATCTGCGGTACAAAGCAGTCGCTCACGATCAGCTCGCCGAAGTCTTCGCTTGCGGGGGTGCCGTCAGGCGCCGCAGCCAGCACTTCGTCGTGATCCAGCTCAGCGGCCAGGCCTTCGTCACACATGCGCATGGCGTCGGAGGCAACCACATCGACCAGATCCCAGGTCACATTGCCAGCTTCGGTCATAGCGCGCATTTTTGCGGTCGCTTCGGCCGAGCTTTCGTCCCAGATCACTTTCAGATCAGGGTGCATTTCCTGATAGGGAACGACATATGCCTTCAGCTGGCTTTCCTGATAGGCGCCGCCCCAGGACACGATGGTCATTTCGTTGGCCATATCGGCGGCCATCGCCATCGGCGCACACAACGCCGTGGTGGCCGCCAGGGCAGTCAGTTTGGTGAGTTTCATAGACACTCTACTCCTTGTTGAAATTATTATTTGTCTGGATCGTCGCCCCCCGGTCGTTCACTGCCGGGGGTTCGGGCACGCGTGGAGGCTTAGGCGTCCAACGCGCGGCAATCTTCAGGCAACCAGCCGATTTCGATCTGCTGGCCAGGCTTCAGCCGTTCCTGATCAGGGGCGTTGCGGGTTTTGATGATGAACTCATCATTGCCGGCAACCCGCAAGCGAGTGCGGAAAATATCGCCCATGTAGATGAATTCCAGCACTTCCGCCTTCAGCGTATGAGCGCCTTCCTGCATCCGGTCCTTATTGTATTCGACACGTTCAGGACGGATCGAAACGCGGGTCCGTTCACCTGGCTTGGACACGTTGATTGGTTTGCAGTCGATCAGCTCGCCATCGTCCAGCTGCACCAGCGCGATGCCGTTGTTGACCTCTTTGACAGTGCCTTCCAGCGTGTTGTTCTCGCCAATGAACTGCGCAACGAAACTGTTGGACGGCTCTTCATACAACTGATCCGGCGGCGCCAGCTGCTGGATGCGGCCGTCGTTGAATACAGCGACGCGATCCGACATGGTCAGCGCTTCGGTCTGGTCGTGCGTCACGTAAACCGTAGTGATGCCCAGTTGATGTGCCAGATGGGTGATTTCGAACTGCATCTTTTCCCGCAGCTGCTTATCCAGTGCACCAAGCGGTTCGTCCATCAGAACCAGTTCAGGCTCAAACACCAGCGCCCGTGCCAGGGCAACCCGCTGCTGCTGACCACCGGACAATTGGGCCGGTCGACGCCCTCCGAAGGCCCCCATTTCCACCATATCAAGCGCGCGCTTCACCTTCTGCTCACGCTCGGATTTACCCATGCTACGAACCTCCAGCGGAAAGCTGAGGTTTTCGGCAATAGTCATATGGGGGAACAGCGCGTAGTTCTGAAACACCATCCCGATGCCGCGCTTGTGGGGTGGGATATTGTTGATCGAGATACCGCCCAGCCGGATATCACCATGGGTTGCTGTCTCAAACCCCGCCAGCATCATCAGACAGGTTGTCTTACCCGAACCGGACGGGCCCAACATTGTCAAAAATTCACCTTTCGGCATGGTGAGGTTCAGATCTTTGACAACGAGGTTCTCGCCGTCATAACTCTTCTGGACGCGTTCGAATTCAACGAACGCGCTCGTGTTTGACGCATCAGCCAAGTGAGGCTCCCTGGTTTGGTTCGGCAGATTGGCTCTGCACTTCTGTCGCGATGTAAGCACACCCAAGCGTTGGTGCGCAACCGGATCATCCGGATCATCTCTGCAATTTACCTTAGGGCCGATAGTTCGGTTAACGGTACGTATTACGACGAACGAGTGCTGAAAAGCGACAATTTTCCAGACCCGGATCAAATAGAAAATCCATTCGCACACGCGATGATTGAACGCAGCAAACCGTTACCGGAAACACTTCAAGAGGCGAATTTGACCGCCCGAAACGGATTCGCAAACGCAAGAAAGACGCCAGTACCGAGCTGGAACTGGCGCCTTCTTTGGTCAGCGGAAAGCCTGATGTCAGGCGCTTCGCAGCATGTCCTGATCCTGCAAGGCCGCATAGCATTCATCAAGGGACTGACGCGCCCGCGCAATAAGGGTATCGATCTCCTCCGGTGTGATGACCAGCGGTGGCGAAATAATCATCCGGTCGCCGACATGGCGCATCACCAGATTGTTGGCGAAACAACGCTCGCGACAGATATAGCCGACGGTGCCACCCTCGGCGGCGAAGCCCGCACGTGTCGCCTTGTTCGGGGTCAGGGCAATGGACCCCATCATGCCGACAATCTTGGCCTCCCCCACCAGCGGATGATCTGCCAGCGCCTCCCATTTTTCCTTGAGATAGGGCGCGGCCACATCGCGCACATGGCCGATGATGTTTTCCTCTTCCAGGATACGCAGGTTTTCAAGCGCGACAGCAGCCGCCACCGGATGGCCCGAATAGGTGTATCCGTGATTGAATTCGCCGGAACCGATCACCGACGCGATCTCATCACTGACAATCGAGCCGCCAATCGGCGCATAGCCGGAGGACAGCCCCTTGGCGATTGTCATGATGTCGGGACGAATACCCACAGTCTGGCTACCAAACCAATTTCCAGTCCGCCCAAACCCGCAGATCACCTCGTCTGCAATCAGCAGGATCTCGTATTTGTCACAGATACGCTGGATTTCTGGCCAATAGGTTGCGGGTGGTACAATCACACCGCCAGCACCCTGCACAGGTTCAGCAATAAAGGCCGCAACGCGATCTTCGCCCAGCTCAAGAATCGCCTGTTCCAGCTCTTGCGCCCGTGCAAGACCGAAATCTTCAGCCGACATATCGCCGCCTTCGGCCCACCAATTCGGTTGATTGATATGATGGATATCCGGAATCGGCAGACCACCCTGCTCATGCATCGCGGTCATGCCGCCGAGGCTACCACTGCCGACAGAGGACCCATGATAGCCATTTTTGCGGCTGATGATCACCGATTTTGTCGGCTTGCCCTTCATCGCCCAATAATGGCGTACCATCCGGATGTTGGTGTCATTAGCTTCAGATCCTGACCCGGCAAAAAACACATGGTTGAGCCCGTCCGGCGCCAGCTCAGCGATCTTCGCAGCCAGCGCGATAGCCGGTGCATGGGTGGTCTGAAAGAAGGTGTTGTAATAAGGCAGCTCACGCATCTGGCGCGCCGCGACATCCGCAAGTTCGTCACGGCCGTAGCCAATATTCACACACCAGAGGCCGGCCATGGCATCCAGGATCTCATTGCCCTCACTGTCTGTCAGTGTAACCCCGCGGGCGCGGGTGATGATCCGCGCGCCTTTTTCAGCCAACTCGCCATTGGCGGTAAAAGGATGCATGTGATGGGCCGCGTCCAGCGCCTGAAGCTCGGCTGTGGGCAGGTGATTTGTAATCGCAGTCATAAGGCAGACTCCTGAAAGAAGAGATTGCCCCCAGAATATGATCAAATTCCATCATGTCAATCGAATCAGCTGGCTTGTGTGAGACCCTGTCGCACCTGATCCATACCCTGGGCCACATCCCTTTCCATCGCCAACACCGCCAGATCTGCGTCCTTGCGATGCAGGGCCTCCAAGATATCCTTATGGCGATCAGGAAAGCTCTGGGTACCAAGCCGCCCGCAGACCACCCGCAGCGACGGGCCAAAGCGCAGCCAGAGCCGATCCGCAAGATCTGTGAGGATTGGCGCGTCAGCATGCGCATAGAGCCGCGTATGGAATTGGTAATTCTGCACCAGATAGCCCGCCACATCTCCCGCCGAGATCGCCTGATCCAAGGCTGTATCTATCACCTCCAAGGCCGCGATATCCGCTGGGGAGACCCGTTCTGTAGCCAATCTCGCAAGTTGGCATTCAATTGTTTTTCTTGCATAAATTAGCTCACTCAGGTCACTCTCGCGCAGCATTGGGACAGACACGCGGCGATTGCCCTGGAACACCAGCGCCCCATCAGAAATCAACCGCCTGATCGCCTCTCGAACAGGCGTCATGCCGGCACCCAGCGACTCGACCAGGCCCTGGATGGTCACCGCCTGGCCGGGCGCCAGATCGCCGAACAGGATCTGCCCGCGCAAGGTCTGATAGACGGTTTCATGCGCCGGCAGTTTCGCGGTCGGCTGACTGACGGATGATGCGTCTGGTTGGCTCAGGTTCACCTTCGGAATCCCTCCTAAATTTTGGGCAGCTTGCACCAAGTTTTCCCAGGTGAAAACATAAACAGTATTGCCGAATGAGGCAAAACTTGATCAAATCCTTACCAGCCGGGCACGGAAACCGGCACGCACAGGGAGATACTCATGACACTCAAGACGATGACATTGACCGCCATCGTGGCGCTGAGCAGTGCGGCCGCCGTCGCCGAAGAAGTTCGCGTTTACAACTGGTCCGACTATATCGATGAAGATCTGCTGGAGAAATTCGAAACCGAAACCGGCATTGATCTGATCTACGACGTTTTCGACAGCAATGAGTTGCTCGAAACCAAAATGCTGGCCGGCGGGTCCGGTTATGACGTTGTGGTTCCAACCGGGTCCTTCCTGGCGCGACAGATCCAGGCCGGCGCGTTCCAGAAACTGGATACAAGCAAACTGTCGAACGCAGGCAACATGTGGGACGTGATCGAGGATCGCACCGCCCGTTATGATCCCGACAATCTCTATTCAGTGAATTACATGTGGGGCACCACCGGTATTGGCGCCAATACGGCCAAGGTGGAGGAAGCGCTGGGGGCCGATGCACCGATCGACTCGCTTGAACTGGTATTCAACCCGGACAACATGGAGAAACTGGCCAATTGTGGCGTCTACTTCCTGGATGCTCCTGATGAGATGATTCCAGCGGCTTTGAAATATATTGGCGAAGATCCCAACAGCATGGACCCCGATGTGGTGGCCAAGGCTGAGCCAGTGCTGATGGCCATCCGCCCTTATGTGAAGAAATTCCACAGCTCCGAATATATCAACGCGTTGGCAAACGGTGATATCTGCGTGGCGTTTGGCTGGTCTGGTGACATCCTGCAGGCGCGTGACCGTGCTGACGAGGCCGACAACGGTGTGGAAATCGTCTTCAACGCCCCCAAGGAAGGCGCTCTGATGTGGTTCGACCAGATGGCGATCCCGGTTGATGCACCAAACCCGGAAGGCGCGCATAAGTTCCTGAACTTCATCATGGAAGCCGAGAATATGGCGGCGGCCTCCAACTACGTTTATTATGCCAATGGCAACAAGGCGAGCCAGGAGTTCCTTGAGGAAGATGTGATCGGCGATCCCGCGATCTACCCAAGCGAGGAAACCCTTAAAAACCTCTACATCAAAGAAGCCTATCCGCCCAAGGTACAGCGTAAGGCCACCCGCATGTGGACCAAGATCAAGTCCGGGACTTGATCCGACACTGTTGATCACGCGGGGCATGATATCTGCCCCGCGTTTTACCTTTTGGGGACGTCGGCAGCTGTTCCACGCCCGTCCCACAACCTGCGTCTATTACTGGGGGCTCACGTGACCATTCCTGTTTTTGAACCCTGGAACGATCCAGAGGCCAAGCCCCTGATCCAATTCCAGAATGTCACCAAACGTTTTGGTGAGTTCACCGCCATCGACGATCTTACGCTCGGGATTTATGAGAAAGAATTCTTTGCTCTGCTTGGCCCGTCAGGCTGTGGCAAAACAACAATGATGCGGATGCTTGCAGGGTTTGAGACCCCAACCGAAGGTAAGATTTTCCTGTCAGGTCAGGACATTGCCCCGGTGCCGCCGAACAAGCGACTGGTGAATATGATGTTCCAGTCCTACGCGCTGTTTCCGCATCTGAGCGTCTGGGACAATATCGCCTTTGGGCTGAAGCGCGAAAACAAGCCCAAGCATGACATCGCCGAACGGGTGCAGGAAATGCTGCGACTGACCCGACTTGAGAAATTCGCCCGCCGCAAACCACACCAGATCTCTGGCGGCCAACGCCAGCGGGTTGCCTTGGCCCGGTCGCTGGCCAAAGCTCCGAAACTGCTTCTGCTGGATGAACCACTCGGCGCGCTCGACAAGAAGCTGCGCCAGGATACTCAGTTTGAACTGATGGATATTCAGGAAAAAACCGGCACCACTTTTGTGATTGTCACCCATGATCAGGAAGAAGCAATGACTGTCGCCTCCCGCGTGGCGGTGATGGACAATGGCCGGATCGTGCAAGTGGCCACACCAGACCGGATCTATGAGACCCCAAATTCACTATATGTTGCGGATTTCATTGGCGATGTGAACATCATCGGCGGCACCGCCACCCCCACCGGCCCCGAACAATATGCAGTCAACTGGAAAGACGGCGCCGCCCCGCTCACAGTCAAAAGCCAGGCATCCTTCTCCGACGGGCAGGAGTGTCATCTGGCGATCCGCCCGGAGAAGGTCACGATCAGCGCCGAGCGCCCGGCGGAGGCTGACAACACCGTGCAGGGGCGCATTCTGGATATCGCCTACCTTGGCAATATCTCCACTTATCACGTTGAGCTGCCCTCCGGCGCGGTGATCAAGGCGCAGGCCGCTAATACCCGCCGCATTGCGCGTCGCGCCTTTACCTGGGAAGACCCGGTCTGGCTGTCTTGGACAGCCACGGCCGGTGTTCTGCTGGCGAACTGATGCGCCGCTTTTTCCTGATCGCTATCCCCTATGCCTGGCTATTGGCGCTGTTTCTTGTGCCTTTCGCCATCGTCTTCAAAATCTCGCTGTCGGATGCCGCCGTTGCGCGCCCACCCTATATGCCACAGTTCGACTGGGTCACTGGTATCGGCGCCTTCCTTTCGGATCTGGATTTTGAGAATTTCACTTGGTTGACCGAAGATGATCTCTACTGGAAAGCCTATCTCAGCTCGCTGCGCATTGCGGTGGTATCGACAGTTCTGACGTTGCTGGTCGGCTATCCGATGGCCTACGGCATGGCGCGCGCGCCTTCGGAATGGCGCCCAACGCTGATGATGCTGGTGATCCTGCCGTTCTGGACCAGCTTTCTGATCCGGGTCTATGCGTGGATGGGAATCCTGTCGAACGAAGGCCTTTTGAATCAGTTCCTGATATGGGCTGGGCTGATTGATACACCGCTGACAATCCTGAACACCAATACAGCTGTCTATATCGGCATCGTCTACACCTATCTGCCCTTTATGATTCTGCCGATCTACTCCGCTTTGGAACGGCTGGATGGCTCGCTCATTGAGGCCGCCGAAGATCTGGGTTGCTCGCGTATGGAGGCCTTCTGGCTGGTCACCATTCCACTTTCGCGCGCAGGTATTATCGCGGGCTGTTTCCTCGTCTTCATTCCGACGCTGGGCGAATTCGTGATCCCATCACTGCTGGGTGGATCTGATACGCTGATGATCGGCAAGGTGCTGTGGGAAGAGTTCTTCTCAAACCGTGACTGGCCAGTGGCCTCAGCGGTGGCGGTTGTGCTGCTTCTGATCCTGATCGTGCCTATCGTGCTGTTCCAGCGCAACCAGCAGAAACAACAGGAGGCGGACCAATGACCCGATTGAGCTGGTTCAACACGGTTTCGCTGACACTGGGGTTTGCGTTTCTTTATATCCCGATGGTGATCCTGATCATCTTCAGCTTCAATGAGAGCAAACTGGTCACCGTCTGGGCGGGGTTCTCCGTCAAATGGTACGGTGAACTGCTGCAGAATGAGGCGTTTCTGAATGCGGCCTGGGTGACGCTGAAGGTGGCGGTAATGTCCTCAACCATCGCAACGGTTCTGGGCACCATGGCCGCCTATGTCCTGGTGCGCGGGGGGCGTTTCCTAGGCCGCACGCTATTTTCAGGGATGATCTATGCGCCGCTGGTTATGCCAGAGGTGATCACCGGCCTGTCGCTACTGCTTCTATTCATCGGCATCGGTCTGGATCGCGGAGTGATGACCATCGTGCTGGCGCATACGACCTTTTCGATGTGCTATGTTTCGGTTGTCGTTTCCTCGCGGCTGGTGACCTTTGACCGCTCGCTGGAGGAGGCTGCGCTTGATCTTGGCTGCTCGGCGGCTGAGGCATTCCGCCTCGTGACGCTACCGATCATCGCACCTGCAGTCATCTCCGGCTGGCTCTTGGCCTTTACCCTATCGCTGGACGATCTGGTGATCGCGTCATTCACGTCCGGTCCGGCCGCAACGACTCTGCCGATCAAGATTTTTTCAGCCGTGCGTCTGGGCGTCAGCCCAGAGATCAACGCACTTTCCACGATTATGATCGCCATTGTAACGCTCGGCGTGGTCACCGCCTCGCTGGTCACAAAACGCCAACTGGTACGCCAGCGCCGCGACGAGCAAAACGCCGAACGCAGCTAAACATTAGCCCGCGTCCCAATCCGGGGCGCGGGCCAGCCCCAGCGCCTCAAGCTGATCTGGCCCCACGTAACGCAGTGCCTTATCGTGCCATAGGTCCGGCCCCGCCGCCAACTGATCGTAGTAGTTTTCGAATTGATGCGGCTGACTGAAGTGCTGACCGCGTTGTTTTTCTATCCTCGCTTTTTCCGCGATCTCAGGCAGGAATTTGCTGTGCAGAAGCACTCCGGATGGCATCCCCCCACCCGGTCCATCGTACAGCGCATTCAGCCATCGCGGCAGCGCCGCATGGGTAGAATTGGTATAGGCGTAGCGGCGATCCCATTTGATCAAAGGGATTTTGTTCAACGTCGGTGCTCGCTGCGGTTCAGCAGCAAAAAACACCCGCTCCCGCGTGCCGCCCTGCACCCACAGATTGCCGCGCGGTGCCTGACGCGTGCTGCGATAAGGATCTGGATCGAACCACGGCAACACAGTGCGGGGATCATCGCCGGGGGAATAGCTCACCTTTCCCAGCGGTCCCCTGGGGAAAAGATCCAGCATCAGTGCGCCAAAGCCCACCCTGCCCTGACGGTCCAGCCAATGGGTCAGGCCACGCAAACCATGTTGCGCATCGCCGCCGAACACCAGCAATTCGTCTGTATCAACACTTAGGCACCAGCGGCGGTGACCATGGCGGATCTGCAGCCAGGTCGCCCAATCCAGACCGAACCGCGCAACGCGGTAGCTGGCGCCAGTCTGCCAGAGCGAAACATCCGGCTGCGTGGCAAGATATTCCGCGCACCCATCATCACTGCCATTGTCGACGATCAAAAAGTGATCAACACCCAACTCACGGTAGAACTGCAGGAAAAAGGGGATCCGGGTCGCCTCATTTCGCAGAACGGTGATGGCGATCAAAGCATCCTTTGCCAGGATGGCGGTATGATCCGTCACCCTGCGCAGTTGATGACGCGCCCGAAATGCCCGCCAGAGCAGCTGACGGCGCTGCCATCTCAACCGATAGGCCGCCGCCAGTGAAATCTCTGGCAGCGGCATAGAACCCGGAGCCAAAACAGGCCCCGTCACCCTAACGCTCGTATGCGCCGGCATTGTGCCAGCCCCAGGCATCCGCAATCATCGTCTCAAGGTCGGACCGCGTTGGTTCCCAGCCCAGCAGTGTCGCTGCACGCACAGAGCCCGAGACCAATTTGGTACAATCCCCGGCGCGCCGTGGCCCGATAGAATGCGGCACCGATTTGCCGGTAGTCGCTTCGGCCTTGTCCATCACTTCGCGCACCGAGAACCCGGTGCCTGTCCCCAGATTGAAGACCTGACTGCCTTTGCCATCCTTCAGCCAGTTGAGGCCCAGAACATGGGCATCAACCAGGTCGCAAACATGCACGTAGTCGCGCACACAGGTACCATCCGGCGTGTCATAATCGGTTCCGAAAATGGTCAGCGCATCGCGTTTGCCGTCAATCGCATCCAGAACCAGCGGCACCAGATGGGTCTCGGGACGATGGAATTCACCCACCTCAGCCTCGGGATCCGCACCCGCCACGTTGAAATAGCGGAAAATCACCGATCGCAGCCCATGCGACGCACCAAAGTCGCGCAAAATATCCTCCACCGCACGTTTGGAGGCGCCATAGGCATTCAAAGGCACCTGCGGCGTGCTTTCGTCCAGCACCACATTGTCATGCTCCCCGTAGGTGGCGCAGGTGGAAGAAAACACGAAATCAAGACAATCGGCCGCAACCGCAGCCTCAATCAGTGTTAGGGAGCCACCTACATTGTTGGCCCAGTAACGGCCAGGTTCGCTCATGGCTTCGCCGACCTGACTCAGCGCGGCAAAATGCATAACCGCCGCCGGCTGATATTTGGCAAAAACTTCGTCCAGTCGCGCGCGATCACTCAGATCCCCCTTCTCGAAGGGGCCGAATTTCACCGCGTCCTGCCAGCCCGTTACCAGATTGTCGTAGGTCACGGGCGTGAACCCAGCCGCGCGCAGCGCCTTGCAAGCGTGGGAGCCGATGTAACCAGCCCCACCGGTCACCAGAATATGTGTCAAAGCAGCGTTTTCCTGATCAAAAGGCCGGACGTTGCTGCCCGGCCACCCAAAATTCACATGTCACCAATCTTCGCCAATCGCAGCAAAGTGGCAGGTATTATTGCGCCGCCTTATCGACCTGCGCAATCTGATTGATATAGCACATCAGATCATCACGGAGTTCCTCACGCGCCAGCGCGAAGGCAACCGTCGCCTGCAGGAAACCCGCCTTGGACCCGCAGTCAAATCGCTGACCACGGAACCGGTAGCCATAAACCGGCACATCAGCGGCGATGTCTTCCGCAATGGCATCCGTCAGTTGGATTTCACCGCCAGCGCCCTGTTTCTTCTTGTTCAGATTCCGCAGCACAGAAGGGGCCAGAATATAGCGGCCAATCACCGCAAGATTAGATGGCGCCTCTTCGGCTTTGGGCTTCTCAACCATGCCATTCACAGACACCACCGATCCCATATCATCGCGCACATCCAGCACCCCGTAGGATGATGTCTGCTCCGGGGGAACCTCCATGGCCGCAACCATATTGCCGCCGGTTTCTTCATAGGCTTCCACCATCTGCTTGAGACAGGGTGTTTCCGCCGCGATGACGTCATCGGGCAGGATCACGGCAAAGGGTTCATTGGCGATCAGACGGCGCGCGCACCAAACCGCGTGGCCAAGGCCTAGCGCCTGATGCTGACGAATATAGGCGATCGCGCCCGAATCCATATTGGTCGCCTTCAGGATATCCAGAAGGTCGTCCTTGCCCTTCTTCCGCAGCTCCTGTTCGAGCATGGGCGAGTGGTCAAAATAGTCCTCAAGCGCGCCTTTGCCGCGCGAGGTTACAAAGATGAATTCCTTGATCCCGGCCTCACGCGCCTCATCAATGGCGTATTGGACCAGCGGACGGTCCACCAGCGTCATGATTTCTTTGGGAACAGATTTGGTCGCCGGCAGGAACCGCGTTCCAAGACCGGCCACCGGAAAAATTGCCTTCGTTACTTTTCTACGCATTTCGCACTCTCATTGTCTATTTCTCAAACCGTTCTGATGCGGTTTGTCAGTGGTGGCCGATTTGGTGACAAAACCTGCCTTGAAAGGCCGGCTTAAGTATTCCGCAGGCAATTCAGAAAATATACCCCCAGTCACGTTTCGCTCACGACCTTCCCTAAGATGTTTCATTTTATCGACAATTCAGGCCTATTTGTGACCCATCTTTTCCATCATCGCCTCAATCAGCGGTACGTCTTCGGGGTTGTTCAGCTCCCAGAATTCACGTCCGCGCGCCTCAACCTCAACGCAGAGGATCTTGCGACCATTTTCAAGGAAGCGCAGCTGCTCCAGCCCCTCCAGCGTCTCCAGGGGACCGACAGGCCACCCTGGATAAGCACTGAGCGCGTCTGGCCGGTAGGCATAGACTCCGACGTGATGAAACACCGGGGTGTCTTGATCCGCCTCATAGGCCGTTGAAGTGAACGGCACCACTTCCTTTGAGAAGTAGAGCGCGTTGTTATCCCGCCCGAACACGGCGGTGGTGCCGCCGACGCGACCGGCCTTACGGTCTGCCAGCAGACTGTTCAGCGTCGCCCCGTCGCAACGCAACACCGGTGTTGCCAGCCCCTTGTCAGGGGCATCGCGCAGACCCGAGATCAGATCTTCAACAAACCAATGTGGCGTCAGCGGCGCGTCACCTTGCAGGTTCACGACTATATCGTACCCGCCCTCAAGCGTCGCCAGCGCTTCTGCACAACGCTCGGTCCCGTTGCCGCAGCTTTCGGAGGTCATAACCACCTCAGCGCCAAAGCCTGTGGCAGCCCCCCGAATCCGCTCATCATCGGTGGCCACCACAACACGATCGACACCATTGACGGCCATGGCAGCGCGCCAGGACCGTTCAATCAAGGTCTGGCTTTCTCCGCTGGCACCGGTCAGCGCAACAAGCGGTTTGCCGGGATAGCGTGTGGAGGCATAGCGGGCAGGGATGACAATCAGGACAGACATCAGGCTTTTTTCAACTCCACACCCGGCGCGTAGGCGATAAAGAAGGGGTTGGCATACCCCTCCTTGCCATAAGTGAGTGGGGCGTGGTCATCGAAACGCACCACTTGGCCACCTGCTCCACCCAGAACAGCATGACCGGCCGCAGTGTCCCATTCCATGGTGCGGCCAACCCGTGGATAAAGATCGGCTTCCCCGGTGGCGACCAGACAGAACTTCAACGAGGATCCCGCACTTTTACTGTCTTTCACAGCATATTTATTGATGTAGTCATCAGTCGCCTGATCGCGATGCGATTTGGAGGCAACCACCATCAGCGCATCATTATTGCTGTCTGCAACACGAATGGGCTTGATCTCTCCCATGGCTGCGGGATCAAAAGCGCCGGTTTCCTCAACCGCTGATCCGTCCGCCAAGGTGAAGAACATCCGCGACCGCGCCGGCGCATAGACCACACCACGGGTCGGCACACCTTTTTCAACCAGCGCGATATTGACGGTGAAGTCACCGCGGCGATGAATAAACTCCTTGGTTCCATCCAAGGGGTCAACGATCAGAAAAGTGTCGCCGCTCTTGCTATGCGAATCGGCCTGCTCTTCGGTCACCAGCATCACATCCGGAAATGCCGCCCGCAGCCCGGCAGAGATCAGCGCATCTGCGGCCTCATCGGCGGCAGTGACCGGGCTTTCGTCCGACTTCACCTTCACCTCGAATTCATCCGAGTTGTAGATCTCCATGATCTTCTCTCCGGCCTCGATCGCCAATCGGCGAATTACCGGAATAAGGTCATCATATGTCACAAACGCTCTCCCTGACCGGGTTTGGTTGATTACAGCAGTTGTCCCCCTTATGGTCGCGAGGAAAGGGAACAGCAAGATTTCCGTGGTAACGATAAGCAGAGTTTCACCTAAAGCAGGTCCGGACTAAGCGACATCATGTTCGAGCAACGCCACAAACGGTCTCGTCTCAGCAGCCTCATCGCCATGGGTGAGGTTGTCTTTCATTCCGTGGCGCGCAGTGTGCGCTCCAAACATAATAATGCTTTCATGGCTCTTGCGACCAATCTCATGCAGGCCGTGATGTTTGTCGTCGTGTTTTACGTGATGTTTTCCCTGCTCGGCCTGCGTGGTTCGGCCATTCGCGGCGATTTCCTGCTCTATGTGATGTCGGGCGTCTTTTTGTTCCTGACCCACACCAAGGCCGTTTCCGCCGTCGCCGGAGCAGAGGGGCCAAGCAGCCCGATGATGCAGCACGCTCCGATGAACACGATCGTCGCCATTCTGTCGGCGGCACTGGGATCACTGTATATTCAGGTGCTGTCGATGCTGATCATCCTGTTCGTCTATCACGTGGCGTTCACCCCAATTGAAATTGAGGAACCGATTGCGGCCTTTGGCATGGTGCTGCTCTCTTGGATAACCGGCGCTGCGGTAGGTTTGATCCTGCTGGTCATGAAACCTTGGTCGCCGGGGACTGTTGGCATCATCTCCACGATCTACCAAAGGGCCAATATGATCGCCTCGGGAAAGATGTTTCTAGCGAACACTCTGCCCAGCTTCATGCTGTCGATGTTCGACTGGAACCCGCTGTTTCATTGCATTGATCAGGCACGGGGGTTTGTGTTCATCAACTACAACCCCCATTTCAGCAACTGGCAATACGCCGGTTGGGTGGCACTCGTCCTGATCATGATTGGCTTGATGGGGGAGTTTTACACGCGCCGCCGTGCCTCGATCAGCTGGGGCGCAAAGCGCTGATCCACCAGGCAGACAGATATTTAGGTCACCACACGCAGCGTCAGATTGATCCGCCCGCCCTTCGGCAGCAGGCGTGAGGATTTGAACCGAATGCGATCAACCCCGTGATAGGTCAGCCGGGCATCCCCACCCATCACGACCACATCACCCGAGTTCAACCAGACAGTATCGGTCTTGCCCCCGCGCGATTGATTGCCAATCCGCAACAAACCGTCATCGCCTAGAGAGACTGACACCACCGGGTAGGAAAAATCCGCCTCATCCTTGTCCTGATGCAGCCCCATCCGGGCCCCTTCACCATAGTAATTAATCAGGCAACAATCCGGTTGTCGCTCCAACCCAGTGGTGACCCGCCAGATGTCCAGAATCTCTGATGGTATCTCAGGCCAGCGGCGCCCGGTCGGGTGGCGCTCTTCATAGCGGTATCCATCCCGGTCACTGAACCAGCCATAGGCCCCGGCTGATGTCATCCGCACTGACATCTTACCGCCACCGGGCACCTCAGGCGAAAACAGTGGTGCTGCGCGCAGAACGGGGCGCAGACACTCAATCAGCCGCTGCTGCCCATCCATATCCAGAAGGGGTTTTGTCAGCTCAAACCCCCGCAATCGCAACTTCATCATCACTGTTAGCCCGTTCTTAACCGCTCCCCTGTCAAAAACCGCTGTAATTCGCGAAACAGGACGCGATCTGGCGGTTGCAGGGGGCATTTGCGCTCCCTATATACGCCGGGAAGCGGTGAGGTGCAGACCAAACCGCAACTGAATCGGGGCCGGAATGCCAAAATGGGTTCAGACCTCGGGTAATCGCCTTAGAAAGTAAAAAGGGATCGAATATGAGCAAAGTTATCGGAATCGACCTCGGGACCACCAACTCCTGTGTGGCCATCATGGACGGCTCGCAGCCTCGCGTTATCGAAAACGCTGAGGGCGCCCGTACCACGCCGTCGATCGTAGCCTTCACCGACGATGAACGTCTGGTGGGCCAGCCGGCCAAACGTCAGGCCGTGACCAACCCGGACAATACCGTTTTTGGCGTCAAGCGCCTGATCGGTCGCCGGTTTGATGACAGCGATCTGGCCAAAGACAAGAAAAATCTGCCCTTCGCCGTGATCAACGGCGGCAACGGAGACGCATGGGTCGAAGCCAAGGGTGAGAAATACTCCCCTTCGCAGATCTCCGCCTTCATTCTGGGCAAGATGAAAGAGACCGCCGAATCCTATCTCGGCGAAGAAGTGACCCAGGCCGTCATCACCGTGCCTGCCTATTTCAACGACGCTCAGCGTCAGGCGACCAAGGACGCGGGCAAGATTGCCGGCCTTGAAGTGCTGCGCATCATCAACGAACCGACAGCTGCGGCCTTGGCCTACGGTCTGGACAAGGAAGAAACCCAAACCATCGCGGTCTATGACCTCGGCGGCGGTACTTTCGACGTGACCATTCTGGAAATCGATGACGGCCTGTTCGAGGTTAAGTCCACCAACGGTGACACGTTCCTTGGTGGTGAAGACTTCGACATGCGGATCGTCAACTACCTGGCAGATCAGTTCAAGAAAGAGCACGGCGTCGACCTGACCAAGGACAAAATGGCCCTGCAGCGTCTGAAAGAAGCCGCTGAAAAAGCCAAGATTGAGCTGTCCTCCTCCAGCCAGACCGAAATCAACCAGCCGTTCATCTCGATGGATCCGTCCTCGGGCCAACCGCTGCACATGGTTATGAAGCTGACCCGCGCCAAGCTGGAAAGCCTGGTCGGCGACCTGATCAAAGCTTCCATGAAGCCTTGTGCCGCTGCGCTGAAAGATGCGGGTCTCTCGGCATCTGACGTCGACGAGGTTGTTCTGGTCGGTGGTATGACCCGTATGCCCAAGGTTATCGAAGAGGTCAGCAAATTCTTCGGTAAGGAACCGCACAAGGGTGTGAACCCGGATGAGGTTGTTGCCATGGGTGCCGCCATTCAGGCCGGCGTTCTGCAGGGCGATGTGAAAGACGTTGTTCTGCTCGATGTGACGCCGCTGTCGCTGGGTATCGAAACCCTAGGTGGCGTGTTCACGCGTCTGATCGACCGTAACACCACCATCCCGACCAAGAAGAGCCAGGTCTTCTCCACTGCGGAAGACAACCAGAACGCCGTGACCATTCGCGTGTTCCAGGGTGAGCGTGAGATGGCGGCCGACAACAAGATGCTCGGCCAGTTCAACCTCGAAGACATCCCGCCCGCACCGCGTGGTATGCCGCAGATCGAAGTCACTTTTGACATCGACGCCAACGGCATCGTCTCGGTCGGCGCAAAGGACAAGGCGACTGGCAAAGAGCAGAATATCACCATCCAGGCCTCCGGTGGCCTGTCCGATGACGATATCGAAAAGATGGTCAAGGATGCCGAGGACAATGCCGAGGCGGACAAGGAACGCCGCGAGCTGATCGAAGCCAAGAACCAGGCCGAAAGCCTGATTCACTCCACTGAGAAATCGATGGAAGAGCATGGCGACAAGGTCGACCCGACCACCATCGAAGCCATCGAACTGGCGATTGCCGCACTGAAGGACGATCTCGAGAATGAGAAGTCCACCGCCGAGAAGATCAAATCCGGCGTTCAGAATGTCACCGAGGCTGCGATGAAGCTGGGTGAGGCGATCTACAAGTCGAGCCAGGAAGAGGCTGCGGATGAGCCGACCGCCGCAGATGACGCGGCAGGCCCCGGTGATGATGACATTGTCGATGCCGAATTCGAAGATCTGGACGACAACAAGCGTTAAGGTCTGATTTTGGCCAGAGCGGGCCGGTCCGAACTCCGGGCCGGCCCGCTTTCGTTGCGGCAAGAAGGGTATTCCGATGTCCAAACGAGATTACTATGACGTTCTCGGGGTGTCCAAAGGGGCCACCGCCGATGAAATCAAGAAAGGCTTTCGCAAGAAGGCCAAAGAGCTGCACCCCGATCGGAACAAGGACAATCCCGAATCCGAGGGGCAATTCAAAGAGGCCAATGAGGCCTATGATGTTCTGAAAGACCCGGAGAAAAAGGCCGCATACGATCGCTACGGCCACGCGGCCTTTGAAAACGGCATGGGTGGCGGTCAGCGCGGCGGCCAGGGTGGCCAGGGCTTTGGCGGCGGTGACTTCTCCTCTGCCTTCTCTGATGTATTCGACGATCTGTTCGGCGACTTCATGGGTGGACGCGGCGGCCAGGGTGGCGGACGGCAACGAGCCGCGCGCGGCTCCGACCTGCGCTACAACCTGCGCATCTCGCTCGAGGATGCCTTTGCAGGGATGCACAAAACCATCAACGTGCCGACTGCTGTGGCCTGTGGGTCCTGCGAGGGCACTGGCGCCGAGGGCGGCGTGGAGCCAACCACCTGCCCGACCTGCTCCGGCATGGGCAAAGTGCGCGCGCAACAGGGCTTTTTCACGGTGGAACGCACCTGTCCCACCTGCTCCGGCCTTGGCCAGATCATCAAGAATCCCTGCAAATCCTGCCAGGGCCACGGTCGTGTCGAGAAAGATCGCTCCCTGTCGGTGAACATCCCTGCTGGCGTAGAAACCGGCACCCGCATTCGCCTTGCTGGCGAAGGTGAGGCGGGTATGCGAGGAGGGCCTCCCGGTGATCTCTACATCTTCGTAGAAGTGGCCGCGCATGATCTGTTTGAACGCGACGGCAACAATCTTTATTGCCGCGTCCCGGTATCCTTGGCCAAGGCCGCCCTTGGCGGGGCGATCGAAGTGCCCACCATCGACGGTGGTCGCGGGCGGGTTCAGATCCCTGAAGGCAGTCAATCTGGTCGCCAGATGCGCCTGCGTGGTAAGGGGATGCCTGCTCTGCGCGGTGGTGCCACCGGCGACATGTTTATCGAACTGGCGGTGGAAACCCCGGTGAACCTCACCTCCCGGCAGAAAGAGCTGCTGCGGGAATTCGAGGATCTATCCGAGGACAACACCAACCCGGAATCGCGGAGTTTCTTCTCCTCGGTCAAGAGTTTCTGGGACGGGATGAAGGGCTAAGACCAGCCTGTTCGACCAAAATAAAAAGATAAAGCGCCCCCGAACGGGGCGCTTTTTTTGATGGGTTTGCGGCATGTAGCAGCTTTGATCTGACCGATTAACCTTTTCGCAACCCTGATGGCGCGAGCATTGCACCATGCCCAAGGATCCCGCATTCGAGGACGTCTCTCTGCCGCTGTTTCCAGACAGCGCAAAGATCATTGCACCCGCCCGAAAACCACCGTCGCCACCCTCCTATATCAAGGATCATCGCGCCCGGCTGCGGGACCGGTTCATGACAGGGGGCGCTGCTGCGATGCCGGATTACGAACTGCTGGAACTGGTGCTGTTCCGCTCCATCCCGCGCCGGGATGTGAAACCGCTGGCGCGCCAGTTGCTCGACAATTTTGGCGATTTCAATCGCGTGATTACTGCGCCTCCTGAACAGCTCGCACGGATTGCGGGAGTTGGAGAGGCGGTGATCACCGACCTCAAGGTGTTGGAAGCCGCCGCCCATCGCATGGCCCGCGCGAAGGTACTGCAACGCCACATCCTGTCCTCTTGGGACGCATTGCTGGATTATTGCCATACGGTCATGGCCCACCGCGAAACTGAGCAATTCCGGGTGTTATATCTTGATCGTAAGAACACATTAATTGCGGATGAGGAACAGGCCAAAGGCACCGTTGACCATGTACCTGTCTATCCACGGGAAATCGCAAAGCGTGCCTTGGAGATCAGCGCCAGCGCCCTGATATTGGTGCATAATCATCCATCAGGCGATCCGACGCCCTCGCCCAGCGACATCGAAATGACCGACCGGGTTGCCCGTGCTCTCGCCGCGCTGGATATTGTGCTACACGATCACCTGATCATCGGAAAATCCAGCGAACTCAGCTTTCGGTCGGCGGGGTACCTATAGCTGGCTAACGGACCCAAACTTCCACCCGGCGATTCACCTGACGCCCCCACCGCTGGTCTTCACAGGCCATTGGCAGCGCTTCACCGAATGCTGCAATCTCAATTTCCGTGCGCTCCAAATTCGCGGTTTCAGCAGCTGCAATCACCGCATCACGCACCGCTTCGGCACGTTTCTTAGCGATGGATCTATTGCCGCTCGCCGGTCCATCCCCGTCTGAGAAGCCGACGAAAACCAGTTCCCGCGCATCATAGGCACCCGCCTCAAGCGAGCGCGCCAGTTGTGTTATATTGCTCCGCGATTGCGCGTCCGGACGGGTCGAGCCCGGCTCAAACCGGAAAGACGTGGTCAAACGCTGTAGGCCATCCAACCGACTGACAAGCCGCTGCAATTCCTCCAGCGGGACTTCCGACCCCGCCGCCGTGATCGCATTAGCCAACCGGTCACCCTGTACGTTCATGGAAATACGCTCGGGCGCCTGATCGACGAAGCCAGCCCTGCGAATCACGATTTGCGCACCAGGTCCACGCACATAGCTCAGGAAATCCCGCGCCAGTTTGGGCAGCCGCCGGGACGGCAGATAGAGAAACATGGGCGCGGTCAGCGGATAATCTTCGGTCTTGATCGAACGGCGGTTGGCTCGTAGCGAAAACCCGCAGGCACCGCGCAATGTCAGGACCCGTGCGGTCGAAGTCTCGGCAAAACTTGCTAATCCGAGCGCAAAGGGGTCCGTTGCAACCACGCGCACCAAGGTACTGCCACGATCATGGCGCCGCAAACGGGTCCCAAGTCCCGCAATATTTGGTGTCTCCAAACGATCCGATATCGCCTGTGCCAGGCCGGAACCGGCCACCGGAAGATGGAGCGAAATCGGCGCATTCGGTCCACCCAGTTCCGACCAGTTGCTAAGGTCACCAGACAGCACCCGCGCCAGATCTGCGACTGAGATTGAGCGGACGGGATTGCCTGGGGCCACAACGGGCACCATCGCATCCAGCGCCAGAACGCGGCTGCGCTGTGCGCCAGTCATGTCGCCCATCCCCGCCTCACGGGCCCGCTCACGCTCGGCGCTTCGAATTTCACGCAAGGCCATAACGATATCGGCCTCATTCGCGAGAAGATCGGCAAATCCTTCGTCCGTGTTGCTGACAAAAAAACTGAACCTCGCCGCAACGCGGCCAGTATCGCGCAGCAGGACATAGTCGAAATTATTGTCGGGCATAGGATCGCGTCGTGTCTGAAACCCGTTTCGCAGCGCAAACCCCTCGATCAGAGCCGGTAACAGGACCTCTGCCATGGTCGACGATCCCGACAGGCTGATCTCCGCAACGAAATCAGACAGGCTAGGGCACCCCGGTCCCTCACAGCTGACACCAGAGCCGTCGACCGTCAGTTCGCCGAACTTGGTGTCAACGCGATAGAATTCGCCGTCGAATCCCAGAATATTCCCGGTGATCTCAACAGCTCCATCCGGCGACGAAAGTGTCACGTCCTGCGCCTTCAGCGGCAGGATCCAGGTGACAAGAAAGAGTGCGGCGCATATCACCGCACGAAACAAAGCCATGAGAAATCCTGAATAAACCGCGAGTTAATTTGCGGCGATTTTCAGGGTTTCCAGAAGATTATTCAACACAAGAAAGTCACCTGTTGCAGCACAATCCGGCATTGCCAGCGTCAGGTCACGGGTCCGCAATCTGCCATCACGCAATTCCAGCGTCTGCGCCGAAACATCACGACCACAATTGATTGCTGTCACCTCGGCCTCCACGGTCAGATCAATCGCTCCGCTTTGAGCACCGCCAAGGCGCGGGACGCTATAGACCTCCGCCAGCCGCGGGGCCAACTGCGTGGCGTCGCCAAGCTGTACGACAGAGCCACGGCCTGCCGTCAGATCGGCGCCACGCCAAACGTGACCCGCGCTGCCATAGCCCGCGCCAAATTCCCGCGCATGCAATTCAAACCCACTGTTGCCTGCCCATTGCAACACGACCCGACTAACAAGATCCAGATCCGGTACCGATGTTGTCGCAACCGCCCCGCGACCGCTTTTGGGTTCCACGATAAACACAGCCGAAGAGGACAGAGCCGGTATCTGCACCGTTAACGCGCCGGTCTCATCCAGTCGGCCGGAAAACATCATGCCGTTGTGGTGAATGGTCAAACGTTCACCCGGTCGGCACAGGGACAATACGGTCAGCCGGACCTCAGCCATCGGGCCGGGAACCGCCTCAGCGGTCATCTCGCAGGAGGTCTCGGGATTCTGACGCAGGACTTGCTGAGCGTCGCTGTCACCTGCCTCGGGTGTTGCTGCCGTCAGGCTGATGGCGTCAATCTGAAGCGGGACATCCGCAGACAGATCGGGCGGTGCTGCTTCCGCAACGACGGCCAGCTCCGCAACAGGGGCGGCTACACTGGTCTGTGGACTGCCAGCGGTATGCTGCATGACAAGACCAATCGCCAGGGCGCTACAAAGGGTCGCCGCGCTCATCAGGGCTGTGCGTTTGCTGATCATTACCGACTCCTTACCCAAAAAGGTTAAGGAACCGTGACGTAGAAAGGCGGCCAATTGATGGCCGCCTCTTGCAGAGAATCTGGCGAAATCGTGCAATTATCACTGATTTCTCCGGGTATTGTCGCGAAATAACTCCGCCTCGGAACCTCAGCTGAGGCTGCCGTGACAGTGTTTGAACTTCTTGCCAGAGCCACAGGGGCATTTGTCATTGCGCGATGGATTGCCCCAAGTGGAGGGATCGTCCTCGACAAAACCATCCGCTGGCGCCTCCTGCAACGCGGTTGATGTATTGGCACCCGCCGCAGCCTTCTGCAGCTCGGCCTGTTGCGCGGCCATCTGCATCATCATCTGGCGCTGCTCGTCTTCGCTGATCGGGCGCACATGGGCCAGCTGCTGAGTGACGGTTTCCCGCAGCGTATCAAGCATATTCTCGAACAGCTGGAAGCTCTCGTTCTTATACTCGTTGAGCGGGTCGCGCTGCGCGTAGCCACGGAAACCCACGACGGAGCGCAGATGCTCCAGCGTCAGCAGATGCTCGCGCCATTTCGCATCAATTGTCTGCAGCAGAACCTGTTTTTCGATGTTGCGCATGGTTTCCGGACCAAAGGCCTCAGTTTTCTCAACCATTTTCGCGTCACTGACTTCCACCAGACGTTCGCGAATTTGCTCGTCGTCGACACCCTCTTCCGCGGCCCAGTCGACAACCGGAACATCCAGACCCAGCTTCTCACGGACCTGCTCCTGCAGCCCCTCGCTGTCCCACTGATCCACGTAGGTCTTGGCTGGCATGTGTACATCCAGCAAGTCGTCGATCACCTCGTGGCGCATATCAGCGACAATTTCCGAGAGATCCTCAGCCGCCATGATTTCACGACGCTGATTGAAGATCACCTTGCGCTGATCATTCATGACATCGTCAAACTTCAGTACGTTTTTGCGCATGTCGAAGTTGCGGCCTTCGACCTTCGCCTGTGCGCGTTCCAGCGATTTGTTCACCCATGGGTGAATGATCGCCTCGCCTTCCTTCATGCCCAGCGTCGACAACAGCTTATCCAACCGCTCGGAGCCGAAGATCCGCATCAGGTCATCTTCAAGGCTGAGATAGAACACTGTGCGGCCCGGGTCACCCTGACGGCCGGAACGGCCGCGCAGCTGGTTGTCGATGCGGCGGCTTTCGTGACGCTCAGAGGCCATCACAAACAGGCCACCCGCTTGTTTGACGGCTTCCTCATCAGCGACATGCGCCTCTTCGATGCGCGCGCGAATAGCCTCATGATCTCCATCAGGGGTCTCTGCGATCGCCTCAAGCACCTTAAACTCGACGTTGCCGCCCAGTTTGATATCGGTTCCCCGGCCCGCCATATTGGTGGCGATGGTCACCGCACCCAGACGACCGGCATCGGCAACAATCTGCGCTTCCTGCTCGTGGTGGCGGGCGTTCAGCACGTTGTGCTTGATGCCCTCCTTCTGAAGAAGCTGGCTCAGCAGTTCAGATTTCTCAATGGAGGTGGTGCCCAGAAGAACCGGTTGCCCATTTTCATGGGCTTTCTTGGTCTCATTGATCATCGCCTGATATTTTTCCATAGCAGTACGATAGACCTGATCGTCCTCATCCTTACGCGCAATCGGACGGTTGGTTGGCACTTCGACAACGCCAAGGCCGTAAATTTCGGCAAATTCCTCGGCTTCAGTCATTGCGGTACCAGTCATGCCCGACAGCTTGCCATAAAGGCGAAAGTAGTTCTGGAAGGTCACAGAGGCCAGCGTTGTGTTTTCTGGCTGGATCTTCACCTCTTCCTTGGCCTCAATGGCCTGATGCAAACCTTCGGAGAGACGGCGACCTGCCATCATCCGTCCGGTGAATTCATCGATCAGTACCACTTCACCGTCACGCACGATGTAGTCCTTGTCGCGCTGGAACAGCTTGTGCGCGCGCAGGGCCTGGTTGACGTGATGCACGACTGTTGTGCTCTCGGGATCATAAAGCGATGCGCCCTCCTCAAGCAGCTCATGGGCGATCAGCTGCTGCTCGAGGTATTCGTTGCCATCCTCGGTGAAGGTAACGCCGCGAGTTTTCTCATCCAGCTCGTAGTGATCATCGCTCAGCAGCGGGATCAGCTTATCGATGGTGGAATAGAGTTCGGACCGATCTTCCGCCGGACCGGAGATGATCAACGGCGTGCGGGCCTCGTCGATCAGGATGGAGTCGACCTCATCCACAATCGCAAAGTTATGATGCTTCTGGAACACCTGATCCAGCGAAGGCTTCATGTTATCGCGCAGATAATCAAAGCCCAGCTCGTTGTTGGTCGCATAGGTGACGTCGCTCTGGTAGGCAGCCATCTTCTCAGCGTCTGGCTGACCCGACCAGATCACACCGGTGGTCATGCCTAGCTGCGCAAATACCTTGCCCATCCATTCGCTGTCGCGCTTGGCCAAATATTCGTTGACGGTGACAATATGCACGCCCTTGCCCGTCAGCGCATTGAGATACGCCGGGAAGGTCGCAACGAGGGTCTTACCCTCGCCGGTCTTCATCTCGGAAATATTGCCCTGATGCAGGAAAATGCCACCCATAAGCTGGGTGTCAAAGGCCCGCAGACCCAGTGCCCGGCGCGCCGCTTCGCGCACATTGGCAAAGGCCTCGGGCAGCAGGTCATCCAGGCTTTCCCCGTCCAGCGCGCGTTTGCGCAGCTCGGCAGTCTTGTCCTGCAAATCCTGATCGCTGAGTTTCTCGAACTCGGGCTCCAGCGCGTTGATCTTGGCAATCAGCGGCCGTGTCGCCTTGATTTTGCGGTCATTCGGCGTGCCGAAAACCTTTTTGGCGAGTGTTCCGATACCCAGCATGTGTTCTCCAACCGTCCTGTCATTGGCCCCTGGCGTTGGCAGGCTTGCCCGCCCCGCTCGCAACCCATAAACAAAGATGGAACAGCGGTCCTGCCAAAGGCCTCATGGCGATGTAAGGTCCCGCAAATACAGTGTCAACGCTACGCCCCTCCGTGGCCAGATAATAGGAAGAATTCAATGCGCAAAGGTCTCACTTATTTGTCAGGGCTCGCCCTGACAGTCGCTTTGACACTGCCCATATCCACAGCTGCAGAACCCCATGCCAATACGGTGGTGGCTACGGTAAACGGCGAAGAGATCACAATCGGTCACATGATCATTGCCCGCGCTACATTGCCCCAGCAGTACCAACAGCTACCCGATGATGTTCTCTATGACGCGATCCTGGATCAGCTGATCCAGCAGACCAGCCTGAAGCAGGAGCTGAATGGCGAGGTGCCGAAATACGTGGCCCTGTCGCTGGAAAACGAGGCCCGCTCCCTGCTCGCAGCAGACGTCATCGAAAAGGTCATGGAAAATGCGGCCTCGGACGAGGATCTGCGCACAGCCTATGATGAGAAATATACGGACGGCACGGGCGGCGATGAATTCAACGCCTCGCATATTCTGGTCGAAACCGAAGAAGATGCCGCCGACATTCGCGCAGAACTGGATGCCGGCGCAGATTTCGCCACTCTGGCGCGCGAACGCTCCACCGGCCCGTCCGGTCCCAACGGCGGTGAGCTGGGCTGGTTCAGCAAGGGCCGCATGGTCCCGGAATTCGAAGAAGCGGTTCTGGTGATGGGCGCAGGTGATGTCTCCGATCCGGTCCAGACCCAATTTGGCTGGCACGTGATCAAGCTCAACGATCGGCGGACCTCCGCTGCACCAACCTTTGATGAGGTCCGCGAAGAGCTGGCCACGCAGATGCGTCAGGAGGCAGTAGAAGACCGCGTGCTCTCCCTGACCACCGCCGCAACCATCGAACGCCCTGAGATCGAAGATCTGGATCCCGCAATCCTGAAAAATCTCGATCTGGTGAGGAACTGACAATGGCATTACCCCGTTCTCCGCTTGCGCCGGATCACTTCCCAAAGCTGCCGCAGATCGCAGGTGTTCGATTTGCCTCAGCTGCGGCTGGTGTGAAATACAAAAATCGCACCGACGTGATGCTCGCCGTGATGGATCCGGGCAGTACTGTGGCTGGCGTGTTCACTCGATCCGCGACACGCTCTGCACCGGTTCTGGACTGTCAGGCAAAACTGGCCTCAAGCGACAATCACACCGCACACGGCGCTGCCATTCTGGTCAACTCAGGCAATTCAAATGCCTTTACCGGACACTATGGCCAAACCTCCGTCGCCGAGATCACCCGCACAGTTGCGGATATCACGGGCATTCCAGCAGCTCGGGTGTTCACCGCCTCCACCGGCGTCATCGGTGAACCGTTGCCCCATGAGCGGATCGTGTCGCAAATTGCGACCCTGAACGACGGGCTGGTCGCGACAGCGATTGAAGACGCTGCCGAAGCCATCATGACAACGGACACCTTCGCCAAGGGGGCAGGTGCCACGATTGAAGTGGGTAGAAAAACAGTCTCTATTGCGGGGATTGCCAAGGGTTCCGGCATGATTGCGCCCGATATGGCCACCATGCTTGTTTATATTTTCACTGATGCCCAGATCGCACAGAACGACCTGCAAGCTCTCCTGTCACAGATCTGCGATCGCACGTTCAACTGCATCACTGTGGACAGCGATACTTCGACATCCGACAGTTTGATGCTCTGCGCCTCCGGCGCCTCTGGCATTGATGTGACCGGCAACACAGATTTTGCACTGGCTCTGGAAAACGTAATGCTGGATTTGTCACATCAGGTGGTTCGTGATGGCGAAGGCGCGACCAAATTTGTCGAAATCCAAGTCACAGGCGCGATGAATGACCATGACGCCAAGGTTCATGGACTCTCGATTGCCAACTCACCGCTGGTGAAGACCGCCATCGCGGGAGAGGATCCCAACTGGGGTCGTGTGGTGATGGCCATCGGTAAATCCGGCGCCGCTGCCGACCGAGACAAGCTGTCGATCTCCTTCGGAGAGGTATTGGTCGCCGAAAAAGGCTGGGTCTCGCCTGGCTACAAAGAGGCCGACGGCGCCGACGAGATGGCGAAACCAGAGATTGTCATCAAGGTTGATCTGGGGCTGGCAGAGGGGAAGAGTACCGTCTGGACCTGCGACCTGACCCATCAGTATATTTCCATAAACGCGGATTACCGGTCATGAAGATGGTTCTTGTGTCCGCCGTCGCCCTGATTGATGTCGAAGGTCGTGTGCTGCTCGCGCAGCGCCCTGAGGGCAAAGCGATGGCTGGTCTGTGGGAATTCCCAGGCGGCAAGGTTGAATCAGGCGAAACCCCTGAGGCCGCATTGATCCGGGAGTTGGAGGAAGAGCTTGGCATCAACACCTGGGAATCCTGCCTTGCGCCACTGACATTTGCCAGCCACAGCTATGATGATTTTCATCTGCTCATGCCTCTGTTTGCCTGCCGTAAATGGGAAGGCATCCCGCAAGCCAAAGAGGGGCAAACCCTGAAGTGGGTGCGCGCGCAGAACTTGCGCGACTACCCGATGCCAGCCGCTGACATTCCGCTGATCCCGATCCTGCGAGACTGGCTGTAGCCGGGAATTTTCCTATTTTACGGTGCGATCGCATGGCTCCGCCAGCTTCTGTGGCGGGGTCGCGGTCAGCCCATCAATCAATCGTTAACTTTTTTCGTCAACCCTGAGAGCCAAGCGGAAGTAATTTATTGAAGTCTTGGCGACCAAAGGTGGCAGCGATCATGATCCGAACAATCAAACAGGGCGCGTTCATTTTTATACAGGGCACGTTTGTGCGCAGCCTGCCCAATGGGAAGATCTCAGTCCGTGTCGGCAACAAAACCTACGAAGGTGAACCGGTCAGCCGCGCGGCCTGACAGGCACCAACACAGCCCCTCCTTGGCGGGTTTGTCCTCCCCAAACCTGCTACAAAAAAACCCCGACCAGATTGGTCGGGGTTTTTTATTTTCATTGTCGAATTACCGATCAATCGAGCGTACGGGTCACTTCCTCGCGCTCGAAAATCTCGATCACATCACCCTTGCGGACATCATCGTAGTTTTCAAACGCCATACCGCATTCCTGACCCGACTGAACCTCGGCCACTTCGTCCTTGAAGCGTTTGAGAGTCTTCAGCGTGCCTTCGTGGATCACGACGTTGTCGCGCAGCAGACGGACGCCGGCGGAGCGGCGTGCCACACCTTCGGTGACCAGACAACCTGCAACCTTGCCCACGTTGGACACTTTGAAGACGTCCTTGATCTCGGCGTAGCCGATGAAGTTCTCGCGGATTTCTGCGGACAGCAGACCCGATGCAGCAGCTTTCACATCGTCCACAAGGTCATAGATGACCGAGTAGTAACGGATCTCCACACCCTTCTGGTTGGCAGAGTTCCGCGCCGATGTGTTGGCACGGACGTTGAAGCCCATAACCGGCGCGCCGGAGGCTTCGGCCAGACCGATATCGGTCTCGGTGATCGCACCGACACCCGAGTGCAGCACGCGCACGCGCACCTCGTTGTTGCCGATTTTTTCCATCGCCTGAACGATAGCCTCGGCAGAGCCTTGCACATCGGCCTTGACCAGAATTGGCAGCTCAGAGACGTTCTCGTCTTCCTTGGCCTTCTGCATCAGCTGTTCCAGCGTGGTCGCGGCACCCGCAGCAGCTCGCTTATCCTTCGCGGCCTGCTCACGATACTCAGCGATCTCACGGGCCTGCGCCTCGGTGTCGGTCACGTTCAGAACATCGCCCGCTTCGGGTGTCCCGTTAAGGCCAAGAACCTCAACCGGAACCGAGGGGCCTGCTTCCTGCACGCGCTCACCCTTGTCGTTGATCAGCGCACGGACCTTACCGTATTGCTCACCCACCACAAAGATATCGCCCTGACGCAGCGTCCCGTTCTGAACCAGAACGGTGGCAACAGGGCCACGGCCCACATCCAGCTGCGCCTCGATCACGGCACCTTGGGCGGCACGATCAGGGTTGGCTTTCAGTTCCAGAATTTCCGCCTGCAGCGCAATCGCTTCCAGCAGTTCGTCGAGACCCTGACCTGTAACGGCAGAGACTTCGACATCCTGGACTTCACCAGACATGGCTTCCACGATCACTTCGTGCTGCAGCAGATCGGTGCGGACCTTGTTCGGGTCAGCTGCCGGTTTGTCGATCTTGTTGATCGCAACGATCATCGGAACCTGCGCCGCCTTGGCGTGGTTGATCGCTTCAATCGTCTGAGGCATCACGGCATCGTCAGCAGCAACAACCAGAACCACGATATCTGTCACCTGGGCCCCACGCGAACGCATGGAGGTAAAGGCAGCGTGACCCGGTGTATCGAGGAAGCTCAGCACAGCGCCACCCTCGGTTTTCACCTGATAGGCACCGATGTGCTGGGTGATGCCACCGGCCTCGCCAGCAACAACCCGCGCATCGCGAATTGCGTCCAAGAGCGAGGTTTTGCCGTGGTCAACGTGACCCATGATGGTAATCACTGGCGGACGCGACTGCAGATCTTCGTCCTTGTCCTCGACCTCTTTGATGACGTCTTCGACATCCGAATCAGAAACCCGGACAACTTTGTGGCCAAATTCTTCGATGATCAACTCGGCAGTATCGGCATCAATGGTCTGGTTCTGCGTGACCATCATGCCCATGTTCATCAGAGATTTCACTACTTCGCCGACGCGTTCCGCCATCCGGTTGGCCAGCTCAGAGACAACAATCGCCTCAGGCAGCTGGACGTCACGGATCACCTTTTCACGCTCAACCGAGCCCATCGCCTTCTGACGCGCACGCTCCTGCTTACGCTTCATTGACGCCATGGAGCGCTGACGACCGCCTTCGCCACCGGTGGCCTGACCAAGTGTCAGCTTCCCGGAGCGGCGACCGCCACCATCATTGCGACCCTTGGCATTGCGGTTTTGCCGGTCGTCGCGATCGCGGTCACCCTTGCGGGGCTGCGAGGACGGGCCGGGTGCCGGGCGTGCCGCGGCTGGTTCAGATTTTTTCTTTTCAGCGTCAGAGGCTGCGCGTTTTGCAGCGGTTTCGGCTTCGACGCGCTTACGCTCTTCGTCTTCGGCCTTCTGACGGGCACGCTCTTCAGCTTCGCGCTGTTCACGTTCCTTGGCTTCCTGCTCAGCCCGGCGGCGCTCACGCTCTTCAGCGCGGGCCTTTTCCTCAGCTTCGCGCTGCTGCGCTTCTTCCACTTCGCGGGCCTTGGCGGCCTGCAACGCCTTCAGACGGCGCGCCATCTCTGCATCGCTGATGCCAGCCGGACGCCGCGATGCGTCGCCGGAGGGCGTCGCACCGGAGCCCCCTTTTGTCGCGGTCGGCTTGGGGACCACAACGCGTTTGCGCTTGGTTTCCACCACGACATTCTTGGTCCGACCGTGGCTGAAGCTCTGTTTCACATTCCCGGGCCGGGACCCACCACCACGAAGACCCAACGTCTTTTTGCCGTCACTATCGCTCATAAAGCTCTTTATCCTTCCGTGCGGCCCTTGCCGCCCACCGTTTCGCGCAAACCTTGTAGTCGTTGCGCTTCCTCTACAACACGTTTGCCGAGTCCACCAGAGGCCAGCGCCGCATGTATCACAGTTTGGCGCCCAAAGGCCATGCCCAGCTCATCCGCAGTGAGGCATCCGATGAATTTCCCACGGTGCGGCGTGCTTAATTTTGATTTGCCCCGTCCCGATCCATCCGAAGCCTGAATCAAGACACGAGCGTGTTCCTTGGCCAGCCAGTCCTTGACCTTCTCGTAGCCAGAGACCGCATCACCCGACTTGCGCGCCAGGCTGATCAGTTCGATCAGGCGCCGCAGCACCTGACCTTTGATTTCATCTTCCAGCCCATCGGGCACCGTCACCGGAGCCTTGAAACCGCGCGCAAAGAGTTTCTTCTTTATCGCGGTGCGAAGCGCAACCTCGGTTGAAGTCACATAGACCCCACGCCCGGGCAACTTACCCATCACGTCAGGAACCACCTGACCTTCGGGGCCAACAACGAAGCGGATCAGCCCTTCCTTGGGCTGAATCTCGCCTGTTGCCAGACATTTCCGCTCCGGTCCATCGGACCGGTCTTTGTCACTGCCACCGCGTGCCATTGCTACCCTCGCTGCGAGGCCTGATATCAGGCTTCGCCCTCTTCTGCTTCGCCGCCTTCGATGTCGGCGTCTTCTTCAGCGTCCGCTTCCAGTTCGGTGGGATCCACCCAACCCAGCAAAACGCGGGCAGTCATGACAAGGGTCTGGGCGTCTTCCAGCGACACATCAAATGGTTCCAGAATGCCGTCATCCTTGACGCGCTCACCTTTGTTGGTGGTCCAGCCGCCGGCCAGTTCCCAATCCGCGCAGGTGGCGAAATCTTCCAGCGTCTTGATGCCATCCTTGGCCAACGCTTCAACCATTTGGGGCGTCAGACCGTCAAAGTCAATCAGGCTATCCTCAACACCCAAGGCACGGGCCGCATCAATTGCTGCCTTCGCCTGCGCTTCCAGATAGTCAGCAGCACGGGCCTGCAGCTCTTGTGCGGTGCCTTCGTCAACGCCGTCGATGACCAGCAATTCATCCAGCTCGACATAGGCAACCTCTTCGAGGTTGGTGAAGCCTTCGGAAACCAGCAACTGAGCGAAGAACTCGTCCAGATCCAGTGTTTCCATGAACAGCTTGGTGCGCGCCTCGAATTCCTTCTGGCGACGGGCCGATTCTTCTTCCTCGGTCATGATGTCGATATCCAGCGCGGTCAGCTGGGATGCCAGACGCACGTTCTGGCCACGACGGCCGATGGCCAGCGACAGCTGCTCTTCGGGGACCACAACTTCGATCTTGCCGGCTTCTTCATCCAGTACAACCTTGGACACTTCCGCAGGCTGCAACGCGTTCACAAGGAAGGTCGGCTGATCTTCATTCCAGGGGATGATGTCGATCTTTTCACCCTGCAGCTCATTGACCACAGCCTGCACACGCGAACCGCGCATACCGACACAGGCGCCAACCGGGTCGATGGAGCCATCATAGCTGATCACAGCAATCTTCGCGCGCGAACCCGGATCCCGGGCCACGGCCTTGATTTCAATCACACCGTCATAGATTTCCGGCACTTCCATCTTGAACAGCTCAGCCATGAATTCCGGCGCGGTCCGCGACAGGAAGATCTGCGGGCCACGGGGCTCACGGCGCACATCCTTGATGAAGCAGCGGATCCGATCATTGGGGCGGTAGCTCTCGCGGCCAATTTTCTCGTTGCGGCGCAGGATGGCTTCGCCAGCGCCCACATCGACGATGACATTGCCATATTCTTCGCGCTTAACCAGACCATTGATGATGGTGCCGGCGCGATCCTTGAATTCTTCGTACTGACGATCACGCTCAGCTTCGCGCACCTTTTGCAGGATCACCTGCTTGGCGGACTGGGCGGCAATACGGCCCATTTCGACCGGAGGCACTTCCTCGACGAAAACATCGCCAACCGACGGATCGGCCATATATTGCTTGGCCTGCTCAACAGTCAATTCCGCCTGGTAGTTCTCCAGCGCGTCATCTTCGACCACGGTGCGGACGCGGGTAAAGGTCGCACGACCAGTCTTGCGGTCGATGGATACACGGATATCCATTTCGCTGCCGTAGCGGCTCTTGGCGGCCCGCGCCAGGCTCTCTTCCATCGCATCGACAACCAAACCGGGGTCGATCATCTTTTCGCGCGCCACGGCTTCTGCGGTCTGCAGAAGCTCCAACTGGTTTGCTGATGTGATAGCCATTACTTTTTCTCCTCTTCGGACCCATCGGCCTCGATTTCGTCGAATGCGTCTTCGTTCAGGGTGCCCGCAGCTTTGCGCTGGCGCAGCATTTCTTTGATCAGATCGTCGGTCAGAACCAGTTTGGCGTCGCTCAACCAATCAAATTTCAAGCCGATGGTGATAGTCTCGCCATGTTCTTCGATATTGATCAGAACTTCATCATCCTCGACACCCGCCAGCTCGCCCTTGAAACGGCGACGGCCATCGATCAGCTCGCTGGTTTCAATCTTGGCCTCATAGCCTTCGAACATCTCGAAGTCCTTGAGGCGTGTCAGAGGGCGGTCAATACCGGGGCTGGAGACCTCCAGTGCATAGCTGTCGAGGATCGGATCCTCCACGTCCAGCGTCGCGCTGACCGCATTGGAGATTTCGGCGCAGCCATCAACCTCAATGCCGCCGTCAGGCTTGTCTGCCATGATTTGCAGCGTGGTGGTCTTGCCGGACATCAGCCGAATACGCACCAGCTCAAAACCGAGATCTTCGATCACCGGAGTGATGATCTCGGCAAGCCGCCGGTCGATGGCTGCCTTGGCTATCAGGTCATTGGTCATACGAATTCCAGATCAGTGATTCGGGCACAAAAAAACGGGCGCGCGGCCCGTTGAATTTTCCGGTGGAGCTGAGGGGCAAACCCGACGCGCCGCTGTTACGACAGGCATATACGCCGTCTCAGGTCAAACTGCAAGGGGCAGATCCCTGTCGCCCTCCAGTCACCTTCCGCACCGCAAGCAAGACCTCATAGTTTCACCAATCAGACACGCCACCAGCGCTCAGCGATACGGCCATCATCCAGCGCTGAGCGGGCACCTATCCTGCGCGGCAGGCCCACATCCCGACGTGCCGCCAAGGCCATATCGCTCGCCGATGGATGATAGTGAAAACTGCCGCGCGACAACAACCCGTCAGGCGCAGGTAAGGCGGCGACATCAACGTACCCCTCCCGCAAGGCCTCTGCCCGAACCCCTGCATCAGGAATCACAATCAGCTCAACGGTATCGACCCAGCCTGCCTGACCCGATTTGTAGTGATCCGTCACCCGAGTCGCCCGAAAATCGCGGCCAGCGCGCGCGCGGTCCACCCGGTAGCACCCGGTCCCATCTGCCACAGAGAGATCACACGAAACCTCTCCGCCCGCAGCGATCGAAAAACGGCCATCTGCCAGCAGATAGGGAAGATGCGGGTTCGAGGCGCCCAGCGCAATCTGGATACTGTCCTGAGCAAGCACCTCAATCTGCGCCCCGTGATCGGCTTCAATAACGCTGTTGCGCAGGCTGGCGGCCACATCCTGAGCCTGCAGCTGCGCCCCACTATGAAATGTCACATCGGACCGGATATCAAAACGCCAGATCCGCGCATCCGGGCTGCTGCTCCAACGGGTGGCCAACTCAGGGCGCAATGACCCATCCGGGCCGATTTCCGTCAGCGTATCAAAGACAGCACCACGGGCCACATGATCCATCAGATCGCCATCCCGTGGTACAGCCAATCGCAGGATTCCCCCCGACCGAGGGGCATCTGCAAGCGCCGCACCGGTGGCAGCCAGCAACGCCGCAGCTGCACCCGATGTGAACAACGCACGTCTGTCGATCCGTGTCATGGCTCCTGCTCCTCGGCAATCTGGTCCATCGCGCGCACCAGTTCCGCGCTGATTCCCGGTTCCGAGAGAGCATGGCCGGCATTACGCACCATCTTCAACTCTGCATTTGGCCACAGCTCCTTCAACCGCCAGGCCGAGGTCGGTGGGCAGATCATGTCATACCGCCCCTGAACGATTACGCCCGGAATATGCGATATGCGACCCATATTGGCGAAGATCTGACCGTCGTAATCCAGAAATCCGCCATTGATGAAATAGTGATTCTCCAACCGGGCAAAGGCGCGGGCGTAATCACCGGGGCTTTCCCCTGAAACGCCGTTGGAATGGATAGAGGCCAGTGCATTCTCCCACGCCGACCAAGCCCGACCGAACCGAATCTCTTCTGCCATATCGCCAGAAAACAATCGCCGATTATAGGCCGCGATCAGGTCGCTACGCTCATCGTCCGGTATCAGCGAGACAAATCGCGACCAGGTTTCCGGCCAGAACCGACCGGCGCCGCCCCCATAGAACCAGTCCAACTCCGACTTGGTCATCAGGAACACGCCCCGCAGGATCAGCTGGCGCACCCTCTCCGGATGGGTCTGGGCATAGATCAACGATAGCGTCGCCCCCCAGCTGCCACCGAACACCATCCATTGCGACACTCCGATCAGGCGTCGAATGATCTCCATATCCGCGACCAGATGCCAGGTTGTGTTGTCCTCGCAGGAGGCATGTGGCCGCGACCGTCCGCACCCCCGCTGATCGAACAGGATAATCCTGTAACGCTCCGGATCAAAATACCTCCGCATCGCGGGGCTGGATCCGCCACCCGGCCCCCCGTGACAGACCACCACAGGGGTGCCATCCGGATTGCCGCTTTGCTCCATATAGATATGGTGCCCCTGCCCAACATCGATCATACGCTGGTCGAAGGGTTCGATGGGCGGGTACAAATACTGCACTGCGCGCTTTTGATACGGGTATTTGTCCATTACTGACCTAACTTAGTCCTGACTGATAAAAGAACACACGGAGACAGGAATGCAAGCGCCTCAATCCACGGTAGATCCGTCCGAGATCGCAAAATTCGAAGCCATGGCTGCTGAATGGTGGGATCCGACCGGAAAATTCAAACCGCTGCATATGTTGAACCCCTGTCGCCTGGACTACATCACGCAGCAGATCGCAGCAGAATTCGACCGTGACCTGTCGTCGGATGCGCCATTTTCAGGTCTGCGTTTGCTTGATGTCGGTTGTGGTGGCGGCCTGCTGAGCGAACCCATGGCGCGCTTGGGAGCGGACGTCGTCGGTGCAGATGCTGCAGCCGGGAATATCCCGGTTGCGCAGGTCCACGCGCAGCAATCCGGACTGGATATCGACTATCGCCATACTACAGCTGAGGCACTGGCCGAAGCGGGCGAACAGTTCGATGTGGTCCTGAATATGGAAGTGGTCGAACATGTGGCCGACCCGCTTAGCTATCTGACCGCCACACGGCAATTGCTGAAACCCGGCGGATTGCAGATCTGCTCTACCATCAACCGCAATCCCAAAAGCTACGCCATGGCCATCTTTGGCGCAGAGGTGGTGATGCGCTGGCTGCCGCGCGGCACCCATGAATGGTCGAAGTTCATCACCCCCGATGAATTATTCGACCTGTTGACAAAATCTGGATTGACGCCGGTTGATCGCAAGGGATTCGTCTTCAACCCTGTGTTCTGGAGCTGGTCACTCTCGGAGCGAGACCTGAGTGTCAACTACGTCACCGCAAGCACCAAACCACGCTAAAACATGTCGAAAATTGGCCGCTCCTATACTTAAGGATAGGTGATCATCCTTCTGCGCCGTTTGGCCAATACGCTGCCCGTGGTAAAAGGGTAGCAAGGGTCAAGATGTTCTGACCTGTCACCGAGTGAATGCACAGAGGCCCTTGTTCCGGGCCGCCCTGTCGTTAAGCCTACCACTCACGGACCAGCCTGACGGGGGGCACCAAGGACGTCTGTTCGCAGGCGTCCTTTTCCGTTGTCGGGGAGAGACGCCCAGCGCGGACATCTCCATCTAGTCGCGGCTGCCCAGCTTGATCCGAAATTCTCGCAGGATCGGCAGCGCGGATTTGACCCGGTCACCGCCCAGTTCCTCCACCACTTCGGAGATCATCGGCACGATGCTCGCCAGTGCAGCATCGCGCGCCTGCCGCCCAGCCGGGCTGATGGCAACCATTTTACGCCGCGCATCGTCCCAATCAGGGCGAATATGGACATAACCGGCGGCCTCCAGCTTTCCCAGCGTATTGGTCATCGCGCCGCGGGTCACATGAAACGCCTTCGCCAGCTGCGCGGGAGAGCGTTCCACGCCAGTACGTGCCAGATGGTTCAACACGGAGAAATGCGACAGTTCCATTCCCTTGGGCAGCACCTGTCCCAACCGGGTTCGCGCCAGCTGATCTGCCATCAGAATTTCGCTAAACAGCGAAACCGCAAGGGAATTTGTATCATCCATCAGGGGCCGTCGAACTCTCGGTCATGCGACAGGGAAGGCACCTGTCTGCGCGCTTGTGCCACTTTTTCAAGGTCAAGATCAATGTAGGTGATGCCGATATCCGTACCACCATCCGCAAGGATCTCACCCCACGGCGACACGGCAAGCGAATGGCCATAGGTGCGACGTGACTGCCCACGGGAAGCCGCATGGGTGCCAGTCTGTGCCGCGGCCAACACATAGCAACCCGTTTCGATGGCCCGCGCCTGTAGCAGGGCGTGCCAATGGGCGGCTCCTGTGACATGGGAAAATGCCGCAGGCGCCAAGAGAACCTGCGCCCCTGCCTTGGCCAGACGCCGATGCAGATAGGGAAAGCGCACATCATAGCAGATAGTCAGCCCCAACACGGCAAAGGGGGTTTCTGCAACCACCGCTTCGTGACCGGGCCGGTATCCATCGGACTCGCGGTAGGTTTCCTCAGGTGTGACGTCCACGTCAAACATGTGGATCTTATCATAGCGGGCGACAATCTCACCCTTCGGGTCAATCAAAAACTGGCGATTGGCAAAGCGCCCATCTGTATCCGTCGTCTTCAGCGCCAGTGACCCCAGCGACAACCAGATTCCATGTTGCGCCGCCGTGTCCCGTAACGCTGACAACGTCGGATCATCAGCCTCCTGATGCAGGACGGATTGCTGATGACTGCGACTGCCGGACAGACAATTGGTCACCTCCGGCGTCAGCACAAACCCAGCGCCGCCCGCCACAGCATCGTCGATCATCTGCCGCACTATTCCCAGATTTTCGGCTGGTTGGTCGCTTGACGTCATTTGAAGCAGAGCGGCACGCATCTGTCATCTCCTCAGGCTGTCACATATTTTACCGCAGATCAGGCGGCGAGCAGCGGATCCAGCTTCCCGGAGCGGTCCAGCGCATAAAGATCATCACATCCGCCCACATGAGTTTCACCCACGAAAATCTGCGGCACTGTGCGCCCGCCATTGGCACGCTCAATCATTTCAGCCTTGCGGTCCGGGTTTGCCAAAACGTCGATTTCGTCAAAGCTTACACCTTTTTGCGTCAGCAAGCGTTTGGCAGCATGGCAGAACCCGCAAAGCGGGGATGTGTAGATTTCGACCGGTTTCATTCGGGTCTCCGTTTGAACATATCTGTTGGCTTGGCACGAACTTGGGCAGTCCATGATTAAATTGCCAGCCCCAGCGCGTTCAGATCACGAGTGCGTGACCCGTGCAAGCACCGCAACACGCACCCCCGTCGCCCCAGCATCAAGGCAAGCCTCGCTGCAAGCGCTGAGCGTTGCGCCGCTGGTCATCACATCATCCACCAACAGGACAATTCTGCCATTGATCCGCTCGGCGTGTTTTGGGTGGGCAGCAATCGACTGCGCCAATGTCGTGTAACGCTGATGGCGATTTTGCCCCTCCAGCGACGGGGTACGCCGTGTCCGGCGCAGTAGATCCGGGCAATAATCCAAGTCGGCGTCTTGTGCCACGATCTTGGCCAGTAGATCAGACTGATTGTAGCGACGGCGCAAAAACCGCGACCAATGCAACGGCACTGGCGCCACCAGCGGAGCATTTGCCAACAAGGTGGCCGCAGCCCGCGTCAGCCAGCGCGCCGCAGGCCGCGCGATCTCTGTGCGATCTCCATGCTTCAACGCCAGAATCAAACGCCGCGCGGTGCCTTCGTAAGACAGTGCCGCACGCCCCTGCTGCCAAGGGCGCGGATGCGCCATACAGTCATCACACTCAAGCCGAAAACCGTCCCCCTCTCCCATCAGCGCGACGCCGCAACCGTCACAACAGGTTCCGCTGATGAAGGGGGTGTCGCGCCAACAGGGACCACAAAGCCCGAAATCACTGTCCACCCAATCTCCACAGGCCAGACAGCGCGGTGGGTAAATCAATGAAACAGCCGTTTGTATCCGTGCCTTCAACATCCTAAATAGCCCTCATGACCCAAGCCACGACGCCCCGCCCGCAGCTGTTCGACCGCCGCGCCATTGCCGCCCATCGCAGCCGACTGACGCCTCAGGCCCTGTTCCTGCATGACATCGCCCGCGATGAGATTGAGGATCGGCTATCCATGGTTAACAGAAGCTTTACCAACCCAGCACTGGTTGCGCCCTTTGCCGAAGGATGGGAGCGCTGTCTGCCTGATGCCAAACATGTGGCGGATGACGAGACCTTGGATCTGGCAGTGGGTGCGCATGATCTTGTTGTGCACGCGATGTCGCTTCATTGGGCCAATGATCCTGTGGGCCAGCTGATCCAGTGTCACCGCGCCCTGAGCGAAGATGGGCTGCTGCTGGTTGTGATGCTGGGCGGCCAAACCCTTCATGAACTGCGCAGCGCCCTGGCAACGGCCGAAACACGGCTTCTTGGCGGGCTCTCCCCGCGCGTGGCCCCGATGGCCGAGGTCCGTGATCTGGGTGCCTTGTTGCAGCGGGCCGGATTTGCACTGCCGGTTGCTGATGTGGTGCCGCTGACGGCAAAATACCGCGACCTGCAACATTTGATGCATGAATTGCGTGGCATGGGCGAAACCAATGCGATGACCGAACGACAGAAGGTAACACCATCGCGCCGTCTCTTTGCAGAAGCAGAAGAGATCTACCGCGCCACCTACGCAACTGCGGACGGTCTTTTGCCCGCAACATTTGAACTGATTTGCCTGACCGGTTGGTCGCCATCGGAAACCCAGCAGAAACCGCTCCGCCCAGGATCGGCGAAGGCCCGTCTGGCCGATGCGCTAAAGGTGCCAGAAACACCACTGCCCAAGTAGACAGTCACCGTCATAGATCTATCCTATGGCTATGGTGGAATGATCCAATTGGCTATTTCCGCCGTATCTTCATATTGCTAGGGCGGACCTTGATCCGCTGACCGATTACCGCACAGGACCCTATAGATGCTGGACGCCACTGCCCCCGCCACCTGCCCTGCTCATGCTCCGGCAGATCACCCAAAAATCGCCCCGGCGAAAGTTGGTGTTCTCTTGGCCAATCTCGGCACGCCTGACGATTACAGTTACTGGCCGATGCGTCGCTACCTCAGCGAGTTTCTCTCTGATAAACGGGTGATCGATTATCCGGCCTGGAAATGGCAGCCACTGCTCCAGCTGATCATTCTGGCCAAACGGCCCTTCACATCGGGAGCCGCCTATAAATCCATCTGGAACCACGATAAGGGCGAGAGCCCCTTGATGACGATTACCAAAGAACAAACTGCGGCGATGTCCGAGGCCCTGCAGGACCGGTATGGCAGCGAGGTTATGGTGGATTTCTGTATGCGCTACGGCAATCCGTCTACAAAGTCCAAAGTCCGCGAAATGGTTGAGGCAGGCTGCCAGAAAATCCTCTTCGTGCCGCTCTATCCGCAATACGCCGGTGCGACGTCTGCGACCGCCAATGACCAGTTTTTCCGCGCCCTGATGGAGGAGACCTGGCAGCCGGCTGCGCGCACAGTGGCTCCCTACTTCGACGATCCTGCCTATATCGATGCGCTGGCCCGCTCGGTCGAAAAAGCCTACGCCGCCGCAGAGAAAAAGCCCGAGATTCTCGTGGTTTCCTATCACGGCATGCCAAAACGCTATCTGATGCAGGGTGATCCTTACCACTGCCAGTGTCAGAAAACGACGCGCCTTCTGAAGGAGCGTCTCGGCTGGACCGACACCCAGATCACGACCACGTTCCAATCGGTCTTCGGGCCTGAGGAGTGGCTGAAACCCTACACCGTGGATCACGTCGCCACCCTTGCAAAGGACGGGAAGAAGAATATCGCGGTGATCGCACCGGCCTTCTCAGCTGATTGCATTGAAACACTTGAAGAAATCAACGAGGAAATCCGTGAGAGCTTTGAGCATGCAGGCGGCGAGGACTTTCTCTATATCCCCTGTCTGAACGACGATGCTGAGCATATCGACGCGCTTTCCGGTGTGATCGAACGCAATTTGAAAGGGTGGCTGGACTAATCGCCACGCCCCGGTCCAAATAGCCCAAACGCCCCGGCCAACGGGGCTTGGGAGTTTTGAACAGGGGCATTTCATGACTGCAATCCATTTGGCAGAAGATCACTGGGCCGCCGTCCTGCACGACCACTGGGGCATCCGTGCCGAATTGTCCCGGTTGGACGGGGAATATGACCTTAACTATCGCGCGCTCACTCCTGACGGCCAGGGCTATATCCTGAAAGCCATGCGCCCCGGCTGCGTCTCCGACCTTGTCGATATGCAAATCGCGGCTCTGGCGCATCTTCAAAACACCGATCCCGGCCTGCCGGTCCCCCGCACCGTTGCTGCAACCAACGGAGAGCTGTGCCTCAGCCTGCAGGATGACACCGGCGAAGACCGACTGGTGTGGGTGCAAACCCTGCTGCCCGGCCGCTGCTATGCCAAAAGCGCGCCGAAATCCGCAGAGCTGATCCGCGAAATCGGCGCGACCCTTGCCGGTACCACCCGCGCGCTCAAAGATTTTGTGCACCCCGCCCTGGAGCGTAGGTTCAAATGGGATTTGATGACTGCAGACTGGATCACGGATGACATCACCTGCATTGCGGATGACAGCAGGCAGCAGGTGATTGCCGAGATATGCGCCGATTTTTCATCCCTGAAATCACAGCTCGACGCCCTGCCAAGACAGGCGATCCACAATGATGCAAATGACTACAATATCCTCGTCACTGGCGAACTGTCGGAGCCTCGAGTTGTCAGCGGCCTGATTGATCTTGGCGATATGTGCGCCGCGCCACGGATCTGTGATCTCGCCATTGCGGCCGCCTATGTCGTGCTCGACCACCCCCAACCGCAGAGAGCGCTTGCGGCACTGGTGTCGGGATATCACGCTGTAACCCCGCTTGCGGAGGAAGAATTGGGTCTTCTCTGGCCGCTGCTGCGGATGCGGCTCGCCGTTAGTGTCGTCAACTCCACTCTGGAAGCAAAAGAGAACCCAGATGATCCCTATGTAACCATATCGCAGGAACCGGCCTGGCGATTTCTGGGCCAGCCGAGTGAACATCCAGCCCTGATCACAGCGCGACTGCGAGCGACCTGCGGTCTGACGGTTGTTGATGGCGCAGACCGCGTATTGGCCTATTTAGAGACGCATTCAGGTGATTTTTTCCCCCTGATGGGACGGGATCTGACGGGTCTTCCGATGGGATCTCTCTCCGTTGAAGAGTCCACTTGGCCAAAGAACCCGTTTGACATGCCGCTGGCCGAGGCCGCTAAGGTCGGGCAGGAGTTCTCCGGCGCCAATGGGGCCAATTGGTGGCTTGGCTACTATCGCGAGCCCCGTCTGGTCTACACCGCGCCGGCCTTCCGCAAGGGAGAGTATTTGGCAAGCGATCGCCGGACCGTGCATCTGGCGGTGGATGTCTTTGCACCTGCCGGACAACCGCTTCATGCCCCCTTGGCCGGGGAAGTTCAGGTGGTTGAAGATCGCGCCAATCATCTGGACTACGGTGGTGTTGTTATCCTGAAGCACCACACAGATAGCGGCGACGCATTTTATACGCTCTATGGCCACCTTGACCCGGAATGCTGCACGCGTCTGTCTGTTGGTGACAAAATCGCCAAGGGCGCACCATTTTGCCAGCTCGGCACAGCCGATCAAAACGGTGGGTGGGCGCCGCATGTTCATTTCCAGCTCGCCCTGTCAACGGAGGGGATCGAAGCTGACTGGCCCGGGGTTGCGGACCCGGATGACCTCGCACTCTGGACCGCGCTCTGCCCCAATCCGGCGCCGCTCTTGAACCTGCCCGCCGCTCAAGTGAGCTATCAGCCAACCGATAAATCAACGGTTCTGGCCGGGCGGCGCGCCCATTTTGGCGGCAACCTCAGCCTGACATACCGCGACCCGGTGATGTTGTTGCGCGGCTGGAAACATCATTTGTTCGATGAGTGGGGGCGCCCCTATCTGGACGCCTATAACAATGTCCCACATGTCGGGCATGCCCATCCGCGCATTCAGGCCGCCGCTGCCGATCAGCTAAAACGGATGAACTCCAACACCCGCTATCTGCATCCGGCACAGACTGCTTTTGCGGAAAAAATACTGTCCAAAATGCCGGATCATTTGGAGGTTTGCTTCTTCGTCAACTCCGGCACCGAAGCAAATGAGCTGGCCCTGCGCCTTGCCCGGGCGCACACCGGTGCCAAGGGAATGGTGACCCCCGATCACGGCTACCACGGCAATACAACCGGTGCGATCGACATCTCGGCCTATAAGTTCAATGCCAAGGGCGGCGTCGGCCCCTCCGGCTGGGTTGAACTGGTGGAGGTCGCGGATGACTATCGCGGCACCTATGGTCGTGATGATCCGCAGTGCGCACAAAAATACGCTGATCTGGTTGATCCCGCTATTGCGAAGCTACAGGCCAGCGGCCACGGCGTTGCTGGTTTCATCGCCGAAACCTTCCCCTCTGTTGGCGGGCAGATCATTCCGCCCAAGGGGTATCTTCCAGCCGTCTACGAGAAAATTCGGGCAGCGGGCGGGATTTGTATCGCGGATGAGGTGCAAACAGGGCTTGGGCGCTTAGGCGACTATTACTTCGGCTTTGAACATCAAGGGGCTGCACCGGATATCGTTGTTCTGGGCAAGCCGATTGGCAATGGTCATCCGCTTGGCGTCCTGGTCACCACCCGTGCCATCGCCGATAGCTTTGCACAGGGGCCGGAGTTTTTCTCAACCTTTGGCGGCTCTACCCTGTCCTGCCGGATTGGTACTGAAGTGCTGAATATTGTCGACGACGAAGGACTGCAGGAAAACGCCCGCCAGCGCGGAGCAGATTTGCTCAACGGTCTGCGTGACTTGCAGTCGCGCCATCAGGCAATCGGCGATGTACGAGGCATGGGGCTATTCATCGGGGTCGAGTTGATCCGTACCGACGGATCAGAGGCCTCCGAGATCTGCGCCTATGTCAAAAACCGGATGCGGGACCACCGCATCCTGATCGGCAGCGAAGGCCCCAAAGACAATATTCTGAAAATCCGCCCGCCGCTGACCATAGATGCAGAAGGGATCGAAATGATTCTGAAAACACTCGACAGCATCTTGTCAGAGTTGTCTGATAGCTAGGCCACACTCAGCCTGCATCGGCCCCAGCCGATGCGGATGGCACCAGTCGCCACGAAAAAAGGCGGTGGAAATCCACCGCCTTTCTTAACGTTCTGATACAAGCAATTAGTTGCTTGCAACAGCCGCGCCGACAACAACCAGCAGCAGCAGCGGCAGAAGGATGCCGCTGGAGGAGCTTTCGGTCTGCTCAACGATAACCGGCGCCTCAACGATCGGCTCAGCCAGGTTGCCCGCGGAAGCGGTCGAAGCAGCAGCAGTCAGAGCAGCAGCGATAACGAGTTTTTTCATGTTAACCTCCAAAAATATGCGCAGTTCAGTCCACCTGAACCACGCGCCCAAGACTTACCTCGTGATATTTTTCTAATCAGCAAAATCCCGGCATTGCAATTGCTTGTTGCATGATTCGGCCCCCGGAATGGGTCGATGTCGTCAAATTAGCAACACTTGAGTGCCCACTTTCGTCAGCCCAAATAGCTCTGAAATATGCTCATTATAAAGGCCAATACAGCCATTTGATGACTTACGTCCGATCTTGCGTGTGTCGTGGGTTCCGTGGATTCGGTAATACTTCCAGCTGAGATACAAAGCGTGGGTTCCGAGCGGATTGTCCGGCCCCGGTGGGATATAGGCCGGCCACTCAGGATTACGTTTGCGCATGTTCGGTGTGGGGGCCCAGCCTGGTCCATCAACCTTGCGAATGATCTTCGTCCGGCCGCGCCGCGTCAGATCATCAGAGAGCGGTACCGACGATGGGAACAACTTATAGACGCTTTGATCTTCAGACCAGAAATGCAGGGCACGACTGTCGATATCAACCAGCACCGCGCCGTTGCGCAGGCTGTCGAAGTAGGGACGCCAGTCCTTGGATCGGAAGGCGGAGATATTGCGCTGCACCGGCGGTTCGGGCTCAGGCGGCGGACGCAGGGGATCAAACCCCTCCGCGACGGTATCCGCTGCATCCTGAGCCCAGCCTGTGCTGGCAACACCACCGCCAATCAGCGAGGCGCCGGCAAACGCGGAACCGGCAATAAACTGCCGTCTTGAGAGAGTATCGAAGGGGCTGCGGGTCATGACTTTTCCAAACTGCGGAGATATGCATTCGTTATGCCGTATCTTATGGCGCGAATGCCTCAGTCGCAAATCAAACAATCCAGCGATGATCAATTCACCGCTGACAGGTTTGCGCCTATGTCACAGCCGGGGTATTGGAGCAGCCAGCAAATGAAGCAAGGTGTAGTATGACACGTGTATTTCTGATCCTTATCGCCGGGCTGATGACCCTTGTCGCGGCCTGTGCCCCTGCACCCGATGGCAGCACAGGCGGCAACGTGTACCGGATCCGCAACGCCGACAAGGTGCAGCTGCGGATGCTCGATTCGGTCAACGCCCTCCGTGAAGCCGCAGGTCGTCCCACCGTTCAGCTGAACCCGCAGCTGACCGCTGCGGCGGCCACCCATTCGCGCGACATGTCGGTGCAGAACCGACCCTGGCATTTTGGCTCCGATGGCTCTTCGCCGCTGGACCGCGTGGCCCGCGCAGGCTTCGCCGGCACCATGATTGGCGAGACAATTTCGGAAACCTATGAGTCCGAGCTGCAGACGCTGACAGCTTGGATGGAACAGGAAGCAACCCGGTCTGTCATCATGGACCCCAAAGCACGCACGATGGGCTTTTCCTGGTTTCAAGAATCCAACGGCAAGATCTGGTGGACCCTGGTAATGGGCAGCTGATCCAGCGTCTTCGCACTTAGCCAAAAATGAAGAAGGCCCGATCTGCCATAAGGCAATCGGGCCTTCTTCATTAAACTACGGTCAGCGTTGAAGATGATGCTGCCCATGTGATCAGGGGCGCAGGGTGATCACCGTTCCATCGCGCACCATCGCATAGATCTCTTCGATCTCATCATTGGTGACAGCAATGCAGCCCGCGGTCCAGTCGTCCACGCGCGCCGCACGCTTACGCTCTTTTGCATTATTGGGCTCACCATGGATGAAAATCTCACCTCCCGGTTTTTTGCCCATTGCCGCAGCTTTTGCCCGGTCCTGCCCGTTGGGATAGGAGATCCCGATTGAGAGGTGATAGCGGCTATTTGGATTGCGCCGGTCAATCAGATAGGTGCCCTCGGGTGTTTTACCATCACCTTCGATCTGCTTGTGACCAAGTGGAGCAAAGCCCAGCTCCATATCATATTCGCGCAGAACATCCTCATGATGCAGAAGATAGACCTTACGCGCGCCCTTGTTCACGACGACCGAGGTCACCTCGGGCCCGTTGTAGCTGCGAAATTTGCTTGGACCGGAGCTGCAGCCCGCCAGCCCAAGGGTCGCCGCGGCGCCCAGTCCGAATGTACGTCTGTCCATTGTATTAGGTCTCTGCCTGATTTGCCTCAATTTCCAACTACTATCTTCGTCGGAAAAATCAAAATCACTTCTTCTCGTGCGGCGGCTGCAAGGCCGAGATCTGCTGCTCAATTGCCTCTAACCGGGCCAAAACCAGATCGCGATAGGCATCGGTGCGCTCACCCTCTTCCTCGTGATGGGCATCCTGCATGGAATTCACGATCAGACCAACCAACAGGTTCACAACCGCAAAGGTGGTCACCATGATGAACGGCACGAAGAAAGCCCAGGCATAGGGGTAGATCTCCATCACCGGGCGCACGATCCCCATGGACCAGCTTTCCAAGGTCATGATCTGGAACAGCGAATAGGCGCTTAGCGCAAGATTGCCGAACCAGTCAGGAAAACTCTCTGCAAAGAGCTTCGTCGCAATCACTGACCCGATGTAGAAAATGATCGCCATAAGCAGGAACACCGACCCCATGCCCGGCAATGCGGTGATGAAACCTTCAACCACGCGGCGCAGACGCGGCGCGACGGAGATGACGCGCAGCACCCGCAGGATGCGCAGCGCCCGCAGCACCGACATTCCCTGCGCACCAGGCAGAAAGGCGATGCTGACAATCACAAAGTCGAAGATATTCCAGCCGCGCAGGAAAAACCGCAGCCGCTGCACCCAAATTTTCGCCAACAGCTCGACTACAAAAATCGCCAGGCACAGCTGATCAATGAAGAGAACAGCAGCCCCAAACCGGGACATGATCGTATCCGAGGTTTCCATCCCCAGAGTGACCGCATTGATCAGGATCACAGCCGTGATGAAGTTGCCAAAGCCATCGCTGGAAATAAGAGTCCCGAGCCGCTGGGTCAGGGATTGTTTTGCGCTGATGCTCACCGGTTTCACCCCACGTAGGAAAAGCTGGCCGCCAGTTCGCAATGCGAAGACCAGCGGAATTGATCGACCACCTGTACCCAATCCAGACGGTAGCCGCCATCCGTCAGAATCTTGGCATCACGGGCAAAGGTAACGGGATTGCAGGACACATAGGCAACCCGCTTGGTCCGTGCAGTAACCAGCTGCGTTGCCTGTGCTTCGGCACCCGCACGGGGCGGGTCAATCACGGCGACATCAAACGCCGCCCCAAAGGGATTGAGATCCTCTGCCAGCAGCGGATTGCGAAACAGATCGCGGGTTTCGGTTGTGACCTTTTTCAGCCCCTTGGCCTGTCGCCAGCCAGCGTCAAGCGCCCGCAGCATGCTGCTTTCGCTCTCGACCGCGTGCACCTCTGCATTTTTCGCAAGTGGCAGAGTGAAGGTGCCGCAGCCGGCAAATAGATCAACGATACGTTTCGCACCGACCACACAGTCCTTAACCGCCGCAAGAAGCGCCGCTTCACCGTCGCGCGTGGCCTGCAGAAACGCACCAGGCGGCGGGCAGACATGGGCCGGTCCAAACGGTTGGGTTGGCGCCTGCTCCATACCGATCAACTCGTCCTCCCAGGTCAGACGTGCGATATGATGGGCATCAACAACCTGTGCCAGCGCAATACGCAACGGACCGTCCAGCGGTTTGCCATTGGTAACCAGCACGTCCACGCCGACTTCCGACAGGGTCACGGTCACCGACAGCGGCGCCTTGCGACTGGCGCCGACCATGGCCAATGCCTCAGCCATGGGGATGGCGGACAGCAGCTGCGGCGCCAGCAATTGGCAGTCAGGAATTTCAGTGATCACCCCGGAGGCGCGCCCGTGGAACCCGGCCATCGCCCCCTTTTTGGTGCGGCGCACTGACAGCGTGGCGCGACGGCGCGATTGTGGCGGTGAGGTGTGGATCGGGCGAAACTCTGTCTCAAGCCCCTGCGCCGCCAGCGCGTTACGAACGATGTCGATTTTCCAGCCCGCGACAAAATCATCCGTCGCATGTTGCAGCTGACAGCCACCACAGGATTTATAGTGCCGACAAGGCGCCTGGACGCGTGCCTCCGACGGGTTCTCGATGCGGATATCGCTGAGCTGGTGCCCGTCGCGAATGCCGCTGACGGTCTCTCCCGGCAGAATACGCGGTGCAAAAAGCGGGCCCTCGGCGACCCCGTCGCCCTGATGGCCCAGACGAATGATTGTGGCTGTGGTTCTAGCTGCATGTGTCATGGCCGCTGCATACCCTGCGACTGCCGCATGCAAAAGAAAAATGCGCAGCCCCCGCGTGAACGACGGCTGCGATGGGTCATACCGCGCCTATTCCGCAGCATCCCGCGACGGCAGTGAACTGCTCGCCTGATCATCGGCATCCGTCCGGATGAAACCGCCAGACTGCCGCGCCCAGAACTGCGCATACAGACCGCCCTGCTCCAGCAGTGCGTCATGCGTGCCTGCCTCGGCGATGCGCCCTTGATCCATGACGATGATCCGGTCCATTTCACTCAACGTGGACAGACGATGCGCAATCGCCAGAACGGTTTTTCCCTGCATTACGCGCTCAAGCGCAGACTGAATGGCTGCTTCCACCTCTGAATCAAGGGCCGAGGTCGCCTCATCCAGTACAAGAATAGGAGCATCTTTCAGGATCGCGCGCGCCAGCGCGATACGCTGCCGCTGCCCACCAGAAAGCTTCACCCCGCGTTCGCCGAGATGAGCGTCATAGCCGGTGCGGCCCTGACCATCCTCAAGATCGTGGATAAATTCATGCGCTTCGGCTTTTTGCGCGGCGGCGATCAGCTCCAGTTCGCTGGCGTCAGGTCGACCATACAGGATGTTGTCTCGCGCCGAACGATTGAACATCGCAGTTTCCTGCGTGACCATGCCGATCTGACTGCGCAACGAGTTCTGGGTGACCTTTGCGATATCCTTCCCATCGATCAGGATCTGACCAGATTCCCCATCATAGAGCCGTAGTAATAGCGAAACGAGTGTCGACTTCCCCGCCCCGGAGGCGCCAACGATCCCAAGCTTTTCACCCGATGCAATGGTCAGCGAAACACCCTGGATGCCCCCGATATCGCGACCATAGGCAAAACCGACCTCGCGAAACTCAATCTGCCCATCGGTAACGCTCAGCACCTCAGCGGCAGTTTGATCCTCAACACGGTCGGGACGGGTCAGGGTCGTCATGCCGTTCTCAATCTCACCAATATTGGAATAGATCGCCATGAGGGTAAAACTGACCCACCCAGTCATCTGGGCAATGCGCACGGACACCGCACCAGCTGCGACGATATCACCTTCGCTTGCGATCCCGTCGCGCCACAGCACCAGCGTCGCACCAATCAAAAAGACTGGCAGGACGCCCGCAAGTGTCATCAGACAAAACCGGAAGCTGGCCGAAAGATACCCGAAATGCAGTGCTTTGGTGCGGAAATCCGCCATGGAGTCCTGCGCGGTACGCTCCTCAAAATCAGCATGAGCAAACAGCTTCACCGTTTTGATGTTGGTGATCGTGTCAACCACCTGCCCCGACACCATTGCCCGCGCCCCAGCGCGCGCAGCGGAGCGTTTGCGAACGCGTGGCAGAAACCAGCGGATTGTAGCGAAATAGCCAACCAGCCAAACCACAAACAGACCGGTAATCCTCCAATCAATCGCCCCCAAGAGCGCCAGGGCCCCCAGAAGCGAAGCCAGCGCAAAGGCAACCACATTGATCATCTCAACCGCAACCGAAGTGACGGCATTGGCTGTCTGCATCTGCTTCTGCGCGATACGGCCCGCGAAATCATCGTCGAAGAAGCGCACCGATTGGCCCATGGTCCAGCGATTGAGCCGCGACAAAACCAGCGGGTTGACGTTTGGCTGCACGATGATTGCATTGGATGCCGCAGACAGGCCAAACAAGATCGGCCGCAGCAGCAGGAAAAACCCCAGCGCACTGGCAATGATCACAAGGTTACCGGTAGAGAAGAACTGCCCCGGTCCGCTGGAAATCGCGGTATCAATCACCAGACCCAATATATAGGCCGTCCCCGCCTCCATCCCGCCAGCCAGCGCCGAACAGAACGCGGCAAGTGCAAGCATCGGCCAGGCACCAGAGAGGCACCAGCGCAGGAAGCCCCCAAGCCGATTGGGCGGGGGGCCCTTGGCGGGTTGAAATGCGTCGATCAGATTGCCGAGTTTCATTCTGCTGCCTCGATATTCAGGAACCCGCCGGATTGGCGCGCCCAGAATTGGGCATATAGGCCCTCCGAGCGCAAAAGCACGTCGTGTGTCCCCTCTTCAACAATCCGCCCATCATCCAGCACCAGGATGCGATCCATCTGAGCAATGGTGGACAGGCGATGCGCAATCGCGATCACCGTTTTGCCCTGCATCATCCCATAAAGCGTTTGCTGAATTTCAGCCTCCACCTCAGAATCCAGAGCAGATGTGGCCTCATCCAGGATCAGAATGGGCGCATCTTTCAGAATAACACGGGCCAAAGTGACCCGCTGACGCTGGCCACCCGACAATTTCACCCCGCGCTCCCCGACATGCGCGTCGTAGCCGCGACGTCCCTCGGGGTCTTCCAGATCCAGAATGAACTCATGCGCCCGTGCTTGCTTTGCCGCCTCAATCATCTCCGCCTCAGTGGCATCAGGCCGACCATAAAGCAGATTGTCGCGGACTGAGCGGTGCAGCAATGCGCTATCCTGCTGCACCATGCCGATCTGACTACGCAGACTATCCTGCGTCGCCATGCGAATGTCCTGACCGTCGATCAGGATCGCACCGCCCTCAGGATCGTAGAACCGCAGCAACAGCTTCACCAGCGTGGATTTTCCGGCGCCGGAACGCCCGATCAGGCCGATCTTCTCACCTGCGCGGATGTTCAGGGTAATCCGATCCAGACCACCAGAGCCGCGCCCGTAGTGATGTGAAAGCTCACGCAGCTCCACCGCGCCTTCACGCAGATCAAGCGGTGTTGCATTGGCCGCATCCACCAGATCAATCGGCTGGGCGATGGTTTCCATCCCCTCCGCCACAACACCAAGCTGTCGGAAAAACGTGGTCAGCGCCCACATAATCCAACCCGTCATCGCGTTGAGGCGCAGCGTCAGCGCAGTCGCAGCCGCAACCACCCCGACCGAGGCAAGACCCTGCATCCACAGCAGGATTGCCCAACCGACAACACCAACAATCAACAATCCATTCAACGTCACCAGCGCGGCATCCATAATGGTGTAGAGCCTCATCTCCGCCTGGAACGTCTTGCGCGTGCCCTCGATTGCCTCTTTGGCATAGGTGAGTTCGGTATTGTGATGAGCGAACATCTTCACCGAATGAATATTGGAATAGCTGTCCACAACCCGGCCCGTCACGGTAGAGCGCGCATCAGATGCCGCCTGGCTGGCTGGTCCAACCCGGCGCACGGTCCAGCGGATCAGCACCGCATAGAGCGCGAACCAAACCAAGAGCGGCAGCAACAACCGGACGTCCGCAAGCCACAACAACAGCGCGGCCCCCACCAAATAAGCGAGCGCAAAGGTGATCGCGTCAAAAACCTGAAACACCACCTCGCCAGCGGCGGGCGGGGTCTGCATAATCCGGTTGGCGATCCGACCCGCAAAATCATTCTCGAACCAGCCAACCGATTGCCGAAGAACATGTTTATGCGACCTCCAGCGGATAAGCGTGCCGAAATTCGGCAAGATCGCATTGTTCAGCAACAACACATCGAACAGCTGTAACAGTGGACGCACAGTCAGAATGAAAACCGCCAACAGGATGAATTCCGTGCCGTGGTCCTGCCACACCTTGGCTGGTTCACCAGACAACAGGTCGACCACCCGCCCCATGTAATGAATCAGGCCAATTTCCACGCCAGCCACAATCACTGACATAAGCGCGGTGACTGCGAACACTTTTTTGAAAGGCTGTGAGTAGTCCTTCAGAAACGGCCACAGCTGCCGCGGCGGCGTGTCTGTTTCCAGGTAGTCACAATAAGGGTCGACAAGGTTTTCGAAGAAACGAAACATACGGGTGCTCCAATAATTGAGCATAGGGAATAGTCATGCGAATAGAGGCCATCGCCGTGGCCTCCCGACATATGTCGGACAGGTCAGGCGTCAGTCGTGCCAGATCCCGTGGTACATGCGTATTCCTCCCGTCATAAGATGGTCTCTTATGGGTAGGAAAAAAAATCCGCTCTGTCACCCCTTTTTGGTGGGGCGCGCCAAAAAGGGCAGACTAGAGCAGCCGTTTCAACAACGCATCGCGGTCGAGCATGAACCCAGATCTGATCCAGTCCTTTTGCAGGGTTTTGAGCGCCGCACCCAGCGCTGGTCCCTGCAGATCCGGCATCAAATCCTTGGCAGAGAGCGGAAATACCGCTGCGGCTCCTTTGGTAATTTCAGTCTCTACATCAGGTGCTATCGGCGCCTCGAATAAGGCGGATCGCAACAGCATCACATTGCGCGCCGTGCTCACGCCGTGATGGTAGGCCAGTGTCGCCGGTCCGTCCGTTCCTTCCGCACCTGCACGCAGCAGGCGCACATCCGCAGCTTGGGATTTACTCAGGCGCAGCGCCTCCCATGGCGCATCCCCGCCCAGCGCGGCCAGACGGCAAAGCGGGTCGGCAGATATGCCTCCCTCCAGATGGATGAGCGGCCCCAGCGCACGATCATCACTCCCCGGAAGAATCAGAGATAGCAGGCCAACCTGCCGCATCACCGCGATCGCCGGCGCCGGATCAGGCGCTGCGAGCAGCTTCAGCACTTCACTGCCCACCCGTTCGCGCGAGAGGCTACCAATCCCATCCAGGTTTTCGGCGATAGCCGATAATGCGTCCGGGTCGAATCCGGCATCTGAGTTGCCATACCAGGCATGAAATCTGAAATAGCGCAGTGAGCGGAGGTAATCCTCACGGATCCGCTGTGCGGCACTGCCAATGAACCGGACCGCCCGTGCATGCAAATCTGGCAGGCCATTCAGCGGGTCCACCAGCACCCCATCGGGGCGGGCATAGAGTGCATTCATTGTGAAATCGCGCCGCGCAGCGTCCTCCTCGATCCGGTCGGCAAATGCGACGACGGCGCGCCGCCCATCGGTAGCCACATCACGGCGAAACGTGGTGATCTCATAAGGGGTCCCGCGATAGACCAATGTCACGGTGCCATGGTCAATGCCTGTTGGTACGGCCTTGATCCCGGCCTCTTCGGCGAGGGCCATGACACGCTGTGGAGCTACATTGGTCGAGAGATCAAGATCCGAAACCGGTACCCCCAATAGCGCGTTGCGTACACAGCCGCCGACAAAATAGACCTCCGCCCCACCCTTTGTCAGGACCTCGCAAACGTGCTGCACAGCTGGATCTTCCAGCCATTTTGCTTTGACACGGGTCATGCTTGCATCCGTTCGGCAAGGCCGCGCAACATGCGTGCGGTGGCGCCCCAGATGTAATAGGGGCCGTAGGGCACTGCAAAGTAGTGCCGCCGTATTCCCCGCCAACGCCGGGACTGGATCTGATAGTTCGACGGTTCGCAAAGATGCGAGAGCGGCACGCTGAAGACTTCAGCCACCTCGCCCGCTTCGGCCAGAATATCAAACGGTTGATCAATCAGGGCAACTACAGGCGTCACCGTGAACCCAGTGACGGTTTCATGTATCGGCAGTTGTCCGACGATCTGCGGCAGGTGGCGCGGCAGACCGATCTCCTCCCACGCTTCCCTCAGGGCGGCATCCGTCACGCTTGCATCTGCGGCGTCCTGTTTCCCGCCGGCGAAGGCGATCTGACCCGGATGGTGATTCAATGCAGATGAGCGTTTGGTCAGAATAACACGCGGCGCGCCCGCTGCAGTGCTGATCGCCACGAGGACACCGGCTGGTCGCAGTTTACGATCAACGGGAAGGACGACGTCGGGGTTCAGGTCGAAATCTGAGGAACCTTCCCCCTTTGCGCCGAGCGCGGCGGTCAGCTGTGCCCGAAGATCAGGCACTCTCACCCTGTTCGCTATCGCCTGCATCTGCCTCAAATCCCAGCGTCGCAGGATCAAGGTCGTAATGCGCACCGCAAAACTGGCAATCGGCTGTCACGCGCCCCTCATCTGTTGTCATGGTCGCAATATCCTTTGCCGAATAGATCGACAGGCTTTCGCGCACCCGGTCGGTGGAACACGTGCAGCCGAATTTGACCGCCTGCGCATCAAAGACTCGCGGTTGTTCCTCGTGAAACAATCGCAAAAGCAGATCTGTCGGCGTCACCGAGGGGCCGATCAACTCCATGTCTTCTACGGTCGCCAGCAGGTGCATCACACGGTTCCAGTTCTCCCCCTCTTCGCCACTGACCAGATCCTCTGCGGCAAGCGTAGCACCGGTGCCTTCGCCACCCGCAACGAACGGGGAGGCCTTTGGCATCTGCTGCAACATGATGCCACCAGCGCGCCAGTGTTCTGGAACCCCAGGTTCAGCCGAGCGCCCAAAGCTGAGCGAGAAACGTGTCGGAAGCTGCTCCGACTGCGCGAAATACGCCTCGGCACAGGACGCCAGAGAGCCATCAGCAAGCGGTGTAATCCCCTGGTAGGGCTTCATACCCTCTCCCTGGTCAACGAGAATGGCGAAATATCCCTCGCCCACCTGATCAAACGGCGCACCATTGGTGAGCCGTGAATCATCGAAGCTGGCATAGGCACGAATACGTGCGGGCTCTCCCTCAGCTGCGGGCGCATAATAATCGGTGGCAATCATGCGCACCGCCCCTTTGGACTGGACCTGCAACGACAGTTTCCACTGCAGTTTCATGGTCTGGCCAATCAATGCCGTCAGCAACGCCATTTCAGCAACCAGCGCTTCAACAACAGGCGGGTAATTATGCTGCTTCAGAATGCCATCCAGCACACCATCCAACCGCGCGACGCGGCCGCGCATGTCCGATACATCAAGCTGGAAGGGCAGGACGGTATCGTCCCACGCGATTTTCGATACAAGTGTCATGGGGTTTCCTTACGCGCCGTGGATTGGCATATCGGGCCTATATAGGGTTTACATCATCAGAGTGAAGAGGTCAGCGCCGTGATCAGACGTTTTGGCGATACGCCGGAAAAATCGCAAAGCTACCGACGGCGGCCAGGGGTCTACGCGCTATTGCCGCGCACTGGCAAGCTGTTGCTGACCTGTCAGCGTGAGCCCGGCCCGGATATTCAGCTGCCAGGAGGGGGCATTGACCCGGGAGAATCGCCCATTCCGGCGTTACACCGTGAGGTGATGGAAGAAACCGGTTGGACCATCTCTCAGCCACGCAAGCTGGGCACGTTTCGCCGATTTGCCTATATGCCAGAGTATGATCTCTGGGCAGAGAAACTCTGCCATATCTATATCGCGCGTCCGGCGCGTCAGGTCTGCCCACCCACCGAGCCGTTGCATGATGCGGTGTGGATGCGCGCGGACGTCGCATGTGAAATCCTCGGCAATGCTGGAGATCGGCATTTCGCTAGCATTATTGCGCGATTGATGGGGCAGAGCTAACCGGTCAGGTAATGGTACAAAAACCAGCATCTGTGGTGCCCGCCCTGACGCTTTATGGACCTTCATACTCAAACAAGGTTGCGGAGACGTCATCCTCCAGTCCGTATTGCGAGGACATCACCTGTGTCAGGTTCCAATAAAGGTCATCCAGGAATTCCTGACCGGTCTGCTCCGCATTGCACTTTCCAATAAGCTCAACCAGACCTTCCGCCTCAAGCATCTCGCCATTTTCCAGACGGGCCTCTGTAAAGCCATCGGAATACAGCAGCAGGCGGTCGCCCTTCTCCATCACCACATCTTCCTGCGAATATGTGATGTCCGGCACCAGACCAACTGGAACGCCACCCTTGCCAATAAACTCGGTGCTGCCATCTTTGCGGATCAACAGCGGATGCGGATGACCTGCCTGCACCATCTTCAGCACGCCGCTGCGCAGATCGACGATGCAATAGGCCATGGTAAAATATTCTTCGATCCCGGTATCCGCGATCAGCCGCGCGTTCAGCAGACTGGCGACCTCTTCCGGCTGACGCAGAGCATAGAAGCGGTTGAACCGCTTCTCCATCCCGACATTCTGATCAAAATAGGTCGACGACAGATACCCGCCGAGCCGCGCCGTCATCATCGCAGATGTGATGCCGTGCCCGGAGACATCGACCGAATAGAACCCGATCCGGTTCACACCGGGTGAGAACATACCGACCAGATCGCCTCCGATGTGGCCGCAGGGTTTCAGCAGCAGGCTTACGGTGGAGGACCCGAAATCGCGGGAGAGTTCGGGGACCAAGGACTCCTGAATTTTCCGGGCCTGAATCAGATCCTTGTCAATCGCGTCATAGACCCGCTGCAGTTCATCAAGCGTGTCTGATACAATCCGGTTTTTCTCAGAAAGCTCGCGCTGCATCCGCAGAATGCGCTCCCCCGCAGAAATCCGGGCGCGCAACTCGTCCGAACTGACCGGCTTGGTCAGGAAATCATCCGCACCCGCATCCAGGCCCTGTGCCACCTCGTTCTTTTCGCTCTTCGAGGTTAGCAGGATAAAATAGCTGTAGTTGTCCTGAGACTTTGTGCGAAACGCCCGGCAGAACTCCAGGCCGTTCATCCCCGGCATCATCCAGTCGCTGAGAATCAAATCCGGCGGATCACTCTCGCAAATCTCCATCGCTGCCTCGCCGCTCTCGGCTTCGACAACCTCGAATCCCCATTTTTTCAGCGATGCGACCAAGATTCGCCGTTGCAGACGGCTGTCATCGACCACCAGAACACGGCGGATCGAATTGGTCGCAACCTCTTGGTTTATTTCGATCGAACTGTCTGGCAACACCGAGTGAACCCCACAAAAAACGGCGCAAGATACCTTAAACGCAAGTCACTATCGCGCTCTTCGCTTAACAGGAGGTGAAGTTTGCGAATTATCAGCCTAGCCTCGCGTTAATCGGTGATTTACGAGTTTATAAGTAAAGCAATCGTAAAATGCGATATCAAAACAAGGTTTGCAAAGATGATTGATTGGTCACGCGCTAAAGAGCTGCACGAGGAAGTCGGCGCTGAGGACTTCTCCGAAGTTGTCGAAATTTTCCTGGAAGAGGTCGAAGGTGTTATCGAAAAGCTGCGATCACCCGATCTGGCAACATTGGAACAGGACCTTCACTTCCTGAAAGGCAGCGCATTAAACCTCGGGTTTCGTCAGTTTTCCCGTCTCTGCCAAGAGGGCGAGCGCCGCTCTGCCCAAGGAGAGGCCAAAGACGTAGACACCGGTGCCATCATTGCCAGCTATGAAAATTCCAAGGAAGAGTTTCTGCGCGATATGAGCAGCCAACTCTGAGCCGATACCGGCTCAGATCACAAACTGTGCCAAGGTCTCGTCGCTGGTGATGTCGGTATAGGCAAATCCAGCAGCATCCAGCCGGGCATAGAGATCAGCGAAATTCTCAGGACGCTTGGTTTCAATCCCAATCAGCACCGAGCCAAAGTTGCGCGCCGATTTCTTCATATATTCGAACCGGGCGATATCATCCTCAGGACCCAGAATGCCCAGAAACTCCTTCAGCGCGCCGGGCCGCTGCGGCAGGCGTAGGAGAAAATACTTCTTCAACCCCATGTAGCGCTGCGCGCGTTCCTTCACTTCCGGCAGGCGCTCGAAATCAAAATTGCCGCCGGAGGTCAGGCAGACCACGGTTTTGCCGCGGATCCAGGAACGTACATCACGCAGAGCCTCAATCGCCAGCGCCCCGGCAGGTTCAAGCACCACACCTTCGACGTTCAGCATCTCAAGTATTGTTGTACAGATGCGATCTTCGGCAATCGACAGCACATCGGGCAATGGGACTTGTTTCAGGACCTCAAACGGCCGTGCGCCAACACGACCAACAGCGGCGCCGTCGACAAATGTATCAACATGATCCAATGCAACGGGATGTCCTGCAGCCAGCGCCGCCCGCAGGCATGCCCCGCCAGACGGTTCCGCAAACAGGCAATGCACCCGATCTCCGAACCAACGCGCAACGCCTGACGACATGCCGCCGCCACCAACCGGCAGGATCACATGGTCCGGGGCCGCACCCAGCTGAGCCTCAATCTCCACCGCGATGGAACTTTGCCCCTCAATCACGTCATCATCGTCAAACGGTGACAGGAAATGACCACCCTCATCCGCACACCACTTCTGCGCCGCAGCCAAAGTGTCATCGAAATAATCGCCAACCAGATGGATCTCGACACTATCGCCGCCAAACATCCGGGTTTTCTGGATCTTCTGCTGTGGTGTGGTCACCGGCATAAAGATCACGCCCCGCTTGCCCAACTCGCGGCACATATAGGCGACGCCCTGCGCGTGATTGCCCGCTGACGCGCAAACAAACAGTGATTGTTCCAGCTGCTTACGCATTGCGTTGAACGCGCCACGGATCTTGTAGGACCGTACCGGGCTCAGGTCTTCTCGCTTGAGGTAAATCTCAGCGCCAAACCGCTCTGACAATAGCGCGCTGCGCTGCAGCGGTGTGGCAGGAAAAATCGCGCGCATGGCCTGTTCGGCCGCCCGGGCCTGGGTCTGAAAATCACTCATGTCACTTGAGTGACCCAACCCCGCCCCCAAGACAAGGGGGCAAGGTCAAAGCATACTGAAGAATACCGCCGATCAGATCGGCCGTTTCTCCACGTAGTAGCCATAAAGCGTGGTGAAAGCGCTGATATTCAGGATCGCAAGCACGACAGAGAAAGCTATATCAAGCACTATCGCGATCAGCACAGCATCAGCCACAAGGAACAGGATCAGTTCAGCCACGAGCTGCAGACCAAAAAGACAAAGGCCGAGGACGAACAAGGTTCCGAATGCACCGGTTGTCAGTGCCAGTGACTCGCTCACACCAATGGGTTTACCAAGCGCCGCCGCCGGTAGGATCAATGCAAACCTGTACATGAATATCGTGATCAGCGCGCCAACGGCCAACAACAGGTACAGGCCAACCATCCCGATACTCTGAACCAATGCAGACCCGATAAATGCTAGGACACCGTAGAACAGAATGGCGATAAAAAGCAGCTTGATCAAACCCAAGATATAGTTGCCCACCTCCGCTTTATGCAATGCTGGAAGCCAGCCGCGAGGATGCTCTTCCAGCAGAATGTAGCGATGCCAGGCCACCACGGTCCACGTGCCAATCAAGCCAATCACCAGCCACAGTCCAACGATGCGCCAGAGAACTGAAAAGAACATGTTGCCGTCAAACCCGCGCGCCTGAAGCCCAATATCGCCAAGCAAGCCACCGATGGCCAAATAGGCGATCGCCAACACGATCAACGCCGGAACAAGAAAGATCCGCATCAGCTGCGGGACATTCCGCTGCACCATGCTTACCGAGTGTAGAAATAGCTTCCAGCCAATCATTTATTCATACTCCAATACTGCTCAATCGCCGCGCGTGACCATAATGTGCGCGTTCAGGTTCCGATCCGGGGAAAACCTTGCCCTTCTGACAAAAACCGGGTAGGCCGCAGGCGTTCTGATCAAGAGGAAATACAATGTCCGCGCCCAAGAAAGTTGTCCTCGCCTACTCCGGCGGTCTTGATACGTCAATCATTCTGAAATGGCTGCAGACCGAATACGGTTGCGAAGTGGTGACTTTCACCGCCGATCTCGGCCAGGGTGAAGAACTGGAGCCCGCACGCCAGAAAGCCGAGCTTTTGGGTATCAAGCCGGAGAACATCTTCATCGAAGACGTACGCGAGGAATTCGTGCGGGATTTCGTCTTCCCGATGTTCCGAGCAAATGCCGTCTACGAAGGTCTCTACCTGCTGGGCACCTCCATCGCCCGCCCGCTGATCTCCAAACGCCTTGTTGAGATCGCCGAAGCCACCGGTGCCGATGCGGTCGCCCATGGCGCCACCGGGAAGGGCAACGATCAGGTCCGCTTCGAACTGGCGGCCTATGCGCTGAACCCCGAGATCAAAGTGATTGCCCCATGGCGTGAGTGGGATCTGACTTCGCGGACCCGCCTGCTGGAATTCGCAGAAGCCCACCAGATCCCTGTGGCCAAGGACAAGCGTGGCGAGGCGCCTTTCTCGGTTGATGCCAATCTTCTGCATACCTCCTCTGAGGGCAAGGTACTGGAAGATCCCGCCGTGGCCGCGCCCGACTATGTCTACCAGCGCACCGTTCATCCGGAGGACGCCCCAAACGAGGCCGAATTCATCGAGATCGGTTTCGAAAAAGGAGACGCGGTCAGCATCAACGGCGAAGCGATGTCGCCCGCGACCATCCTGACCCAGCTCAATGAATACGGCGGCAAACACGGCATCGGCCGTCTTGACCTCGTCGAGGGGCGTTTTGTCGGCATGAAGTCCCGCGGCATCTACGAAACCCCCGGCGGCACCATCCTCCTTGAGGCCCACCGTGGTATTGAATCCATCACCATGGACCGCGGCGCAATGCACCTCAAAGACCAGCTGATGCCGCAATATGCAGAGCTGATCTACAACGGTTTCTGGTACTCGCCCGAGCGCGAAATGCTGCAAGCCGCCATTGATCGCAGCCAGGAACATGTCACCGGCACCGTCCGCGTGAAACTTTACAAAGGCTCGGCAACCACGGTAGGTCGCTGGTCAGATCACTCACTCTACTCTGAAGCCCACGTGACCTTTGAGGACGACGCCGGCGCCTATGATCAGAAAGACGCCGCCGGTTTCATCCAGCTGAACGCACTGCGACTGAAGCTCCTCGCCGCCCGCGAGCGCCGGTTGAAAAAATGAGCGACCACGTCGATATCACAGACGATATAGACGACGATCTGACTGAAGAGATGGAGATGTTCGTCGAAGCGCAAGACACCGTTTGGAACGATGTCCGCGCCGAACTCTCTGCGGGAAAAAAGACGAGCCACTGGATGTGGTTCGTCTTTCCGCAACTGGCCGACCTTGGTCAGTCCCATATGGCCCAGCTCTACGGGATAGAGGACCTGGCGGAGGCAACCGCCTACCTTGCCCACCCGGTTCTGCGCACGCGATTGACCGAAGCCAGCGAATTGCTGCTGAGTCATAAGGATCGCAGCGCCCAGGATATCCTTGGCGAAACCGATGCCAAGAAACTGCGTTCCTCCATGACGCTCTTCACCTCGGTTTCTGACGCTCCACAGGTATTCAATGCAGTGTTGGAGACGTTCTTCGACGGCATCCCCTGCCCTGTCACCCATGATGCGCTTGGCTGACAGCTGACGCGACCTCCCCTTTGGTCACCCTTGCCCGCTGACACCCCGATGCCTAACCCTTGGCGCAACGAGAGACACCGAGGGGAGACATCATGGCACTACAACCATTGACGGAGGGCATCCGCGCCGGCCTGACCGGAAAAACCTTTGACGGGTCGCTGAAATTCGATTGTGGCGACGATGGTGTCATCGTCCTTGCGGATGGCGATGCTTCAATGAAGAACCGAGACACTGACTGCACTATCCGCATCAGCACCGAGAATCTGAAAAAGCTGCTTACCGGGAAATTGAACCCGATGACCGGCGTGATGATGGGGAAGCTGAAAATATCAGGTGATATGGGCGTGGCGATGAAGCTGGGCAAACTGATCAGCTAAGCGAAACACGCTTGATAGGTGTCACCTTTCCGAAAATACTCCGGGGGTGAAGCGCCAGAGGCGCGAGGGGGCAGCGCCCCCTTACCCGATCAGATTTTCTGCGCTTTCAATCGTTCATAGTAGGGCAAAGCGGCCTCAAGAACCGGCTGCAAGGTTGCAGGCACTTCAGGCAACGGCCCCTCGGGTCCTGCAAATTTGGTCGACTGCCAGACAGACCCGTACCAATGCGCCGCCCAGATGCCATCGTCCTTATGTCCCCCCATTGGCCATGATAGCATCTTCGGGGAAAACGGTATGCCAAGTCTCTCACAGAGCCGCTCCAACACCATTGCAGGATCGCTGCGGATATCATCGCTATCCACCACCACCGGCGCCTGATCCCAGCGTTTCACCAGATCAAACAGCTCAGCCTGCTGGCGAAACCCAATATCATCCAACGTAGGATTTTCCCGTTTCTCGGCATATGAGGCAATGACCCGCGCCGGATGGCGGATCAGAAACACATTTGTGACCTCGCGCATCCAGTCGCGCGGTATTCCGTCAATCATATGCTGAGTCATATGTTTTTGATAGAAAAACGGTTTTGCAGCAGGCACAGGCCCCATTAGGGACGCGGCGACAACCTCAGCGTCTCTGGACTGACTTTCCAGAATATCGGCACGCATGGGATGCTCCAGACCGGTCTGCGCCAGATAGGCCGCATAAAAGGGCTCATCCACCACAGCGCAATCGCCGCGATTGCCAAAGGCATACATCATTGCAGTCGACAGGTTGCGTGGCCCTGACCACATGGCAATCCGCATCAGGCACACTCCTGCGCGATCAGATCCTTGTACAGCGCACGCAAACGCTTGGTCACCGGCCCCATCTCGCCATCACCAATCTGCCGCCCATCGATATCACCCACCGGTGTCTGTGCCCCAAAGGTGCCGGTCAGAAACGCCTCATCAGCGCCGTAGGTATCCACCAGGGAGTAGTTGCGCTCAAACACCGGAATATCATTGGCGCGGCACAGGTCGATGACCTTCTGCCGGGTAATCCCGTTCATGCAATAGTCACCGGTCGAGGTCCAAACCGCCCCCTTGCGCACGATGAAAAAATTACAGGCATTGGTCGTATTCACGAACCCATTCACGTCCAGCATCAGCCCCTCATCGGCGCCCGCTTTCTCCGCCGCGATACAGGCCAGAATGCAGTTCAGCTTGGAATGTGAATTCAGCTTCGGATCCTGTGTCATCGGCAACCCGCGCAGATGTGGCACTGTCGCCAACCGGATCGGGCGCGGCAGGTTTGGGCGCGAATGCTCCATGATAATGGTGAACGTCGGCCCCTGCTGCGACAGCGATGGATGCTGGAACGGGCGGGTTTTAACCCCACGCGTGACCATCAGGCGCGCATGGGCATCGCTGATCATGTCATTGGCGTTTTGTGTGTCTAAAACAGCTTGTTTGACCTGATCTCGGTCCATCCCGATGTCCAGATCAATGGTCTTCGCAGCCTCAAACAAGCGGTCGAGATGTTCATCAATGAACGCCCAGGTCCCGTTGTACAGCCGCAGCCCCTCCCAGACACCATCCCCCAGCATGAAACCGCTGTCATAGACGCTGACCTTGGCCTCGGCTTTGGGAACAATCTCACCATTCAGATAGATCAGGATCTCTTCGTTGCGCTGATCTTCCTGCGCTTGATGCGTGCTCATTTTTTCGGTCATCTGCTCCTCCTGCGAGGCGCACGCTAGAAGGATTGGATCCTATTTCCAAGCGGTAACTTCCCGTCACCAAGCCGTGACAAACCATGTCATGTGATTGAGCCTGAACAACCCTCGGGCCAATGTAGCGCAACGATGGAGGCGATGATGCGTTCGACAAACACAGCAAGACCAATTGTCCTGACCCTGTTCATGCTGCTGGCCGTGGCGCTGAAAGGACATCAGGCCCACGCCCAGAATGTTGAAACCCTGACCGTCGCCGGCGGCTGTTTCTGGTGTGTTGAGAGTGATTTCGAAAGCGTCCCTGGCGTGCTCTCGGCAGTATCCGGCTACACGGGTGGCAGCACCAAATCGCCCACCTACAAACAGGTCACCGCCGGTGGCACCGGTCACTATGAGGCGGTCCAGATCCGGTTTGATCCGACCAAGGTGACGCGCGGGCAGCTGTTGTCGATGTTCCTGCGCTCGGTCGACCCCACCGACGCAGGTGGTCAGTTCTGTGACCGCGGCGACAGCTATAGGACGGCCATTTTCACTTCCGGCGCGGATCAGACATCTGTCGCCAAGGCCGCCAAATCCGAGGCGCAATCCGCACTCGGCCAAACCATCGTCACGCCAATTCTGCCAGCGACCGCTTTCTACCCTGCCGAGGCTTATCATCAGGACTACTACAAGGGTCGCAAACTGGTTCTCACGCGTTTTGGCCCCAAACGTCAGTCGGAAGCCTATAAGCGCTATCGAAAGGCCTGTGGGCGTGACGCCCGCGTGTTGCAGCTTTGGGGGGATGCAGCGCCTTTCGCAAAGGGGCATTAACAACGGCCCTGAGGTGATGAAATGGAAAAGGCGCGGGAATACACCGCGCCTTTTCCTGCTAAGAACAGGTCGTGGCGATCAGAAACGTGCGTCCTGCACCTCTTTCAAATCTGGGATCACATCTGCGGTGCCCTTACGTGTCACCATCAGCGCGGCAGCGCGATTGGCCTGTGCCAGCGCCTGCGCCATTGGCAACCCACGATCCAGACCAGACAGCACATAGCCAGTGAAAGTGTCACCCGCCCCTGTGGTATCAACCGGGACAACGGAATGCGCCGCGACGTCATGAGTGGTTCCCGCCGTCGTGTCGTAGTGGCGCGCCCCCTTGGCGCCCAACGTCACAATCACATCTGCAACGCCCAGCGCCTCAGGCGTTTTGCCTGTCGCAGCGCGCAACTGCTCAGCCTCCACCTCATTCAGGAACAGATAGTCGAGATAGGGCAAGACCGCCTGAACCGCCGCTGCATCAAACGGTGCTGCCGCATAGGCAACCTTCAACCCCAGATCACGCCCCATTTGGGCTGCCTCGGCCTGCATGTTGGTCTCGTTCTGCATCACCAGGATATCACCGGCACTGGCGGCAGACAGCGCTGCGCCAATCTGGTCTTCGCTGATCTCCCGGTTTGCGCCGGGGAATAGAATGATCTGGTTCTCGCCAGTGGGGTCAACGGCAATGATGGCGTGGCCGGTAGGCACATCCAACTGGGCGATGTGACGCGTATCGACACCGTATTCCAACAAACGCGTGACGGCCCATGCCCCCTCCGGCCCGACGGCACCCAGATGACAAACATGGCTACCGGCACGCGCAGCCGCGACCGACATATTGGCGCCTTTGCCGCCCAGATACTGCTCCAGCCCCGTCGCCGCGAGGGTTTCCCCCGCAGTCGGCATATGAGGCAGAGCATAAATCATGTCGGCATTGATTGAGCCTAGGTTCCAGATCGCCATGAGATCACCCGATATTACAGGCAGCCAGAACCGCCATGTTCAGAACATCATTTGCTGTCGAGGTGGTCGAGCAGATCTGGATCGGCTTGTCGACACCTGACAGGATCGGACCAACAACAGTTGCCCCACCCATTTCCTGCATCAGCTTGACCGAAATCGACGCGGAATGCCGCGCCGGAACGATCAGGATATTGGCTGGTCCAGTCAGGCGCTGGAAGGGATAAGCCTCCTGCGCCTTGGCGTTCAGAGCAACGTCCACAGTCATCTCGCCTTCGTACTCAAAATCGACACCACGCTGATCCAGCACTGCAGGTGCCAGATGCATTTTTTCCGCGCGCTCAGATACCGGGTAGCCAAAGGTGGAGAAGCTGACAAATGCGACCCGAGGTTCCAACCCCATATGTCGGGCAACGCCTGCAGCATGTTCCGCGATATTGGCCAGATCGTTTTCATCTGGCCATTCATGCACTAGAGTATCACCAATCAGCACGATGCGCCCCTTGTGTAGCAGCGCCGTGACGCCCGCAGATCCGTTGGTCGCATCGGCATCAAACACATGATTGATCTGATCAAGAACATGCGCTGATTTTCGGGTGGCTCCGGTGACCAACCCGTCGCCGTGACCATGGGCGAGCATCAGGGCCGAAAATACATGCCGGTCGCGCCCGACCAGACGGTGGACATCCTTGCGATCAAAGCCCTTGCGGTTCAGCCGCTCGTAAAGGAAATCCTTATAGGTCTCGAAATGCTGGGTATTGGCCGCGTTGATAATCTCCAGCTCGCGCACCGCATCGCCCAGACCTGCAGTTTCCAGCTTGCTACGCACATCCTCTGGACGACCAACAACCAGTGCTTTGCCGAAGCCGGATCGCTGATACATTACCGCCGCGCGCAGAACGCGAGGGTCGTCGCCCTCGGCAAAGATCATGCGTGATTGCGCTGCACGGGCGCGAGCGTTCAGACCACGCAGGATCGACTGGGTTGGATCCATCCGCCCACGCAGCCCATGCTCATAGGCATCCATGTCAATGATCGGACGGCGCGCAACACCTGTGTCCATCCCGACCTTTGCCACAGCAGGCGGGATCCGGTGGATCAGACGCGGATCAAATGGAGTCGGGATGATATAGTCCCGGCCAAAGGATAGCGATTTGCCGTAAGCCAGCGCCACCTCATCCGGTACATCCTCACGCGCGAGACCGGCCAGCGCATGGGCACAGGCGATTTTCATCTCGTCATTAATGGCCCGGGCGTGGATGTCCAGGGCGCCACGGAACAGATAGGGAAAGCCAAGAACGTTATTGACCTGGTTGGGGTAATCCGACCGACCAGTGGCGACAATCGCATCCACACGCACCTCATGCGCCTCCTCCGGGGTGATTTCCGGATCGGGGTTTGCCATTGCAAAGATCACCGGATTGTCCGCCATGGATTTCACCATGTCCTGTGTCACCGCCCCTTTGACAGATACGCCAAGGAACACATCAGCGTCCTGCATCGCCTCTTCCAGCGTGCGCAGATCGGTCTTGACCGCATGGGCAGACTTCCACTGGTTCATACCCTCGGTGCGACCCTGATAGATCACACCTTTGGTATCGCAGACGATGCAATTGTCATGCCGGGCGCCCATCGCCTTCAGCAGTTCAATACAGGCGATACCCGCGGCACCGGCACCGTTGAGGACGATCTTCACATCCTCGATCTTCTTGCCGGAAATATGCAACGCATTGATCAGACCGGCCGCACAGATCACCGCCGTGCCATGCTGATCATCATGGAAGACAGGAATGTCCATCTCTTCTTTGAGGCGCTGCTCAATGATGAAACACTCCGGCGCCTTGATATCCTCAAGATTGATCCCACCAAAGGTCGGCCCCATCAGACGTACCGCCTTGATGAACTCATCCGGGTCTTCGGTATCCAGCTCAATGTCGATCGAATTCACATCGGCAAACCGTTTGAACAGGACAGATTTGCCCTCCATCACCGGTTTGGAGCCCAGCGCCCCAAGATTGCCCAGCCCCAGAACCGCAGTCCCGTTGGAGATGACCGCGACCAAATTTCCCTTGTTTGTATAGTCATAGGCCGTCTCTGGATTTTCCGCGATGGCTTCGCAGGGCACAGCGACACCGGGAGAATAGGCCAATGACAGATCACGCTGCGTGGTCATCGGGACCGTTGCGTTGATCTCCCATTTGCCGGGGGTCGGTTCCAGATGGAAGGCAAGCGCCTCTTCGTTGGTAATCTTCGCTTTGGGCATTGGCTTTGGGTGTCCTCTCACTGTCCCAAGCGTCATAGCCCAGCGCGCGCCTCTTCTCAACGAAGTTGCGTTTTCACCTTTCGTCGCAGCCGCCTGATTTGTAAGGTCGCGCCAAAGAAATCCCCCATTTTACGGAGCCGAACTTTGTCCACAGTCACGCCGATGATGGCCCAATACCTCGACATCAAGGCGCAGTATCCGGATGCCCTCTTGTTCTACCGCATGGGCGATTTCTACGAGATGTTCTTTGACGATGCCGTCAACGCGGCAGAGGCACTCGACATCGCGCTGACCAAACGCGGCAAACACGATGGCAACGATATTCCGATGTGCGGTGTCCCGGTCCATGCCGCCGAGGGCTATCTGCTGACACTGATCCGAAAGGGATTTCGCGTCGCGGTCGGAGAGCAGCTGGAAAGCCCGGCAGAGGCCAAGAAGCGTGGCTCCAAATCCGTCGTGAAACGCGATGTGGTGCGGCTGGTCACACCCGGAACCATCACCGAAGATTCCCTTCTGGAGGCGCGCCGCCATAATTTCCTCACCGCCTATTGCGAGCTGCGCGATCAGGCAGCACTCGCCTGGGCGGATATCTCAACTGGCGCGTTCCATGTGATGCCGGTTGCCTCCGTCCGGGTGTCCCCTGAACTGGCCAGACTGGCGCCATCGGAGTTGATTGTCCCCGATGGTCCTGCGCTGGACCAGCTGCGCACCATTGCAGAGGACCACCAGATCCCAGTAACCCCTCTGGCAAAATCCAGCTTCGACAGCACCGCCGCTGAAAAACGCATCTGTGATCTCTTTAAGGTCTCAACATTGGAATCCTACGGCTCTTTCAGCCGGGCAGAGATTTCGGCCATGGGCGCGGTCATCGACTATCTCGACATCACACAGAAGGGTAAGCTACCGCTGCTTCAGCCCCCGCAGCAGGAGGCTGAGGATCGTGTGGTGCAGATTGATGCTGCAACCCGTCGCAGTCTGGAGCTCACCCGCGCGCTGACCGGTGGTCGCGGTGGTTCGCTGCTTGCAGTGGTGGACCGGACTGTTACCCCCGCTGGCGGTCGGCTTCTGGAACAACGGCTGTCCAGCCCCTCGCGTAATCTTGATGTGATCCGAGCCCGGTTGACGGCGCTGGACTTCGTGGTGGGACAGATACAACTCGCCCAGTCGCTACGCACGGCACTGCGCAAAACACCCGATCTGGATCGGGCCCTGTCCCGGCTTGCTCTGGATCGCGGCGGCCCCCGGGACCTGGCCGCCGTACGCAACACGCTGATCCAGGCCGAGGCAATTTCCGATCTCTGTAACAAAGCCGATATGCCAGCACTATTGCAGCAGGCACGCTCAGGGCTCACCGGATTTGATGCTCTGCTGCCCCTGCTTGACGCCGCGCTGATTACAGAGCCGCCCCTCTTAGCCCGCGACGGCGGATTTATTGCAGAAGGCTACGACAGCGAACTGGACGAGGCGCGCACGCTGCGTGACGAAGGGCGCTCCGTTATTGCGGCACTGCAAAAGAAATACTCCGATCACACAGGTATCAACTCACTAAAAATCAAGCACAACAATGTGCTCGGCTACTTCATAGAAACAACCGCAACCCATGCAGAGAAAATGCTCTCTGCCCCTCTGTCGGAAACCTATATTCACCGCCAGACAACAGCCAATCAGGTTCGGTTCACAACGGTCGAGTTGAGCGAAATCGAGACCCGTATTCTGAATGCCGGGAATCTGGCACTGGAAATTGAAAAGCGGCTCTATACAAGGCTATCAGACGCTATCCTGGCAGATGCGGCCCTATTGAATGCAGCGGCCCGGGGACTGGCGGAACTGGACCTGATCACCGCATTGGCCGATCTCGCCCTGGGTGAGAACTGGTCCTGCCCAACTGTAGACAACTCGCGGGAATTCAATATTTCCGGAGGGCGGCACCCCGTTGTGGAACAGGCCTTGCGGCAACAGGGCGGTAGTAGCTTCGTTGCAAATGACTGTGATCTGACCGCTGATACAGGGGCCGCCATCTGGCTGCTGACCGGCCCCAACATGGCCGGTAAATCAACGTTTCTGCGCCAGAACGCCCTGATTGCCATCCTTGCCCAAATGGGGAGCTACGTCCCAGCCGACAGCGCCCATATCGGCCTGATCAGCCAGTTGTTCAGCCGGGTTGGTGCCTCCGACGATCTCGCTCGCGGACGCTCGACCTTCATGGTTGAGATGGTTGAAACCGCTGCGATCCTCAATCAGGCTGATGATCGCGCACTGGTTATCCTCGACGAAATCGGGCGAGGCACAGCGACCTATGACGGGCTGTCAATCGCCTGGGCCACGCTGGAACATCTGCATGAGGTCAATCGCGCCCGCGCGCTGTTTGCAACCCATTACCACGAACTCACCCAACTCGCCGGTAAGCTGCCCGGCGTCGACAATGCCACCGTTTCCGTCAAGGAATGGAAAGGTGAGGTCATCTTTCTGCACGAGGTTAAAAAAGGGGCTGCAGATCGCTCCTACGGCGTACAGGTCGCGCAGCTTGCCGGCCTGCCCGGCTCGGTTGTTGCGCGGGCTCGGGACGTTCTGGATATGCTGGAAGAGGGCAGCCGCAGTGGCGCTGGCAAAATCCAGATCGACGATCTCCCCCTCTTCGCAGCGGCTCCACCGCCTCAAGCAGCAGCACCAGTCGGACCCTCACTGATCGAAACGCTTCTGGACGATATTCATCCCGATGATCTCTCACCACGGGAAGCACTGGAAGCACTCTATCGCCTGAAAGAGGCCGCGAACTGAGACAGAAAAGCGGCCTCCTCGGATAAGCAAGGGGCCGCTTGTCATCTTTCCAAAAATACTCGCGCCGCAGGCACGGGCCACAAGGCCCGTCGATACTGCGGATCAGCTCGCAGGCGTCGAGGAGACACCAACCTGCGCCGGGCGCAGCAAACGGTCGTGCAGCATGAACCCTTCGGCGGAGACCTGGATGATGTCGCCGGCTTTGGTGCCGGGCACCGGGGCCTCGAACATGGCCTCATGCACCTGCGGATCGAATCTCTGACCAACTTCCGGCGCGATCACCTGCATACCGTGCTTTTCAAACACACCAAGCAACGCACGCATGGTCAGTTCCACACCTTCAATCAAGGCAGCGGAAACTTCGCGCTGTTCATCGCTTGCGGCTTCGATCGCACGTTTCATGTTGTCGTAAACCGGCAGCATGTCCCGCGCCAGTTTAGAACCACCATACTGCTCAGCTTCGCGGCGTGCCTTGTCACCGCGCTTGCGTGCGTTCTCCGCATCAGCCAAGGCCCGCATGAACCGATCTTTCAGCTCATCCCGTTCGGCCCGCAGGCTATCAAGCTCCAGCGCTGCATCATCAAATTCTTCAGTCTGCGCAGAGAGCTCCTCTGCTTCGGCTTCTGTGATGTCGTCCAAAAAATCGTCGTTCTTGGGCTCTGCCATATCTCACCTCTAACTCCGGTCGGAAAGCAGCTTCCCGACCAGTTGCGCCGTATAGTCCACGATCGGCACGATCCGGCCGTAATTCAGGCGGGTCGGGCCAATGACACCCACCGCACCAATGATCTTTCGATCCGCGTTCATATAGGGAGACACCACCAAAGAGGAACCCGAAAGTGAAAAAAGTTTGTTCTCCGAACCGATAAAAATGCGCACACCTTCACCATCTTCGGTCAGTTGAAGAAACTCTTCGATATCGCGTTTGCGTTCCAGGTCATCAAACAGGTTTCGGATCCGGTCCAACTCCTCCGCAGCCCCGCCGTCCGATAGGAGATTCGACCGGCCACGCACGATCAGCCGCGCAGAATCGCTGCCGTCATCTTCCCAGGCCGCCAAGCCGCTTTCGATCATTTCACGGGCCAAGACATCTATCTGCTGCTGCCGGGCCTTGATCTCTTCCTGAATGGCACCGCGCACATCACCTAATGTCCGTCCCTCAATCAGCGCATTGAGGAAATTCGCCGCCTCTCGCATTGAGCTGGGCGTCTGCCCGGGCGGTGGCGTGAACAGGCGGTTTTCCACGTGACCGTCTGAAAACACCAGCACGACCAGCGCCCGATCATGGGCCAAAGTGACAAATTCAATATGGCGGATTTCGGCCTCATGTTTCGGTGTCAGCACCAGAGAGGCACCCTGTGTCACCCCCGACAGGGCCGAACCCACACGATCCAGCATGCCTGCCAGACCCGCAGATCCACCGCCCGCAGTCCCGCCCATGGTCTCATCAATCCTCTGACGGTCCTGGGTGTTCAAGTCCCCAACTTCAAGCAGGCCGTCCACAAACATCCGCAATCCGACCTGTGTCGGAACCCGACCAGCGCTGGTGTGCGGACTGTTCAACAGCCCAAGATGCTCCAGATCCTGCATCACGTTGCGCACGGTAGCAGCGCTCACCTTCTCATTCAGGGATCGCGTCAGAGTCCGGCTGCCAACGGGATCTCCCGTCTCAAGATAGGATTCCACGACCGCACGGAACACATCCCGTGACCGATCGTTCATATCCTTCAATATGTCGGTACTGCTGTTCATCGCATTCTATGTGTGGTCACTGCCGAAGTTCCGCAAGCCTTGGCTCCCTGTCCTACAGTTGTCATTAAAGAGCGCAGCACCAAAAGGTCAATCATGCTTGCATAGCCAACCCTGCGGACGCTATCCCGATTGGTAAGCAAATAAAGGATGACCCATGCGACCCTCCGGACGAGACCTAGACCAAATGCGCGCCGTTTCCATCGAAACCGGCTTCACCAAACACGCTGAGGGATCCTGCCTGATCAAGATGGGCGACACCCATGTGCTCTGCACTGCCACCATTGAGGATCGTGTGCCGCCGTTTATCAAAGGCTCAGGTCTCGGTTGGGTGACCGCTGAATATGGTATGCTGCCCCGCGCGACTAACACCCGTATGCGCCGCGAAGCCGCGATGGGCAAACAGGGCGGCCGCACCGTCGAAATCCAGCGCCTTATCGGTCGCGCGCTGCGCGCCGGCGTCGATCGCGTTGCACTCGGCGAGCGCCAGATCAGCATCGACTGTGATGTGCTACAGGCCGACGGCGGCACCCGGTGCGCCTCCATCACCGGCGGTTGGGTCGCGCTGCGCCTTGCAGTGAACAAGCTGATGAAAACCGGCGAGGTCAAGATTGATCCCCTCGTTGATCCTGTGGCCGCAGTTTCCTGCGGCATCTACGCAGGTCAGCCCGTACTGGACCTTGACTACCCGGAAGATTCCGAGGCCGGCGTCGATGGCAACTTCATTATGACCGGGTCGGGCCAACTCATCGAAGTGCAGATGTCCGCGGAAGGATCCATGTTCAGCCGTGAGCAGATGAACACGTTGATGGACCTTGCAACCAAGGGCACCGCCGAGCTGGCAGAACTGCAGAAGGCAGCCTGCGTATGACCCGTAAATTTGTCGGCGACCGGCTGCTGGTCGCCACACATAACAAGGGTAAACTGGAGGAGATGAAACATCTTCTCCACCCCTTCGGTGTGACTGTCGTCGGCGCCGGCGAGATGGATCTTCCAGAACCGGCCGAAACCGAGGATACATTTGTCGGAAATGCCCGGATCAAGGCTCATGCGGCCGCTAAGGCGACCGGTCTGCCCGCCTTGTCTGATGACTCGGGTATCACCATTGACGCGCTCGACGGCGCCCCGGGAGTGTATACCGCCGACTGGGCAGAAACCGGTGATGGCCGCGATTTCATGATGGCCATGACCCGTGCTCATAATGAGTTGGAAGCCAAGGGTGCGGCCCACCCTCGCCTTGCACAATTCCGCTGCACGCTGGTTCTTGCCTGGCCTGATGGTCATGATGAGGTATTCGAAGGCGTGATGCCCGGCCAGCTGGTCTGGCCCATTCGCGGTAAGGACGGATTCGGCTATGATCCAATGTTCCAGCCAGACGGGCATACCCAGACCTGCGCCGAAATGGATCGCTGGGCCAAAAACAAGATCAGCCATCGCGGCCAGGCAGTCGCGAAATTTGTAGAGGCATGTTTCGGTGGATGATTGGCGCAACGGGGGGTTTGGCCTGTATGTGCATTGGCCCTTCTGTCAGGCCAAATGCCCCTATTGCGATTTCAACAGTCATGTCACCGCGCAAATTGACCAAACCAGATGGGCTGCAGCCTATCGTGCTGAGATGCTACGCGCGGCACCTGCTCTGTCTGGTCGCGTCCTGAATACGATTTTTTTCGGGGGCGGAACACCTTCGCTGATGCACCCCGATACTGTGGCCACAATCATCGAGACAGCTCGAGAAATATGGCCTTTTTCCAACGACATAGAGATCTCTCTTGAAGCAAACCCAACCTCAGTCGAGGCAGGTCGCTTTACGGGTTACCGAGATGCTGGCGTCAACCGAATTTCTATGGGTATTCAAGCGCTTAACGATGGTGATCTACACCGCCTCGGACGGATGCACAGCGTTTCTGAGGCGCAAAATGCCTTTGATGTGGCTCGAAAGTGCTTTGACAGAGTTAGTTTTGACCTAATCTACGCCCGTCAGGGCCAAACACTGGTCGGCTGGCAACAGGAACTTGACCAAGCCTTATCTATGGCGATCGACCACCTGTCCCTCTATCAATTGACCATTGAGGAAGGCACCGCATTTGGGGATCGCTACGCGCGGGGGAAATTACGCGATCTTCCAAGCGACGATAACGCCGCTGATATGTATCTCGCCACGCAGGAGATCTGCGACAAACATGGCCTGCCCGCCTATGAGGTCTCCAACCACGCGCGTCCCGGCGCGGAGTCGCGGCACAACCTGATTTATTGGCGCTATGGCGATTACCTTGGTATCGGACCGGGGGCCCATGGGCGCTTAACTCTTGACGGGACCAGATACGCGACTGAAACCTATCTGCAACCTGGAGCTTGGCTTGCTGCTGCAGAAAATCACACCGGTGAGTGTTCGCGAATCCCACTTACCCCTGAAGATGCTGGTGCTGAATACCTCATGATGGGGATGCGATTGGTTGAGGGACTCGATTTAGATCGGTTTCGTGCCATTTCAGGTCGTACTCTTTCTTCGGAGCGTATCTCTAATCTCCGAGAAATCGGCATGGTGGAGCTCTCTGACAATCGTATTCAGGCAACTGACGCCGGTCGCGCGGTATTGAATGCGGTACTCCGCGATCTACTGGTGGAGTGACAACTGATGCGACTTCTCTACGCTGGGCTTGGGCTTTTATGCGTTGGGTTGGCGCTCGTCGGAGTGGCGCTTCCCCTCTTACCAACCGTTCCGTTTCTGCTGCTCGCCAGTTTTTTCTTTGCCAACTCTTCCGAACGCCTGCACGACTGGATCCTGAACCATCGACTGTTTGGCCCAATGATTCAGGACTGGCATGAACGAGGCGCCATCCGACCTTCTGCAAAAAAGGCGGCAACTTTCTCAGTTGCCGCCGTGTTCGGTTTGTCGGTTATTCTCTCTGCACCAAGTCACGTCCTGATCATCCAGGCCATCACGCTCAGCGCAGTGATGATATTCATCTGGTCACGACCTAACGGCTGAGACGTCCACAAAGATCATCCAGCTCATCCAGAGATGTGTAGCTGATCGACAAAACACCGCTTTCACCGCCGGCGCGATGATCAATCGACACCTTCATACGCAACGCGGCTGAGAGGTCAGCCTCCAAGGCGCGCGTATCCGCATCTTTCTCAGCTGTTTTATTCGCCGAACGTGCTGTTGCGACTTGCAAGCCGGCCGCGTCCTTCTTCACCAATGCCTCGGTGGCACGCACTGAGAGACCGCCTTTGACAATTTTCTTCGCCAAATCTGACGCATTGTCGGAAGTGATGAGCGCGCGGGCATGGCCAGCTGAAAGACGACGCTCTTGAACCAAAGACTGTACGTCATCCGGCAGATGCAAGAGTCTGACCAGATTGGCAATATGGCTCCGGCTCTTACCAAGTGCTTCTGCCATTTTTTCTTGCGTATGGCCAAATTTGTCCATCAGCTGCTTATAGCTCTGCGCCTCCTCCATCGCATTGAGGTCAGAGCGTTGAATATTCTCGATAATGGCAACTTCCATCATCTCGACATCGGAATAGTCCCGAATGATAACCGGAACTTCGTGCAGTTGTGCGCCTTGAGCGGCACGCCAGCGGCGTTCACCGGCAACAATCTCATACTGCCCACCAGGACGCGGCCGCACGATAAGGGGCTGAAGAACCCCCTTTTCTCGAATGGATGCGGTCAGATCGTCCAGATCTTCTTGCAGGAACTGGCGACGCGGCTGATCCGGGTTCGCGATAACTTTTTCGATAGGCACCATGACTTCGGTGCTTCTGATTGCCTGTTTTTCTGTGCTAACAGGTTCCGGGTTCACATCCGCCATTAGAGCTGACAAGCCTCTTCCCAATCCTCTGGGTTTGTTTTTCTTTTCTGACATTACTGCGCCTCCAGCTGTCGTTAGGCTGCGAGTTTCTGATGTCTCGCAATCAGTTCTTCTGCAAGGGCGCGATACGCATTCGCCCCAAGCGAGTTCGTGTCATAGTTCAACACCGGCAACGCATAAGACGGCGCCTCGCTGACACGTACATTTCGAGGGATTTTAGTTTCAAAGACCAATTCCCCCAGATGCCCACGGGCATCCTGTTCCACCTGCTGAGACAGGTTATTCCGCCGATCGTACATCGTCAGAACAATTCCCTCGATCCGCAAGTTCGGGTTCGCGGTCTGACGCACCTCACGAATTGTGAGCATCAACTGTGAAACCCCTTCAAGTGCAAAAAACTCACTCTGTAGCGGGACCAAGACTGAATGGGCTGCAACCATGGCGTTGACTGTCAATAGGTTCAGCGATGGTGGGCAGTCGATCAGGACATAATCCCAGTCATAATCATCCATTGCCGGCTGACGTAACGCATCGTGCAGTAGGAAGCTGCGCTTTTCATTTGTAAAAAGCTCGATATCCGCTGAACTCAGGTCAATCGTTGCTGGAATGATGCAAAGATCTTCGATCTCCGTCTCGCGAATAACGTCATTTAGTGCAACGTCATCTACAAGAAGATCATAGGTTGTACGGGTGCGATCTGTCACTTCAATCCCAAGACCCGTTGAGGCATTACCCTGCGGATCCAAATCTACAACAAGGACTCGATATCCGGTCTCAACTAAGGCTGCTGCCAGGTTGATCGCGGTCGTCGTTTTACCAACCCCACCCTTTTGATTGGCCACTGCAATTATTCGAGGCCCAGCCGGCCGGGACAAATCAGACACGCGTTACTCCCCTGATTTCTAAAACAACCGCCTCGGGTTCAGTCCAACTATTAGTGGATTTCAGGTCGAATTGCCATTGGCTCCGCGCGTTATCCACTTCTTTTTTCCACTGTATTCCTTTGGAGAAAAGCGCAATTCCTCCCGGTTGGAGGTGTCTCTCGGCAAAGCCAAGCAACGTTGTAAGATCAGCCAATGCGCGTGCTGAAATAACATCAGCCGCCATCGGTGGCACCTTTTCGATCCGCTCTGACACAACTTTTGCATTCGCTCCGCATTCGCGAATCGCCGTGCGAAGAAAGGCGCACTTCCGTTGATCGCTCTCGATCAAAGTAATCACGCAATCTGGCGCACGCTCAACCGCGAGAATCGCAACGACGACTCCTGGAAACCCGCCACCACTCCCGATATCAAGCCAAGTTTGCGGAAAATCGATTCCTTGGCAGATTTGAACAGAGTCCACAATATGACGGCCCCAGACATCATCCAAAGTCGACTTCGCAATCAGATTTATTTTAGGAGACCATTTCTTGACGAGACTTTCATAGTGTTTAAGGCGGTCATATGTTTCACGTGAAACATGCGCCTCTCCGATCTTCACCTCACTCATTTAAGCTGTCTTCCCTTGGCTGTCCGTGGCACCACGGCGCAGCCGTGCCAAGATCAATGCCAACGCCGCAGGTGTCATCCCGTCAACCCTCCCCGCTTGGGCAAGTGTTTCCGGTCGTGATTTTTCAAGTTTCCCACGTAGTTCATTCGATAGACCCTCGAAATCGTAAGAAAAATCAGGTGGAATACGATACCCTTCATCACGCTTCAAAGCCTCAATCTCTCGTTTCTGACGGATGATATAATTAGCGTAAAGCGCGTCTCGCTCGATCTGACGGCGAATAGGATCTTCGCAGGTTTCCAGATCGGGAAGCAGGCGCAAAATATCCTCGAATGCGACGTCAGGAAACGCCAATACATCAGTCGCGGTCCGTCTGTTTCCGTCCTGGTTTACTGCGATACCGGCTTCATTGATTTCTTTCGGCGTAAATTGGCGGGTATCCATCTTGGCTCGTGCTTCTTCAAGTTTTTCCATCTTTCTGGAAAAAAGCTCACAACGCACCTCACCGACACATCCTAGATTGGAACCAATACCAGTTAACCGCTGATCAGCGTTATCTGCACGCAATGATAGTCTGAATTCAGCTCGGGAGGTGAACATTCTATATGGCTCGGTCACGCCATTGGTGGTGAGATCATCCACCATCACGCCAATATAGCTATCAGATCGGCTAAACGTGACCGGTTCCATTTCCTTTGAATAGCGCGCAGCATTCAATCCAGCTACAAGCCCCTGTGCCGCAGCCTCCTCATATCCGGTGGTACCGTTAATCTGCCCCGCAAGATACAGACCTTGATAGGACTTTAGGGCCAGATCTAGTCCCAGCGCGCGCGGATCTACATAATCATATTCAATCGCATACCCGGGCTGCAAGATAACAGCATCTTCCAATCCGACAATAGAGCGCACATAGCGTTCCTGAACATCAAGTGGCAGACTTGTCGAAATCCCATTCGGATAGACCGTATGATCATCCACGCCCTCCGGTTCGAGGAAGATCTGATGACTTGTCTTATCTGAGAAGCGCACAACCTTATCTTCGATCGACGGACAATAGCGCGGACCCACACCGTCGATATGTCCACCATACATGGCAGATCTTTCCAGATTATCGCGGATAATGTCATGTGTATGCGTATTGGTGTGTGTAATGCCACATACGACTTGAGACGCCGATACGGATGTCGTCAGAAAGCTGAAAAACGTCGGATCGTCATCTCCGGGTTGCCCCTCCAGCTTTTCCCAGGCAATTGTACGCCCATCCAGCCGTGGTGGCGTACCCGTCTTTAGCCGCCCTAATTGCAGATCAAAGCTGTCGAGCCGTTCTGCGAGGCGGACAGATGGCCTATCCCCCATACGTCCACCAGGCTTAGATACATCACCTATGTGAATGACACCTCTCAGGAACGTTCCGGATGTCAAAATCACAGCACGGCTTGTGATTTCACTCTCGTCGGCAAGACGTACGCCACGGATTTTGTCACCTTTCATAAGGAAATCGACAACTTCACCAGTGACAATATCAAGATTGGGTTGTGCTTCGATTTCCGCCAACATCTCACGACGATAGATCTTACGATCGGATTGCGCCCTCGGGCCCTGCACAGCGGGCCCTTTCCGTCTATTCAGGAGACGGAATTGTATGCCAGCTTTGTCAGCGACACGCCCCATAACGCCGTCAAGCGCATCAATCTCTCGAACCAAATGACCTTTCCCCAATCCGCCAATTGCCGGATTGCAGGACATCACACCAATGCCGTCCTTGGTGAGGGTTACGAGAGCCGTTTTTACGCCCATCCGGGCGGCCGCATGCGCTGCCTCGGTTCCTGCGTGCCCGCCACCGACAACGACCACATCGTAATTTGGATGTTTCACGTGAAACACTCCCTACTTTCCCAAGCAAAAACTGGAGAAGATTTCATCCAACAGGTTTTCAACCCCAACACGGCCAACAAGCATCTCCAGGGAGCGAATGGCCGAACGCATATCTTCAGCAGCAACATCATAAAACTCAGGGCCATACCTTAGCACATCTTGCGCGGACTGAAGCCGGTCATATGCCGTCTTCATTGTCTCTCGATGTCGTGCGCGAGTTGCAATACCCACCTTACCAGCGCGATTCCGCAGTACTTTGGTGATATCTGCAATTAGCATATCTATGCCCTGTCCCGTTTTTCCGGAAACCGCCTTTTGAGGAACACCATCACCGACGAGATCAGCCTTGGGTGCGACGACAATATCATCCTCAGAGATGTCGATATCAATTGCAGTTCGATCTTCGGTCAAAAATACGCGCAGATCAGCCTTCTCTGCGCGTTCTTTCGCCATTTTAATACCGATCCCCTCGACATGATCATCAGTCTCGCGCAGGCCGGCAGTATCGAGAAGAGTTACCGGCAGCCCGGAAAGATCCATTCTTACTTCGATTACGTCCCGAGTGGTCCCGGCATATTCAGACGTGATCGCAGCCTCACGACCGGCCAAAGCGTTAAGTAGAGTTGATTTCCCAACGTTTGGTGCACCAATGATCGCGACCTCAAAACCGCTGCGTATCCGTTCAGCCATTTTTACGCCGGCAATTTGAGGTTCCAGATCCGCCGTCACGCCGGCCAGAAGTTCTTTGACTTCCTTCGTTACATCAACCGGGACGTCTTCATCAGCGAAGTCAATCGTCACCTCAATCAGCGATGCCGCGCGAATGAGATCTTTTCGCCAGCGCTCAGCGAGGTCGGCCAACCCGCCGGCTAGGACGGCTTGCGCCTGTACCCGTTGCGCTTCGGTTTCGGCATCAATCAGGTCCGCCAATGCTTCAACTTGGGAGAGGTCCAGCTTACCGTTTTCAAGAGCACGGCGCGTAAATTCACCAGGGTCAGACAGCCGCACGTCCTCGAACTGGCCCAGCAGATCAAGCATTGCGCTGACAACCGAAGTACTACCATGCACCTGAAATTCAACAGTATCTTCACCAGTAAAGCTATTCGGGCCGGTAAAGGTAAGCAGTAGAGCTTCGTCTATACGTGCTCCGCTGCAATCAGAAAGAACGCGTAAAACCCTGCCAGGACGGGGCAAATCACCGCCACTGATGACAGAAGCGGTGCTAATGGCCTTTGGGCCAGACAGGCGAATAACAGAAACGCCGGCCTTCCCTTGGGCGGAGGCCAGCGCAAAGATCGTGTCCATCAGATGACCTTCCTTTCGTGCCGGCCCGTCTATTAGGTGTTCATTGAGTCGAAGAACTCAGAATTTGTCTTTGTTTGCTTTAACTTAGACAAAAGGAATTCAATCGCATCGGTAGTGCCCATTGGGTTTAGAATCCGGCGAAGCACAAATGTCTTTGCAAGATCCCCTTTGTCAACGAGCAGGTCCTCTTTCCGTGTACCGGATTTGAGAATGTCGATCGCCGGGAATACACGTTTGTCCGCAATCTTCCGGTCGAGGACGATTTCAGAGTTACCGGTTCCTTTGAATTCTTCAAAGATCACTTCATCCATCCGGCTACCAGTATCGATCAGTGCCGTGGCGATGATCGTCAAAGAACCACCTTCTTCGATATTTCGGGCTGCACCAAAGAATCGTTTGGGACGTTGCAGCGCGTTTGCATCAACACCACCAGTCAAGACTTTACCAGAAGATGGCACCACTGTGTTGAATGCCCTACCAAGTCTTGTGATAGAGTCTAGAAGAATAACAACATCTCGTTTATGCTCCACCAGACGCTTGGCCTTCTCGATCACCATTTCGGACACCGCAACGTGCCGCGTCGCAGGTTCGTCGAAGGTGGAGGACACGACCTCACCCTTAACCGAGCGCTGCATATCGGTGACCTCTTCCGGACGTTCGTCGATCAGGAGAACGATCAGATAGCATTCCGGATGATTCTTCGCGATGGAATGCGCGATGTTCTGGAGAATAACTGTCTTACCGGTCCGCGGTGGCGCCACGATCAGGGATCGCTGGCCTTTACCAATCGGGGAGACCAAATCGATCACGCGGGCAGAGCGATCTTTGATGGTCGGATCTTCGATCTCCATCTTCAGGCGTTCATCAGGATAGAGCGGTGTCAGGTTGTCAAAGGCGATCTTGTGACGGGCCTTCTCCGGTTCTTCGAAGTTGATCTTGGTGACATTTGTCAGCGCAAAATACCGTTCGTTTTCCAGCGGCGATTTGATCTGACCGTCGACCGTGTCACCAGTCCGTAGCGCATACTGACGAATCATATCGGGCGAGACATAGATATCATCAGGACCGGGCAGATAGTTGGCCTCAGGCGATCTCAGGAAACCGAATCCATCCTGCAGAACCTCAAGCACACCATCGCCGGCAATTTCCCAGCCCTCATCCGCACGTTCGCGGAGAATCTGGAACATCATCTCGCCCTTGCGCATGGTGGAGGCGTTTTCGATCTCCAGCTCTTCTGCCATGGACAACAGGTCCTTAGGGCTCTTTGCCTTAAGATCGGAAAGGTTCAGGGATTGAACGGTCATATATATACGGCCTTTGTTCTCCCCTGAGATCTGGGGAGCGGTGTCATTGGTATAAGGAAGACACGAGTGCCCGGACGGGCCCGTTGGTCGCATACATAAGGGGTCCACCCTGTTGAGTCAAATCTTCGCTCAGAACTTGAAAATGACCGATACCACGATGACCACCATCAGCAATGTCGGGACTTCATTCATCATTCTATAGCTTCGACCACTGCGGGTGTTTTTTCCATTCGCGAAATCACGGTGACGAACCAGCAACCAGTGGTGAAACCAGGTCATCCCCAGAACGCTCAGGCCCTTCGTCCAGGGCCAAAGACTGCTCCAGTCGACCAACCCCGGCGTCAGTACCATTAGCAGCCCTGCAGCCCAGCTGGCGTACATGGCGGGCCTCATAATGATGCGAAGCAACTTCTCTTCCATCATGACAAAGATGGGAAGGCTGTCCGGTACCTTCTCTGCCTGCTCCACGTGATAGACAAATAACCTCGGGAGGTAGAACAGACCTGCCATCCAGCTGATCACTGCCATGATGTGCAGAGATTTGGCGTAGGGGTAAATTTCAAAGAGCAGATCGCTCAGATCCATGGTTGGCCTCTCGGTTCCCTCTCTCCCCTTAAAATATAAGTATTTTAAAAGGATGATGTTTTAGTAGTGCACCCTAAAAACGGTGGATAACTGACTCGTCCACCGGCTTATCCCCGCTTGGGATAACTTACCAGCTTTACCCCCAGCGACATGATGACTCTTGCCGGCAGGCTATAAAAACATGAGAAATATTACGTGCAATCTGGGGTTTGGTCGTGGGGATAAACTTGGGGTGAAATCAGAGCAACTGAGATATCCACGATTTCAAAGTTATCCCTATCCTCTCAGGGCGAATCTGCCGGCAAGCAAATGGGGATTTTGAGGTTCTCCACGGCTTGCGAATTGGCCGAAATTTCATACAAACCGTCCAAAGCTCATCACACTCTTGCCCACGGGGTTTTCCACATGTCTACCCACATCGTTCTGGCTTCCGGATCGCAGATACGCGCCCAGCTGTTGCGGCAGGCTGGCGTTCCGTTTGAGGTCGCCGCAGCCCGTATTGACGAAGCGGCGATCAAGGCGGCGCTTCTGGCAGAGGAGGCCACGCCGCGTGATATCTCCGATACGCTCGCAGAGGCGAAGGCGCGCAAGGTCAGCGCGAAGCATCCTGGAGCCCTGGTCTTGGGCTGTGATCAGGTTCTCGAGTTTGATGGAAAATTGTTATCAAAACCAAAAGATTCGGATGATGCGTTTGATCAGCTGAAGATGATGCGCGGCAAGCGACATATGTTATTGTCCGCTGCGGTTATCTATCGCGACAATGAGCCGCTATGGCGGCATATCGGGCAGGTGCGGCTTAGGATGAGGTCGAGTTCCGATGCATATCTGCGCAGTTATGTTATGCGGAACTGGGACAGTATTAAGTATGCCGTTGGCGGATATAAGCTGGAGGAAGAAGGGGTGCGATTGTTCAGCGCCATCGAGGGAGACTACTTCAATGTGCTCGGATTACCTTTGCTGGAGCTTCTGAACTATCTGGCCCTTCAGGGAGTGATAGAACAATGAATGATACTCGGATTCCGCTGGCTGGCGTGATCGGCAGCCCCGTTGCACATTCCCGATCACCTCTGGTGCACGGCCATTGGCTCCAGACCTATGGCATTGCTGGTCATTATATACCGCTGCATGTCGAACCGGGTCAGTTGGAGGAGGTTGTTCGCAGTTTACCCAAGATGGGGTTTGTCGGCGCAAACATCACCATCCCGCACAAGGAACAGATCATGGAGATCGCCGATCAGGTGACGGATCGTGCGACATTGATTGGCGCTGCCAATACGCTGATATTCCGCGCTGATGGCTCTATCCTTGCTGATAATACAGATGGTTACGGTTTTATCACCAACCTACACCAATCCGCGCCGGACTGGGATCCTGCCGCAGGTCCGGCCGTTGTATTTGGGGCCGGCGGCGCCAGTCGCGCGGTGATCGCCTCCCTGCTTGAGGCAGGCGTACCAGAGATTCTGTTGAGCAACCGGACGCGGGAACGGGCGGATCAGTTCCGCAGTGAATTTGGCTCCCGCATTCAGGTGGTCGACTGGGTGCAGGTTGGCAATGTCATCGAACAGGCTGCTCTTCTGGTGAATACGACCTCTCTTGGAATGGTTGGAAAGCCGCGTCTGCGTGTGCCCCTGGATGGGCTTCGTTCCAGCACTGTTGTGACAGATCTGGTCTACACACCGCTGAAAACGGAAATGCTGCAATGGGCCGAGGATATTGGCTGTACCACTGTTGATGGTCTGGGAATGCTGTTGCATCAGGCGGTACCGGGATTTGAACGCTGGTTTGGCAAGCGGCCCGAGGTTGACACCGCTACGCGGGAGGCCGCATTGGCATGAGTTATGCGTTAGGACTAACCGGGTCTATCGGGATGGGGAAAAGCGCAACCGCGCAGATCTTTGCCGAAGAGGGTTGCGCAGTTTGGGACGCGGATGCTGCAGTTCACCGTCTTTATGATGTAGGCGGTGCGGCGGTCGCCCCCATTGGGAACGCGTGGCCCACGGCCGTTATAGAAGGCCGGGTTGACCGGGGGCGCCTGCGCGAAATCATCGCCGACGATAGTCGCGCCCTGCCCCGAATTGAAACCATCGTACACCCACTTGTCGCTGCTGACCGCGAGGGTTTCAGAACGTCGTCGCCGCATGATGTTCTGGTGTTTGATATCCCACTGCTGTTTGAAACCGGTGGCGACACAGGAATGGATGCCGTCGCCTGCGTCTGGATCGATGCTGAGACACAGCGCCAGCGGGTCCTTGCGCGCGGGACGATGACAGTTGAGCAATTTGAACAAATCCTGCAGAAACAGATGCCGATAGAGGAGAAGAAAGCGCGGGCCGATTATCTGATCGAGACCGACACCCCGGACCATGCCCAGACTCAGGTACGGACCATCCTCGCACAGATTAGAAGGCTGATAGCAGATGCGTGAAATTGTTCTTGATACGGAAACCACGGGCTTTGACCCGTTTTCCGGCGACCGGATTGTTGAGATCGGTGCGGTTGAACTGCTCAATCACATGCCAACGGGCGAGACATTTCACGTTTATATCAACCCTCAACGCTCCATGCCGCAGGATGCGTTCAAGGTGCACGGCATCGGGCCGGATCTTCTGGAGCCGCCACAGCAGCCCGGCCCGGGTGCTGTCACCCTGCGCGACAAGCCTGTGTTCGCGAAAGTGGGCCAGAAATTTCTGAATTTTGTCCGGGATTCCAAAATGGTGATCCACAATGCGGCCTTCGACATGAAGTTCCTCAATGCGGAGCTGGATTGGATGGGGCTGCCAAAGCTGCCGATGGATCAGGCGGTCGATACGCTGGCGATTGCCCGTAAACGTTTTCCTGGCTCGCCGGCGACGCTGGATGCGCTCTGCCGCCGGTTCAATATCGACAACAGCAATCGAACCCTGCACGGGGCGTTGCTCGATTCTGAAATTCTGGCCGATGTCTATCTGGAGCTGATTGGTGGCCGACAGCCGGACTTTGGCCTTTCAGCCTCCAATGATAAGGCCAGCAGCGGGGCGACGGTGACAGATGACTGGCGCCCGACTGCACGGCCATCCCCGCTGCCGTCGCGACTGACCGAGCAGGAACAGGAAGCACATGCCAATTTCGTTGCTAAAATGGGGGATGCCGCCCTGTGGAACGGCGCCAATAGCTGATTTCTGACCCTAAGGGCCAAACGCAAAAAAAACGCCGCTGAAAACAGCGGCGTTTTTCGTATCCCAAGCAGGGAACGCTTATTGCTGCGGTTGTTCCGCAGCCTCGGCCTGCTGCCGACGCGCCAGTTCGTTGCGATAGATCGCAACGAAATCGATATTATCGAGGTTCAACGGCGGGAAGCCACCGTCACGGGTGACGTCGGAAACGATGCGACGCAGGAACGGGAAGAGCATGCGCGGGCATTCGATCAGCAGGAACGGATGCAGCTGATCTTCGGGAATGCCGGAAATGTTGAAAATCCCGACATATTCCAGTTCCAGAACGAAGAGGACGACATTGCCTTCTTTGTCCTTGGACTCGATGTTCAGCTTGGTCATCACTTCATATTGGTTTTCCGCCTGACGCTTTTTTGCATCAAGGGCAACCTGCACGCTGACATCTGGCTGAACGTCGGCGCCGACGCCTTTTTGTGCCATGACGTTTTCGAACGACATATCTCGGATGAACTGGCCCAGAATATTCATCTGGACTTGCGGCTGCTGCACGCCTTCTGTTGCGCCGTTTTCGGCCATGAAGCTACTCCTAAACTATGTTTTGCTCGTGCTTATCAGCTTGGGAGCGGTACCTCAACGGGGTGTCACGCCTCCCGCCTAGCCCTGCCCATCAACCCAGCCGGAGGGGCCTTTTCGCGGTCGATCGTTGCTGACGTCCTCATAATCGGCATCAATGACGTCGCCCTGAGGTTTAGGGGAATTGTCGCCAGGGTAGCTGCGTCCGTGCATGCTGCCAGGGCCCATCTGGAACCGGGCAACCGTCACTTTTGAGCGCAGGTAGCGATAAACAGCAATACGTATCTGTGGGACCAGAAGGGCGAAGCCAACCGCATCCGTGAAAAAACCGGGTGTTAGCAGCAGGGCGCCGGCCACCAGAATCATGGCGCCATGCGCCAGGGGTTCGGTGGGGTCATTCAACTGCTCGAAAGAGCTACGCAGCTGGCCGAGCGCGAGCCGACCCTGCGTACGGACCAGCCAGGTCCCCAACACGGCCGTCAGCACCACGATAGCCAGCGTTGGCCAGAGGCCGATGGCGCCACCGACTTGAATAAAAAGTGCGATTTCAATGATCGGAACCATCAGAAAGGCGAGAAAGAGATACATGCTGGGTTTCCTCAGAACTTGCGCGGAACGGTGGACTTGCGCCGACCCGTCACCTACATAAGGTTGGAACGCTTTAGTTTCAAACGAAGCATGAACATCTACCGTAGAGGTTGTTATGGAGTCGCCCGTGATTCAGCTGTTGGTTTTGGCCGGTATTGCCGTGTTTTTGATCCTGCGCCTGAAAAGCGTACTGGGCACCCGTGAAGGGTTTGAAAAGCCGGCCGTGCCGCAGGCCGATCGCCAGAACCGACGCCCCGAACTTGAGGTGATCGAAGGCGGACCAGATCACGATATCGTTGATTATGTCCCCGAAGACAGCCCGCAGGCCAGCGATCTTGCCGCGATGAAAAAAGCCGAACCTTCGTTTGAGGTGCGTGATTTCGTGCAGGGCGCCCGTGGCGCATATGAAATGATCCTCATGGCTTTTGAACGCGGCGAGCTGGATGATATTGAAGCTTTCCTTGCGCCTGACGTCTTTGACAGTTTTGTCACCGCAGTTGCTCATCGTGAGGATCAGGGGCTGACGATTGAGGCAGAGTTTATTGGCGTCCGTGAGACGACGTTGACCGACACCAGCTTTGATCCGGCGACTGGAGATGCACAGATCACGATGCGGTTTGTCGCTGAGTTGACCTCGGTTGTGCGTGATCGCGGTGGAGATATTGTTGAGGGTGATCCCAAGGCGGTGAAGCGCCAGAAAGACACCTGGGTCTTTGGCCGCACCATGGGCAGCGCGGACCCGAACTGGCATCTGGTCGCTACGGACGCATGATGCGTGGGCTCCGGCGGGCACTCTGTGCGCTGGCTCTTGGAGCTGGCGCATATTTGTTTCCGCAGGGCGGACAGGCGGAAACCAGTTATACCATGCTGTCCTTCGCTCAGCTGGAGGGATGGGCAGACGATGATCACGAAGCGGCGCTGGGTGCATTTCTACAGACTTGCCGTGATTTGAAAGATCCCGACTGGCGCGCGCTCTGCGCATTGGCCAACGAACAAGACCCTAAGGCAGCGCGTGGCTTTTTTCAGCTGTTCTTTCGCCCGGTCCTGATTGAAGATGGCGCGCCGGCCCTGTTCACCGGCTATTTTGAACCCGAGCTTTCAGGCGCTCGCCGACCCAGCTCGCGCTACCGGTATCCGGTTTATCGTCAACCGCCGGAGTCGCGCAAGATCAGTCAGTGGCTGACACGACGCGAACTTCTGACAAGCGGTGTGATGGAGGGGCGCGGGTTGGAAATCGCCTGGGTCGATGATCCGGTGGAACTGTTTTTCTTGCAAATTCAAGGGTCTGGTCGAATTCGCCTGCCCGATGGATCGTCGATCCGTGTTGGCTATGGTGGTGCAAACGGTCATGAATACCGGTCCATCGGCACTGAATTGGTCCGCCGCGGTATTTATAATATCCATCAGGTCAGCGCTGCAGTGATCAAGCGTTGGGTGCGGCGCAATCCCCTCGCCGGCGAGGATCTCCTGATGCACAATCCCTCATATGTGTTTTTCCGTGAGGTAAGCCGCATTCCCGCCTCTGCCGGGCCGCTGGGGGCAATGAACCGCTCGGTGACCACTCTACGCAGTCTGGCAGTTGATCCACGTTTCACGCCGCTGGGCGCGCCGGTCTGGCTTGAAAAAGACGGAGCGAAGCCGATGCGCCGCTTGATGATTGCGCAGGATACCGGATCAGCGATCAAGGGCGCGCAGCGCGCCGATGTGTTCTTTGGCAGCGGTGACGAAGCCGGGATTGAGGCCGGCAAGCTGCGGGATCCGGGTAGAATGGTCGTTCTGTTGCCGATCCAACGTGCCTATGCGCTGTTGCCAGGGGACTACTGATGACCCGCCGCAAACTGACATCTGAGGAAATCGACCTGTGGCACCGCGTTGCCAAACAGGCTGAGCGGCTGCACCCGAAAACACACACCGCCCCTGCCACGGCCCATTTGCCAAAACCAAAGCCAACTAAATCGATACTTCCGCCACAGGAGCGATTCACGCCAGAGCTGTTCGAGTTGGGGTCCAAGGTTGGGCCAAAGTCGGCCAGACATGATCTTAAGCCCAGTGTCACCAGTGGGCTGATCGCTGCGCCGATGCAGATGGACGGTAAGGCCTATCGCAAGATGAAACGCGGTAAACTGAAGCCCGAGGGTAAGCTGGATCTGCATGGAATGCGGGTTGATTCCGCGCATCCGGCGTTGGTTGGCTTTGTCCTGTCAGCGCATTCTGCCGGCAAGCGGCTGGTGTTGGTGATCACCGGCAAGGGGAAGGATCGCGACGAACCCGGCCCGATGCCGGTCCCCCGCGGCGTCTTGCGACATCAGGTGCCGCAGTGGTTGTCCTTGCCGCCACTGTCGCAGGTGGTGCTTCAGGTGACACCGGCCCATGTCAGCCATGGCGGCGGCGGGGCGTACTACGTCTACCTGCGCCGCCACCGCTGAGATCGGTTCAAGACGCTTGGGTCAGCGATCTTCGCCGCGATAGATGTTAGCCTGATAGTTATCCGACAGCGTGATCTCGACAGCGTTGTCCTCCTTGTCAACGACCAGTCGGCCGGGGAACAGGCGTTGGATCGAGAGCGCCTCGCGGTCAAAGGCCGCAGCAGTCTGGCGGGCCGAATTCAGGATAGACAGCACTGCCGGCGAGGTTGCGGCCACGAAATGCCCGGATTCCGCAGTATCGGCATAGGCCGTTGTATCGACCACTTCGATGGGCAACTCTGACACGTCATCAAGTGATTTGAGATTGCCGAGCCGGCCCCTGTTGTGGGTTCCACGCAGGCGTTGCGACAGGTTCAGCACATTGTCCTTGCGCGAGACCATCACGACAAACGGCTGCGGTACCGGATCGATCCTGCGCATTTGACTGCGGAAGACTTCGACATCCAGATCCGGCGACATCAGGATCACCGCACCAAGATTTTTGCTGCTCCAGCCGGGTGTCTTGATCTCCATTTGGCGCATGGTTTCCATCACCAGTTGCGATCCCATGGAATGTGCCACCAGCACCACGCGGTTGGACACACCAGGTTTCAGATTGCGCAGCAATTGCTCCAGGCCATCGCGTGCAAACAACACGCTGTCGCCGTCGTAGGCATAACCCAATGGATTGCCCTGACTGGGCCAGGAGTAGATGATCGTGGCGCCGGGAATACCAATGTCGTTGCTCAGCTGCGCAGCACGAAAGGCCGTTTCAGCTTGGGTTGAGTTGAAGCCATGGACAAAAACGGTGATGTCACGCTCCCCAACCGGGTAGCTCTTAAGCTCACGCTCGATCCGGCGGTTCAGCTCAGCCATCCCGTCGAGCCGTTGCCGACCCGCCATGGTGAACTGGGTTTCAGGGTTGGGTTCGGCATAGGCAAAATCCAATTGTCCCGGCGAATGACTGGGCGGGATCGACACTGTCAGCTCCAACAGGCGTAGAGTATCGGATCGTTCCGGGCCAAAGGTCCCGTTGGGCAGCGGCTCACGAGTGGTTGCGCCGAATATGGTTTTGGCTTTGCCGACCTCCAACGCGTCGGGAACGGTTGGTGTAAAGGATCTGTCGGTGCATCCAGCCACAACAATCAACACGATGCAAAGACGGGAGAGGACTCGTGTAAAACGCATGTTTTGGACCACCAATTGACAATGGCGGCAGGCTACTGGGCGCCCACCGCCATGTCCACTGATTGCGCAGATGCCCTAACGGTGGTCAGAGCACATATCGGCTGACATCTGCAGATTTGGTCAGTTCACCAAGGTTCTTGCGAACAAATGCGGCATCCACAGTCACCGTTTCACCTGAGCGATCAGGCGCGCTGAAGGACAGTTCTTCAAACACACGCTCAATCACCGTGTAGAGACGACGCGCGCCGATGTTCTCGACGGTCTGATTGACCTCAGCTGCAATCTTCGCCAGCGATGCGATCCCGTCATCGGTAAAGCTGACATTGACCTCCTCAGTACCCAGAAGGGCAGTATATTGCAGTGTCAGCGCATTGTCCGTTTCGGTCAGGATACGTACAAAATCCTCTTCGCTGAGCGCGCGCAGATTGACGCGGATCGGCAGTCGGCCCTGCAGTTCGGGCAACAGATCTGACGGTTTGGCAATATGAAACGCACCCGAAGCGATAAACAGAATATGGTCGGTTTTGACCGGGCCGTGTTTGGTCGAAACAGTGGTGCCTTCAATCAGGGGCAGCAGATCGCGCTGCACGCCTTCGCGGCTGACGTCGCCGCCGCGCGCGTCTTGACGGGTGCAGACCTTGTCGATTTCATCCAGAAACACGATGCCATTTTGTTCAACTGACTCGAGCGCTGCCTTGGTCACGGTTTCATCGTCCAAGAGCTTATCGGCTTCTTCGCCGATCAGCACATCGTAGCTGTTTGCAACAGTCATCTTCTTGCGCGTGGTGCGTCCGCCCATCGCTTTGCCGAACAGATCGCCGAGGTTCATCATGCCCATGTTGCCGCCTGGCTGGCCTGGGATTTCGAACATGCCTCCCATCGGGTTGGAAGTGTCTGAAACATCCAGTTCAATGATGGTATCATCCAGCTCGCCGGCTTTCAGCTTCTTGCGGAACATATCGCGGGTGGCATCTCGGGCGTCAGTGCCGGCGATGGCATCAATCACCCGTTCTTCAGCAGCCTGGCGGGCCTTGGCCTTTACGTCGTCGCGCATGTGTTCGCGCGTTTGAACAATGGCTATATCCACCAGATCCCGAATGATCTGCTCAACGTCGCGACCGACATAGCCGACCTCGGTGAATTTGGTGGCTTCCACCTTGATGAAGGGCGCGCGGGCCAATTTTGCCAGCCGGCGAGAGATCTCTGTCTTGCCGACACCGGTGGGCCCGATCATCAGAATATTTTTTGGGTAGACTTCGTCGCGCAGATCATCGCCCAGCTGCTTGCGGCGCCAACGGTTGCGCAGCGCCACGGCAACCGCACGTTTGGCATCTGTCTGGCCGATAATGAAGCGATCAAGTTCAGAGACAATTTCGCGAGGAGTGAGGTCAGTCATGTGAGGTCCGTTTCAGTGAGCAGGCGGTAGCCGGTCCAGCGGCAGTACCCGTGAGAGAGGGGAAATCAGCAAGGCCCGGATCCGTGCCCAGAAGGCACCAAGGATCACCAGGAACAGGCCCAGCACAAGAATGGTAGTGGCGGCGCCGTCCCCGTCGAAGACTGTGGCCGCCAAGGTGACGCTATATCCGATCGCAGCGATCAGAAATGACCGCCGGTCGATGATGATCGCAACCAGCGCGAAGGCGAGGAGCACCGCCATCAGTGTCAGATTGGCGCTGGATGTGCCGTTGTCCAGCAGACTGAGAGCGATGGTGTTGACCAATGCCGGGGCGGCCACCACGTGCAGCCAGAACCCCTGAGCAGAGCGCCGGGTCACCCGGTGCGGATCGCTCAGGTCAAACAGCATCGCAACCGCAAATACGCCGACGCCAACCAGCAGGGTGACCCATGCAAACGGGCCGGAGGCTGACAGTAGAAACAAATCACTCATGACTGTCAGACTGCCCGATTGATTTGCGGCCAGCATTAGCGCCAGCGTGAACACGCCAAGCGCGATCAGTGCCATGGCAAAGGGGACCCGAAACCGCAGCCAGTAGATCGCAATTGAGATGGTGGTCAGGGCAACAGCCAGTGGCAGGCTGGAATAGTCACCCTGCGCGACCATGAACACCTGCGAATATTCCGCTGAAAGCCCGACGCCGGCGTTTAGGGTCCAGAGAATTGAGAGCGCAATCGCCGGCGCGACCATGCGGCGGCGGCGGATGAAATACTCACTCAGCACCCATAAAACCACGGCACCAATCACAGAGGACATGGTTGCCTTTTGAACCAGACCACCCAACCCTTCGGTCATGGAAATGCCGGTTACAGCGGCCCACCCGGTGGCCAGAATGATCAAGCCGATGACAATGAAGATCTCGTTGAACCCTTTGAACAGCTCAAAAGGTTCATCACCGGGAGCAAGGTTTTCACGCGCGCCCCGTCGGCTATGTGCCAAGGCCATGAGAGAGGCCGCCTGTGCCTCGCTCAGCAGACCTGAGCCCACCGCTGCACGAATATCGTTTTGATCGATATGGCTCATGTCAGTCCTTTTGGCTGATGCTTTCGACTGTCAGGCGACCGTTGGTATAGACGCAGATATCAGCGGCAATCGCCATCGCATCCCGGGCAACGGCTTCGGCGTTGCGATCACTGTCCATCATGCCGCGCGCTGCCGCCAGCGCGAAGTTACCGCCTGATCCAATGGCGGCGACGTCATGTTCGGGTTCCAGCACATCGCCGGCGCCGGTGATCACGAACATATCGGCGCCGTCGGTCACGATCAGCATGGCTTCCAGTTTTTGCAGGTATTTGTCAGTGCGCCAGTCCTTTGCCAGCTCAACACTGGCGCGGGCGAGCTGCCCGGGAGTGGCTTCCAGTTTCGCCTCCAGCCGTTCCAGCAGAGTGAAGGCATCGGCGGTGGAGCCGGCAAACCCTGCCACGACATCAAATCCACCGGGCGACAGGCGGCGCACTTTGCGGGCAGAGCCCTTGATCACGGTTTGGCCCAGGGACACCTGCCCGTCGCCGGCGATGACGACTTCGCCGCCTTTCTTCACACCAATGATCGTGGTGCCGTGCCAGCCCGGAAATTGATCGTCTGCCATCATGTTCTCCTCGTTTCCAGGCCTATATGGGCACTGGTCATTTGTACCTCAACCGGGTGCTATCCGTTGCGGGGGCCGGTGATCAAGCGAATAGCCGCGTGCCGTGCCTGGCCCCGGGCCATATGAAATGGTCCAGTTGAGCAGCAAAGGCGCCTCGCCGGCGATGCCTGAGGAAAGCCGCGCGCCCGGAATACGGGCAGATCGCCTAAAAAACATGCTATGCAAAAACTGCAATTCGGGGCTGTCGAACCGGCAATTGTGAGACTCGGCAGCTCATCCTACATGAGGCTCACAACCGACATGGTGTCGGCTGGTTCTCATAAGGAATGCGCAAATGGCTACCACAGCAAACATCCATGCGCCGCTCGGAGCAGTGACCGTACTCCGCCTGGTGGACGCAGTCTACAACGCCAAGTCTTCGATCCTGGCGTGGAAAGAAGCACGCGACACCCGCAACGCCCTGTCCGAGCTGACCGATACTCAGCTGGAAGACATCGGTCTGACACGCGCGGATATCGCAAAGATCTAAGGGCACGTCCCTCAGTACCAAAGATGATTTGGCCGCTCCTTTCAGGGCGGCTTTTTCTTTTGTTAGAGCCTGTTTCTGTGATCAGGATCGCAATCGGTAGCGTCCTGACTGATCCGGCAGCCAGGCCTCAATCGCTGCGGTGGCAACCACATGTTTGCTACCATCCGCATGATCATCTACATCCAATCCGCCAAAAACCGCCCGCACAGTGGCGCGTCCACGTGGCAGATCGGCGGCCACCAGATCGCAGTCGACCTTGTCAGGCTCCTGAACGCCGATTGTGACCTCAACCCGCATTTCAGTATGATCTATGCCCAGTTTGGCAAAGAGCGTGATCGACGAGTGGTGCAGCGCATCCTGCACGGCGCGGCGGGCTGCTTTGGTGTAATCTTGCCCATAAAGATCGTTGCCGGTGCCCATTTCCAGAATAATGCGTTTCTCGGTCATTCTGTCGGCTCCATATCAAATGAGACGATGATGGCTGCATTGGCGATTACCGTGTGGCCCGTGCCTGATTTGTCGATATCGAGGCCGCCTTTGGTCACATGAATCTCGGCTGTTCCATAGGGAAAGACTGCGCTGAGCGCGTCCCGGTCGATGGCGTCGGGGTTTTGTACGCCGATTTCAGCACGGATGTGCATGGCGGATTTGGGGAAGTCGAACAATTCGGCAACATTGACAGAGTTATGCCAGAGCGCGTCCTTGATCGCGCGTTTTGCAGCCTCGGTATAATCCTGTCGCCGTAGTGACGTCCCCATGCCGAACTCTACCAGCACCCGTGTTTCAGCCATGATTCCTCCCCCAATTTTGTCGCTTTGAAAACGACCTGTGAAAAAGGCGCCCCATTGGGACGCCTTTTGATATTTCTGATTGTCTGTTTGCTCAGATCGACTCGTCAATCCAGCTTTGCAGCGCAGCTTTGGGTGCGGCACCAGAGCGGTTGGAGACAACCTCGCCGTTCTTGAAAATGAACAGCGCTGGAATGCCGCGCACACCCATGGCCGAAGCTGCGTTGGGGTTGCTGTCGACATCGACCTTGGCGATCTTGACCTTGTCGCCGTATTCTGCGGCCAGCTCTTCCAGAGCGGGGCCAATCTGTTTGCAGGGACCGCACCATTCGGCCCAGAAATCCACTACTACGGGGACTTCGGAATTCTTCACTTCGGCATCGAAAGTGGCATCGGTTACGGCGACGGTGGACATTGGAATGTCTCCCTAAGAGTGTGGCAGTTCGGCTGTGAACCTATGAATGCCTTAACGGATCGTCAAGGTATCTGGCGGCGCTTAAGGGCGGATGACACAATATCGTGTGGCAGGTTCATCAGCGTCGCGGTACGGGTCCATAGCAGCGCCGTGTCAATCCGCCGATCAGGGTAGAGTGCTGCCAGCGCATGGGCATAGGCCCCCATTTGCCGCAACAGCCCCTCCGGGCATGTCTCTACGCTTGTGGGCACGGTGGCGTTCGATTTGAAATCAATCGCCTGAACCCGTTCCGGCGTTACGATCAACCGGTCAATCACGCCGTGAATGCGACGGCCATCCAGATCTGCGGTTATCGCAACTTCCGCCAAAGTGTCTGGAGCGAAGATCGCTTTCAGGTCTGGATTGGTCAGCACATGTGTTGCCTCCGTCAGCAGATCTGCGGTGTCTTCATGTCCAGCCAGCAAAGCGTTGGCCAGCTGAGGCCATGTATCCTGATCCGCCGGTGGCAGATGTTCCAGTAGACTATGCAACCAGCTGCCACGCGCCTTGGCAATGTCTTCGTCCTGTCCCAGATCCCCCGGCAAGGCCTTGGCCCCGCCCAGTTCCGACGGGCTGAGTGTTGGGACTGGCGGCTGATAGGGCGGTGGCAGCTGCCTGAACACTTCCGGCAACTGGGGTGCGGACGTGACCACTGGGGGATCTGCATGAAACGGCAGCCCGTCCCAGTCCCCGTGTTGCAGCCGCAGGCCCTCACCATATCCGGTATCATAGGGATTGGCACCGGCTTCCCGCAGCGCGCGCTCGACCATCTGGTACCAACTGTCCCCATCCTTGGACAGTTCGCCCGCAGCAGCGACTATCAGCCATTTTTCTGCACGTGTCAGCGCCACATAGAGCAGCCGCAGCCGTTCATTCCGGGCCTTTTCCTGCGCGGTCTCGCGGGCCGCTTGCATCACATCGGGCATCTGTGCGCTGGGCAGTTTCCACATTGGCCCAGCCTCGGCGCGCATGATTTCGTCGTCGCGCGGAGGTTTGCGTTTTGCGGTGTCAGGCAGGATTACGATTGGTGCCTCGAGACCTTTTGACCCATGCACCGACATCACCCGGATCATGTTTCCGGCTGCTCCCATTTGGCGTTTGATTTCCAGATCGTCGGCCTGCATCCAGACCAAAAACCCAGTGAGGCTGGGAATATCCGTGCGTTCATAGGCCAGTGCCTGGCTAAGCAGGGCGTTGACACCATCTTCGGCCTCCGGTCCCAGCCGGCCGAGCAGGCGTTGACGCCCACTGTGGCGTGTCAGAATACGTTCGATCAGGTCATAGGGGCGCAGGAAGTCGGTCTGACTGCGCAAGTCATCAATGATGGCCATCGTGTCAGGGTATTCCGCTGCCCGATCCCGAAGCGCGGTCCAGAGGTAACTGCCGCCATCGCGCCGGTGCGCCAGATCGAACAGGGTCTGTTCGTCCCAGCCAAACAGAGGCGATTTCAGCGCTGCAGCCAGCGACAGGGAATCCTCGGGCGTGGCGAGAAAGGACAGCAATGCAGCCAGGTCTTTCACCGCCAGTTCGGCGCCGATCTTCAACCGGTCGGCGCCAGCGATGGGCAGTCTCGCAGCCTTACAGGCGCGGATGATTTCCGAGAACAGCTCAGACCGGCGCTGCACGAGGATCAGAAAATCACCGGCCTGTACCGGACGGCGGCGGAAGCTGCCGCGCTCGGGCCCATCCTCCGGCAGGGTAACCTTGCCGTCGATCATTTCCTTGATCGCGGTTGCGATCCGTTCAGCCAGAATGACGGTGTGATGGCGCGCACCGGGACGATCCACCGGATCGGTCCAATCACGCTCTTCTTCGGTGTCAACTTTGTCCACGACAGGCCAAAGATCGACGCGCCCCGGCAATTCCGATTTAAAGGCGCGGTGTAGTGCATCGCGGTGAAACCCAGCACCGGGACTGTCTTTGAACACCAGATCGACCAGCCCAAGAATCGCTGCGGAGGAGCGGAACGAGAATTCCAGCGCCGCGTTTTGTAGCGCACTGCCGGTTTCCGCGAGCCGGTCGGCGAATTCGGCCTGCATTCTGTCAAAGGCGTCGGGGTCTGCACCCTGAAAAGAATAGATCGACTGTTTCTTGTCTCCGACGACAAAGATTGTGCGCTCGACCTCGGATCGCGCGCCCTCGCCGGCGGTAAACTCCTGCGCCAGCTTTTCGACCACATCCCATTGCACCGGGCTGGTATCCTGAGCCTCATCCACCAATATGTGATCAATGCCGCCGTCCAGCCGGTAAAGAACCCAGGCAGCCACGGCTGGATCATTCAGCAGCTGACGTGCCTTCAGGATCAAATCATCGAAGTCGAGCCAGCCGCGCAGCTGTTTGCGGCGATCATATTCCGGCAGGAATACAGCGGCAAAATCATGCAGGATCAGCGATTTCTCCACTGCGGCCAGGGCGAGGCGCTGGGCGCGGGCAGCCTCAACCCGCCGCATCAGAGGTTCCAACTGATCCATCAGCGCGACATTGCTTTCCCGCAGCTTTTTGGTGGGAAAGGCGTTGATTTTGGCCGTGAAGGGTGCCTTTGCGGAGGCTCCGGTCAGAAACACGGATTCAAGAACTGGCAAATCCGCGAGCGTTGGCTCGGTGATTTTGCGCAGCTTGGCAGCGGCCTTGGCATCGGTACTACCACCCTGCTCCAACATGGAGCAGGTGCGCGTCAGCAGGTCCGCCTCCCCCCCCAGATAGACGCTGTGCTCCAACATTTTTGCATCGAATTCCGCCGGAAGATCGAACAGCGCACGCAATCCGGCGCGATCCAGTGGCACCTCAAAATCGGAGCGTCGCTGACAGATTGCGGCGGTCAGGGTGTCAAAATCGCTATCGGTCACCTGCTGGGCCAGTCTGGCGATCAGACCGGCCTCACCCGGGTTTTCGCTGTTTGCGATGGCTTCCACCACCTCGCCCCGCAACAACACCGCGGCGCGGTCGTCCATTTCGGAAAACTGTGGGCTGACGCCGGCCTCTAGCGGGAACCGACGCAGTAGCGAGGCGCAAAAGGAGTGGATGGTCTGGATTTTCAGGCCACCGGGCGTCTCAATCGCACGAGCAAACAGGGTACGCGCCTGCGCCATCCCTTCGGCAGAGATCACATCATGGGCGCCCAGCTCTGTCAGTGCGGACGTTAGCGCATCATCCCCCAGCATGGCCCATTCGCCGAGCCGCTTGAACAGGCGATTCTGCATCTCGCTGGCGGCGGCTTTGGTGTAGGTCAGGCACAGGATGTGCTGCGGTTGGACCCCGCGCAGCAACAGGCGGGCCACACGATCCGTCAGCACCTTGGTCTTGCCAGAGCCGGCATTCGCGGCCAGCCAGGTAGAGGCATCGGGACGGGCGGCGCGGAACTGCGCCTCTGAGGCGGCGTCACGGGCTGTCATGTCAAAATCTCCGATACCGGTGGATCGCTTCGGTCCCATTCTCCGTAGCGTGCCAGATGATCGTAATCGCCTGTCTGGGTGTCCTGAAACACCATGCGACGGCTGCTATACCCCTGATCCGGCTCGAAATAGGCGCTGATGAGTTTGGTCAACTCTTCCCAGACCTTACTGGGAGGCTCATCCAGGAGCGGGGCTGCGACCTCTTTCAGCGGGCTTTTGAGGCCAAGGAACAGCGCCCGTTCCACCCTGCCCTCGCCGTATCGCTCAAACGCGCCGCGTTCGGCCATGGCGGCCTCAATCAGAAGCTGCTTTTCAAAGGTTTTCTGCTGGCTTTCTGTCGGTGGATCGCCAGTTTTGTAGTCAAATAAATGCAGGCCGCCGCGTTCATCCACATCGATTCGATCAGCTGTACCTGCAATCTCGAAATCAAGCGGTGCAACACGCACTGTGCCAGAAACCTCAAACCCGGAGGGCTGCGCAATGGCCTGCCGCTGTTGTTCGCCGGTGATGAAATCCTCGGCGATGCGTTCGAGCCGCGCCAGCCAGAGGCTGCGCGCTACGGGCCACGGGACCTTCGCCTCGAGATGTGCCGTGGCGGTGGTGAGAAAATCGGGCACCGTCAGCCTTTTGGGGTCTGTCACACTGGCCTTGATGAAATCCTCAAGAATCTTGTGCAGCACGATGCCGCGCAGCAGGGCGTCGGGTTCCTGCACCAATGGATCCAATGGGCGCAGTTTGAGGACATGTTTGGCGTAAATCGCATAAGGATCGCGGATCAGACGCGGGATTTCCGTGATTGTCAGGCGCCGGGGGCGTGCAGCGACGGGGGGGCGTGGCGCGGGTCGTTTGGCGGGGGGCAGAGAGGTTGGTGCCTCCAACACCTCCGCCCAGCCCAGCCATTCCTGACCACGGGCCCTCATATCTGCCAGCGCGGCAGGGCCGCCCTGCCCCGGCAAGCCGGACAGAAGGTTGGTCATTCGGTTGAGCCAGCGTGACGGAACTGTATCCGCTTCATCCGACCGTTCGGAGCGGGTCAACCAGACTTCGGGTGCAGCGATGGCTTGTTGGAAATCATGCGCCGACAGCCCGATGCGACGTTCCGGCAGCAACAGCCCGGCCTGATGGCGCAGCTGTCGGTTGAGCCATGGATCAGGGGTGGCCGCCTCGGGCCAGCTGCCTTCGTTCAGGCCGCCAAGGATCACCAGATCGGCCCCCTGCACGCGCGCCTCAAGCGTTCCCCAGATCAGGATGGAGCCATAGGGCGCATCGCGGTCCCGCACCTCTCCCTGCGATAGCAGCGCGCGCAGAAGATCGGCAAAATCGCGGGCGGTCATCTGGCCGCCATAACCAGCCTCCGCCTGAAGGTTGTTCATGATTTCCAGTGCTTTGCGACCAGCCTTCTTGTCCCAGAGGCTACCGGCAGATGCCTCCTGACTGCCACGGCCGATTGCCTCGGCGAGATTCCTAAGGGCATCAACCCATTGTGACAGGGGCTGCGTTCCACGGATGGGTTTGTCGGCAAAACACTGCGTCAGCCAGGCGGTCCACCCGGGCATCAGCTCCCGCCCAATTTCAAACGCGGCAAAACTGTCGGCCTCCGGAAAGGGGGGGCCGTAGCGGCGCAGCCGCAGCTCCAACTCGCGGGTGTGGCGCAGGTGATCACCGCGCCCTGCCCCATCGTGACAAAGCGGATGTTTCAGCAGCGTCAACAGCGTATCGCAGGCCAGCGGCTTGCAGAACAGTTCCGCGATGTGGCGCAGAAACCGGCCCGGAGGTGACAGTTGCAGTGGTTGGCCAGCGGAATCGTCCGGCAGAATATCCCAGCGATCCAGCGCGGCCGCCACCTGGCGGGTCAACATACGATCCGGTGTGATCAGCGCGGCTGTCTGTCCATCCTCGGCAGCCTTGCGCAGTCGCAGGGCAATGGTCAGCGCCTCGGCGCGGGGATTGGGGGCCTCCACCAAGGTCACATCGGCGGTGGCCTGATCGATACCGCGCAGCTCAGGCCCTTCGCGCATCCAGGCATCCGTAACAGGCGCCGGGCGCAGCGCCAGAGAGACCAGCCGATTGCGCGCCGTGGAGGCTGGTAGTGCATCGACCCATGGACGCACCTGATCCGGGGTCATGTCTAGATCGCGCATGATCTTGAAAAACCGATATTGCGGGTGGTCTTCTGACATCAGCGGATCATCTAGATGTTCCCAGACGTGGCCCGGCTGCTGGTCATCGAAACCGGGTAGGATCACCGCGCCCTGCGGCAGGCGCGCAATTGCCTCCATCAGCATCAGAGTGGTGCCACGCGATCCGGTAGAGCCGGCCAGGATGACCGGGTGTTGCGGTGGGCTATCCTGCCACTCTCCGATCAGATCAAGAACGACCTGTCGCTGACGGGCCTGCGCATCCATTGCGTGTTCGTGGGTTTCGGCAAATTCATCGGCGATTGCGATGAACTGCTGCGCCCGCGCCCAATGGCCGGACATATCGGAGACATCCAGCGACCGAATAATCTCCGGGCTGACCCCTTCGCCCTGCATTTCGTCAAACAGTGCTGCGAGACTATCTGATAGGTCATAGAGTGAGGACCGGGCCGCAAGATCGGGCTGGGCTTCCAGCAATTTGGCAATCAGCTGCGATAGCTCCAGCCGTCGCCGCAACGGCGGAAGGGCTGGCGGCAAACCACGTAAGGTGGCGCGCATATCGAGATCACTCAGCAGCGAAATACGCGGTAAAAGCAGGGCCGGTCCCTGATCAAACAGATCTCGTACCCGGCGCGCCATGCGGGAGGTGTTGACGATAAGTTCAACCTTGGCCAGTTCTTCTGGTGATGTGTTCTCACTGCGGGCAACCAGCCCGTCGACCAGGGCGCGTGGGAAATCAACGCCGCAGGGAACGGCAAAAAGGCGCGGCGTGTCTTGCGGCTCAAATCTCATCTTGGGCTATCAGGTCCTCAGCCAGGGGGATCCCTTCGGGGGTGCCGACATCGCACCAATGGCCGGGATATTCCAGCGCAAACAGGCGTCCTTCGGCGGCCATCAAATCCCACAGTGTGTTCAGCGAAAACACGGTCTCGTCGATCTCGGCCAGCCTGTTGGTCCGTAGCAACTGAACACCGCCATAGACCAGATTACCGCCTCGATGCAGACGCCCCTTTTCATCTGTGTAAAAATCACCATCGCCGCTGCGCCCGACAGTTCGGCTCATTGGAATACAAGTTAACAGCGCGTCCATGCGCGCAGGGTCCCAAGCGTCGCGCAGCAGGCGCAGCGGGTTCGGCCCGCGCCAAACCACATCCGGGTTCACGGTATAGACCGGTCCCGAGCGTGTTCCGAGCAGCGGCAGCGCATGTCGCAGCCCGCCACCGGTGTCGAGTATCTGAGGATCCTCATGGCTGATCACCACCTCGCTGCCTGCAAGATGGTTGGCCAAAACGTCACTCTTATAGTGGCTGTTGGCCACGATCACCGGCGGTGTGACCTCCCGCGCCAGATCCAGCGCATGGTCGATCAGCGGGCGACCGGCGACTGGGATCATCGGTTTGGGTTGATGTTTGGTCAGATGACGCATCCGGGTGCCGAAACCAGCAGCGAAGATCATAGCGGGATAAGTGATCTCTGCCATCAGCCGCGCAACCGGTTCAGCACCTCAGGGGTGGGTGCAGGCATTTCCTGATGCAGGAACTCCGCCAGTGGCGCCATCGCCGGGTGATCCAGACCGCGATGGAAATGATCCCAGACGCGGGGAATCAGATCGACGTAGTGCGGTTTGCCATAGTCACGCCCGAGGCGGGAAAAAACACCTAAGATACGCATGTTACGCTGCACACCCAGCACGGTATAGGCGGCGCGAAAGCTGCCCTCATCAACATCGGTCGCAGCGATATACCGCTCCATCATCTGCATTTCGATCACTGCAGGTACGTCGCGGCGGGCATCCTGTAGCAGTGACACAAGGTCATAGGCGCGATGGCCGGCGCGCGCGGCCTGGAAATCCAGCAGACCGACCCGTGCGACGCCGTTGCGTTCCGGTAGCCAGATCAGATTCTCGGCATGGTAATCGCGCTGAACCAGCACCACGTCGCCTTTTATCGTGCGGCGCAGGATATCCTCGAACTGATCGGTGAAGCGGGCGACATGTTCCGGTGAGGGCTCCTCACGAATCACATCGCGGTATTTGGCAAAGGCGAGGCTGGACAACTCCGCCATCAACCGTGGCCCGAGTGGTTCCAGTTCCGGCATCGGGGCCTCATGCAGCGCGACCAGCACATCGGTTGCCGCTTCATATAGGGGGCGCTCCTGCGCTGGGTCGTCGCGCATCACCCGCGCAAATAGTGCGTCCCCCAGATCTTCGATCACCAAGAAGCCATTGTCATGATCCTCGGCCAGGATTTGCGGCGCACTCAGACCCTGATCCCGCAGGTAGTTCGCAATCGCGACGAACGGTGCGACATCCTCTCCCTGATCCGGTGGAGCGTCCATCAGTACCACGGTGGCGCCATCTGCATCGCAGAGCCGCTCATAGCGTCGATTGGAGGCATCCCCGGCCAGCGGCGCGCGGGTCCAGTTGTGCCATGGCGTATCGGTCAGGAAGGTGGAAATGAGGCTTTGTCGGTCGGTCATGGGGTAATCTGCTTCATCAAAGGCTCCCAACGCGCATCACTCCAGCGCAATGTGGCGATACGGGCGTCGTCTTCGTTTGGATCCAAGGCCAGCGATATATGCAGCGCGGCAGCTGGCGTTAGTTCGGCCAGCCGATCGGGCCATTCGATCAGGCAGATAGCGGACTCAAAGGCGGAGATCAGGCCGAGCTCCTCAATCTCATCCAAGGAAGACAGGCGATAGAGGTCGGCATGCCACAACTCACCATTTGGCAGATCATAGGTCTGAACAAGGGTGAATGTTGGTGAGGGCACATCCTCAGGCACCGTCATCTCCGACTGGATCAGGCTGCGGGCAAAATGGGTTTTGCCCGCACCGATGATGCCCGACAGAAGCAGGCAGTCGCCGTTGCTCAGTTCTGCGCCTAATCGGGTGGCCAGATTGGTAGTTGCCTCGGGCGAGGGTAGCGGGATTACGAGGGTCTTCTGGGTTGTCATGGCGCGACAATGCCGCCCTGCGCGCGGCGCTGCAAGCCGGATCGAAAAAGCCCGGCATCGAACCGGGCAATCTCTTTGATTTCAGAGAAACAGAGCTCTTCTATTTGCCCTGTTTTGTAATCGCAAACCGTTGCTGATCAACCGGGGCGGGGGCTGGTTCCGGGGAGCGGAAGCTGACCATGGTTGCCCCGTTCTGAATGGCGCTGACTTTGCAGACCAGAGGCGTGCCGCTGCGCAGCTGTACATTGGCCCACCAAGCTGTGCGATTCTCGCTGCCGGCAACAAAATCCCGGATTTCACCCCAGGCTGGTGTTGCTGCGCACATATCCTGCCAGACGCGGCTGGAATCCATGATGGTGATCTTGGCGAAGCTGCCGTCGGGATCCATCTGCCAGAGATCATGATAGGCCGCATTGGAGAAGGTCATCGTGCCATCATTGGCAAAAACCGCGATGGCTTCATCCATCTGATCCATGATCGACTGACCCATTTCCAGCTCCGAGCGGAACTGTCGGGTCAGGGTGATCTCGGCGGTGATATCCTCAAACAGGAACGCGATGGCCCCATCGGGGTGCGGGCGACCGGAGACAGAATAGACCGATCCTGATGGCAGCGACCATGTTTCCTGGTAACGACCCTCAGCCGCGGCTTCCAGCAGATCAGCCATCTGGTGGCGCCAGCTGGAATAGTTCTTCGGTTCGGGCATCATGCGCTGATCGCGCAGCCGGTCAAAGAAGGTCAGCAGATTTGGGCGCGAGCTGAGGAAGTTGGCTGGCAGGGCGGTCAGATCAATCAATACGGGGTTGAACAGAACCAGCTGGCGATTGCGGTCAAAAATCGCAAGGCCAATGGACAGCTGGGCAAAGGTTTTTGCCAATGTCTGCACAAAGTTGCGCTGGGCGATCTCGGCGTCAACAACCGCGTTTACATCCACCGCATGACAAAGCCAGCCTGCCTCGGTTTCGGTGGTCGAGATATTGTACCAGAGTTTTTTCTTGCTCTCAGGCAGCGGGATAGAGATCCGCTCAGGCTTGCCGCTGGCCATCGGGTCATCGAGATCAGTGAACAGAGGTTCGGAGAAATCGACATTGCGTCCGCGGATTTTCTGGCTGAGATCATCATAGGCGAGGTTGGACCAGGTGACGGCACCATCATCAGACTGTAGCCAAACCGGATAGGGCGCCTGATGCACGGCTGAGCGCAGTGTCGTCAGTTCCTGATCGATGCTGTGATTGTGTTCTTCGGATGAGGTGCTGCGCAGCTGAACGCGGGTCACACCGTCGATCCATTCGCATAGCGCTTCGCGGCTTTCGGCGTTGGCTGTGCCAGAGAGCACAAGCGGTCCGACATCCTTCAGGAAGCCGGGGGATTGCGGCAAGCCTGGATAACTGCGGGCCAGTTGTTCGCGCAGGTTTGCCCAGCTGAAGGTTTCGGCCTGTTCACCGATGAAACGGCGTGCCCCGGAGGACCAGCCGATCAGCGTTGTATCATCAAAGAGAAACACGGCGTCAGACCGTCCATCCCCCTTTAGCAGGTCCTGCTCAAACCCCTTTGGTTTGGGGTTTGGAGACAGCCACCAGACAGCTGCCGCTGCCGTCGCCGCGCAAAGCGTCGCCAATACAAGCCAGTCGGTCGATAGGATCTGCTGCATGATGTCCGTTACCCACAAGTGTTTCGCTCTTACCCCCGATGTTTCCTGATAATGGTTAAATGAAGTTTAATTGGTTGCCTAAAAGTGAATAGTTAAATTTCTATACGTTTATTTTCCCCGATGGGAACGGCATTTTCGCCCGTCAGAGCGTCAATTTTGCTGCGGGGCCAGCTGACCTGCACCAATGCCCCGCGCCGCGCCGGATCACGGGTCAGCGTCTGATTTGGATCTGAGCCGTTTGCAAAGGTCAGCTGAGCGCCGCTGCGCTCCAGCAGAGTTTTGGCAATGAACAGTCCCAGACCCATGCCTTCATACTCCGGCCGCTGGCGCCGGTCGCTGTCGCTGCGTCTGCGGCGGACGAAGGGATCGCCAATTCGGCCCAGCAGATGCGACGGGTATCCCCGCCCGTCATCGCTGATGCGCAGCGTGATCGTCTCATCGTTCCAGCTGGCATCAATCCAGACAGTTGATCGGGCGAAATCCACCGCATTCTGGACCAGATTGCGCAGCCCATGAATGATCTCCGGCTGGCGCAGAATAGTAGGGTGCTGCGGATCGCCGTCGCTTTCGGGGGCCTCTTCAAACAGGATAGTCTTGCCGCGGTACATATGTGGCTCAGCGGCCTCGTTGATCACGGTTGAGAGAGGGGCCTGGCGCAGATGCAGGTCGTCCTTGCCAGCACGGCCCATGCTCCGCAGGATATCACGGCAGCGGTCTGCCTGCTCGCGGATCAACGCGGCATCTTCGCGCAGATCGGGCCTGTCATCCAGTTCATCGATCAGCTCCGCACTGGCCAGTTTGATTGTGGCCAGTGGCGTGCCCAGCTCATGTGCCGCGGCAGCCACCACACCGCCAAGATCGGTTAGCTTTTGTTCGCGCGACAGGGCCATCTGGGTGGCGGCCAGCGCATCGGACATGGACCGGATCTCGGCGCTGATGCGATAGGAATAGGCGCCGATGAACAGAACCGCGATCACAATGGCGGTCCAGTTGCCGAAGACAAAGATATCCGGCACCCGCAGCACAAAACCTTGCGGTGTGCGCAACGGCAGATGAAATTCTGCCAGCAGCGTCACCAGGATGATCGCGGTCGCACCAATGATCAGCGTTGAGCGAAGCCGCATCATCGAGGCGGAAATGGTCACCGGGCCCAGTACCAGAAGCGCGAAGGGATTGTTCAGCCCGCCGGTCAGATACAGCAGAAAGTTCAGCTGCAGGAGATCAAACAGAACCATCAGAAAGTTCTCGAACTCGGACAGGCGCTTGTTCTGCGGAAACAGGATAATCGCAATCAGGTTGCCGAGCACGGAAACACCGATAGCGATATAGCACAGCACCAGTTCCAGCTGCAGATTATACAGCTGCTGGGCCACGGTGATCGCTGACACCTGACCAACAATTGCCACCCAGCGCAGCAGGATCAAGGTACGTAAGCGGATCCAGTGGCTGCGTTCCTGGCCGCTTAGCAGATCAATATTTGTCGCGCTCATCTCGCACTCCATGGCGAAAAAGGGGGCATTGGTGGTCTTGTTGAAATCTGCTTGCATACGGGCCGGTTCCGGGCAAGGTGAAACCGGATAAGACAAAGCAGGACCGTCGCGGTAGTCTCGCATTCCTGGCGGTCACAGACAATTGATCAGCAGGTTAACGGGCCTTTCTCTGGCTCGAAAACCTGCTGATCAACCCCGGCTGCGCTGTTTTGTCCGTCTGGTCATTGGGGGGTGGCCTGCGATAGGTCCGACCCCGCGCAGGATCGCCATGACCCGGTCTGGTTGATGCGTGGCGGTTGCGTCGCTCCGCCCGTTGCATCGCCTGAAATTCTTGGTAGGTCTGGCGCAGCCTGTCGATAAATCTATTCCTTGCGCAAAGTGTGATCTCATGACCCGTCTCTACGCTATCCTTGCTGCCGTTGTTGTTGCTGCCCTGGTGGGCGGCGCCTGGTTTGCCACGCGAGGTGGCGGTGCGGATGATGATTTCGCGCAATGCCGCGCCAGCCAGATCGCCGGCGGCTCTGATACCATTGGCGGCCCGTTTGAGTTGTTGAACGCCAAGGGTGAAACCGTGACTGAGAAGGATGTGATCACCAAGCCGTCACTGGTGTATTTCGGCTATACTTTCTGCCCCGATGTTTGCCCGCTGGATGTCGCGCGCAACGCTGAGGCCATCGACCTGCTGGATGAGCGTGGGCAGGATGTGACGCCGGTTTTCATCTCTATCGATCCGGATCGCGATACGCCCGAAGTGGTTGGCGACTTCGCGGCCAATCTGCATGAGCGTATGATCGGACTCACCGGATCGCATGAGCAGGTCAAAGCGGCCAGCCGTGCCTATAAGACCTATTACAAGAAACAGGATGGTGATGAAGACTACTATCTTGTTGATCATTCGACCTTTTCTTATCTGGTTTTGCCAGAACAGGGGTTTGTTGAATTCTTCCGCCGCGATGAGACTTCGGAGCAAATCGCCGATAAGGTCAGTTGCTTCCTGGAAAATCTGTAACCTGGATGAAGGTTTGACGTTTCCGGGGTGAGACGTAATATCAAGCCTCACGACCTGACGACATTGCGGGGGACCGACAGTATGGGCGAAGCTGCTATGCAGGAGATAGGACCAGACAAGACACTTTTGCTGGTCGATGACGACGAGCCCTTTCTGCGGCGCCTGGCCAAAGCCATGGAAAAACGTGGTTTTGAGGTTGAAACAGCTGGCTCCGTTGCGGCAGGCAGTGCGATTGCCACAGCGCGTCCGCCCGCCTTTGCGGTGGTGGATCTAAGGCTTGAAGATGGCAATGGTCTGGATGTTGTGGAGATCCTGCGGGAACGTCGCCCTGACAGTCGCGTTGTTGTTCTGACCGGCTATGGTGCGATTGCGACCGCCGTCGCCGCAGTGAAAATCGGTGCGACAGATTACCTGTCAAAGCCGGCAGATGCGTCGGACATTATGAACGCGCTGCTCGCCAATGAGGAAGAGCTGCCACCCCCGCCGGAAAACCCGATGAGTGCGGATCGTGTCCGTTGGGAGCATATTCAGCGGGTTTATGAGCTTTGCGACCGCAATGTTTCTGAGACCGCTCGGCGGCTAAATATGCACCGGCGCACATTGCAGCGGATCCTCGCCAAACGCAGTCCCAAATAAGGCCAGAGCCTCTCCTGAACTTGGAGAGGCTTTTTTCTTGAGATCAGAGCTGCGCCAGGAGATTGGCGTGGCGGGTAACGTAGTCCTTGCGCACCTCGACCGGGGGGCGCAGGCGGATGGAGAGACCGTCCAGCAGCTTTTGATCCGGTTTCCCAAACAGGCGGTCGGCTTCCTCACGGGAAAACCCGGCAATTTCGACTGCTTCCATCCATGCGCTGATCCGGTCCGCTTTCTTGATCTGCGCCTTGACCGTCTTGGGCAGGGTTGCAGGCAGGCCAAAGCGGATGTGAATGGCGGCGGTCAGCCGCTGATCCAACTCACCATAGCTGGGGCCAACCGCGTTTTTCACGGGCGAGATCATGTCCCCAATGACATATTCCGGTGCGTCATGGAGCAGTGCGGCCAAGTGCCATCGGACTGGCGCCTTGGGATTGAGGCGACCGTAAATCGTTTCCACCAACAGCGAGTGCTCAGCGACAGAATAGGCAAAATCGCCAATGGTCTGGCCGTTCCAGCGCGCCACGAAGGCCAGACCGTGGGCGATATCCTCAATCTCGACGTCAACCGGAGTCGGGTCAAGCAGGTCCAGCCGACGTCCGGAGAGCATCCGTTGCCAAGCGCGCGGAGGTTTGGGGGGCATGGTCTGTCCCTTCTTGTTGACGGCGCCTTCTGACTAGCTGGTGAGGGGAGGTCGTGCAATTGCCTGCTGCGCTGTTGGCGGTGATCAGCGGTGCGGTTTCTCAGATAATATGGCTGGTTGCCCCGGCCCGATCACGCGGATCACCACAAACAGTTGAGCGCTCGGCATTTGATAACGCCACGCCAAGGCCCCATATTTATAGGTACGACAGGGGCTCTTGCTCCTCTGGCAAGCCCCTTTTGTCGCTGAGATGCACACGAAAGGATACTGCCATGTTTAAACGTCTTGCCTGCACTTCGCTTATCTTTGGGATGCTTGCGACTGCGCCGCCGGTGCTTGCTGCTGGCTGCAGTCCCCGCGATCACCTTGTGGATCGCCTGCAATCCTCATATGCGGAACGGCTGACTGCTGGCGGGCTGCAATCCAGCCAGCCTGTGTCCACCGTGATTGAATTCTGGGCTTCTGCAACAACTGGTACCTTCACGGTGCTGGTTTCCCATCCCAACGGGCTCAGCTGTGTAGTGGCCTCCGGTACGGGGTTTTTCCAAGTGACGGATGACCCCGAGCCGCAAGGCACACCCAGCTGACCTGTCCCCCCGGACCGTTGGGAAGGCCGGGGCGCATGACCGCTGGTCACCGCGCCCCGGCGCTCTTGGGGCATCTTCGTTGCTTATAAACCATTGCGGTGTTACCTGCTGCGGTAGACAAAATGTAACCGGAATGGAGCACGCAATGCCCGGGGATTATATCGTCAAGGACATCGCGCTGGCCGAGTTTGGCCGCAAGGAACTCGATATCGCTGAGACAGAAATGCCGGGGCTGATGGCCCTGCGGGACGAATACGGCGAGAGCAAGCCGCTGAAAGGGTCCCGGATCGTCGGGTCGCTTCACATGACCATTCAGACCGCAGTTCTGATCGAAACGCTGGTAGCGCTGGGCGCGGATGTACGCTGGGCCTCCTGCAACATCTTCTCGACACAGGATCACGCCGCAGCTGCCATCGCCGCTGGCGGAACGCCCGTGTTTGCGATCAAGGGGCAGACCCTTGTCGAACATTGGGATTATCTGGACCGCTCGTTCCAGTTCCCCGAAGGTGCTAACCTCATTCTGGACGACGGTGGTGATGCCACCCTCTATGTGTTGCTGGGTGCGCGCGTAGAAGCGGGTGAGACGGATCTGATCGAAGTCCCCACCTCGGAAGAGGAAGAGGCGATCTTTAACCAGATCAAAAAGCGTATGGCCGAAAGCCCGGGCTGGTTCACCAAGACCCGCGACGCGATCAAGGGCGTTTCTGAGGAGACCACCACAGGGGTCCATCGCCTGTACGAACTGGTGAAAGAGGGTCAGCTGCCCTTCCCGGCGATCAACGTGAACGATTCGGTCACCAAGTCGAAGTTCGACAACAAATATGGCTGTAAGGAATCGCTGGTCGATGGCATCCGCCGCGCTACCGACACCATGATGGCGGGCAAGGTCGCCGTTGTATGCGGTTATGGTGACGTGGGCAAAGGCTCTGCCGCTTCGCTGCGTGGTGCTGGCGCTCGGGTCAAGGTGACCGAAGTTGACCCGATCTGCGCCCTGCAAGCGGCCATGGACGGGTTCGAGGTGGTGTTGCTGGAGGATGTTGTCGACAGCGCCGATATCTTCATCACCACGACTGGCAACAAGGATGTCATCCGCATCGAGCATATGCGCGAGATGAAGGATATGGCGATCGTTGGCAACATTGGCCATTTCGACAATGAAATCCAGGTCGCCAACCTCAAGAACCACAAGTGGACCAACATCAAGGATCAGGTCGACATGATCGAGATGCCCTCGGGCAACCGTCTGATCCTGCTCTCCGAAGGTCGCCTGTTGAACCTTGGCAATGCAACCGGGCACCCGTCGTTTGTGATGTCGGCCTCTTTCACCAATCAGGTTCTGGCCCAGATTGAGCTGTGGACCCGTGGTGAAACCTATAAAAACGATGTCTACATTCTGCCCAAGCACCTGGACGAGAAAGTCGCCCGCCTGCATCTGGAGCGGATCGGTGTAAAACTGTCGAAGCTGGCGCCTGAGCAGGCCGCCTATATCGGCGTCACACCGGAAGGTCCGTTCAAGCCTGAGCACTACCGGTATTGATCATCATTCTACCTGTGCAACTGCGCAGGCGAGTGACCAAAGCGACACCCCGCCATTGGCGGGGTGTTTTCGGTTATGTGACTGTATTTCCATTGCCTTTTGACTGGATTGACCTAAGCGCGTGACGCGGACGCGCAACGCACCCCCCATACAGAAGTTCCAAAAATTTAGGTGCGAAATTCCACGAAAATCCTGGAACGTCTGCAAGGTTGGTGACGTTTGGTTGGCGTACTTCAAGCGAAGGAGAAAACGACATGACCGAACTGAAAACCAAGACCCGTATTCTGGCTGGTGTTACTGCTGCTGCACTGATGGCGGGCGCAGGGATTGCCCAGGCGGGCACTTCCGTACCGCGCGGCGAGAGCAAGTCGGACACCGAGATCGAGACTGTTGGCGGTCAAGACATCACAAGCGGCGCGTCGCTTGACACCACCGAAGGCACGACAATTCCACGTGGTGAATATAAGGTCGACAGCGGCGTTGAGACCGTGAACGACGAGATGCCTGCGGATGGCGATGTAAACGTCAATGCAAGTTCTGACGCTTCCACCACCATCCCGCGCGGCGAATACGACAGCTCGGACGCGGCGGGTAAACCACTGCCGCCCCTGAACGAGATGACCGTCGCCGATCTGGTTGGGAAGAACGTATTTTCCGCTACCGGTAAGGACGTAGGTGAAATCGACTATGTGATTGAGCAGGATGGCAAACTCGCAGGAGTTATTGGTGTTGGCGGCTTTCTTGGTATGAACGAATACACTGTTGCCGTTCCGCTGTCCGACATGGATTTCACCCGCAACGGTCAGCTGAAGCTGAATACCCGCACTGAAGCGGCGCTGCGTTCTATGCCTGAGATCGACGAAGATATGATCAAGCCTTTGCAGGATGACCGCCTGATCGGCAACAGCGTATAATGACGCTCTGATCTTTTGATCTGGCATCTGATCCAGGTGCCAACCGAATAGAATGGTGCCCCTCTCGCGGGGGCGCCTTTTTGCATTTGGTCAAGGGGTAGCGGGGGTGTATTCCCAGAAATGAGAGGTGGCCGCAGAAATTCCCAGTTGCCCTGTTCCGTTCTGCGGATAAGCTGTTGGAATAAGAACCGATCAGGCGTTGAGCCTGGCGATAACAATAGTTCCGCTGAGTAACATGGGAGAGAGAATTTTGGGAAAACGCGACGATCTGATCGAGCAATATGCAAATGATCTGAAAACCAAATGTGGCATGGAACCGGACATGGATCTGCTCACAAAGGTCACCATCGGCTGTGGTCCGGCGATTTACGATGCTGATGCATCGACTGTGGCGGCCAGTCAGCCGGCGGAACTGGAAACCGTCAAAAACAACTTCCTGATCAAAAAGCTAGGCCTGTCTGATGGGCCTGAGCTGATGTCTTCGATTGACAGCGTGATCGAAACCTACGGTAAATCGGAGCGGAATAAATATCGCGCCGTTGTCTACTATATGCTGGTCAAGCACTTCGGAAAAGAAGCCGTATACGGTTGATCAATCAGTCAAAATGTCGACAACCAACGCCCGTCGGACTCATCCGGTGGGCGTTTTGGCCTGTGCTATTCAGCCGCCGAAACACCGAAAACGTGTCCGTGATCCTGTGGGTTTCAGAGTGCGCTGCAGCGCAAGGGAACAGTCTCAGGTTGTACATGTGTTGCATTTTACCTGTATTGCCTTTGCGGAATCACCACTGACCAGCCTATCGTCTATATACCGGCCAGGATGGCCAGGATCACAGATTTACGAACACGTGTGGTGGAATTGGAGCACGTGGGGTGAAAGGGAAGATCCTGGCATATGCTCGGATCTTCCCTTTTCTATTTGCATTGCCTGTATTGCGACGTCCGCTGTTGGCCGCACGTCTTAGAATAGCGTCAGAACCACACCGATGGCGCCACAGGCAAGCGTCGCGTAGCCACCGTCGATCACCGACAAACGCAATGGTCTAACACCGTATAGGTTGTTGATCATGATCCACGGCGTGATGAAAAATAGTCCCACGCCCAGACCGCTGACCAGACCGCCACCGACGGTATCGATACCTGAGAGCGCGAAGACATGGCGCATCATACCAGCCACGACAATTTGCAGACCAAAAGTCGCGATAAACACAGCTGGCGTCTGTCCGCCCGCAGGTTTCCCATTCTCATCACGCGGCACTTTTGCCGCTTGCATCCAGGGTTCAGCAAGCAAACCATACCAGACTGCGCCCAGAACAAAGCCGGCGATAGCCGCGGCGATAACATTCAGAATTTCCATTGAACTCTCCCTGAAACCAGCATCAGTGAGAGAATTTTGTCAGATCAATCGGGATCTGTCTTCCCTAACGCGCAGATATGGGCCCATTCCTCTGCGGTGACAGGCTGCACTGATAGCCGGGAGTTCTTCACCAGAACCATATTCTCAAGACGGGGGTCGCCCTTGATCTGATCGAGAGTGACCGGGACAGCAAAGCTGCGCACCGCTTTGATGTCAACGCATTCCCAGCGGGGATCGTCTGTGGTGCTGTCCTGGTGGACATCAGCGCAGATTTCAACGATCCCGACCAAGGATTTTTCCTTCATCGAATGATAGAAAAATCCGCGATCTCCAATCTTCATTTCACGCATGAAATTGCGCGCCTGATAGTTGCGCACACCGTCCCATTCCTCACCCGTCTCGCCCTTGGCTTGCTGGTCAGCCCAGCTCCAGGTGGATGGCTCGGATTTGAACAGCCAGTACGCCATCAGCCGACGACTTTCTTCCAGGTGATCAGCTCAACCGCCTCAAACAGGCCGACTTTGGCGTAGGGGTCGTTGTCGGCCCAGGACTGACCGGCGGCCATATCTTCGACATCAAGGATGATCAGTGAGCCAACCATGCCGCCATCCTGGTCCAGCAAGGGACCGGCCTGCGCCACGACATTGGTTTCCTCAATATACGCAAGATGCGCCGCCCGGTTGTCCATCCGGGTCTGCAAATGATCGGGTTTATCGCGCGCGATCAGGGCAATCAGCATGTCATTCCTCTTTCAATGGTCTTGCAAGCAGTTGAGCGGTGGCGTCGGCAATCGTCAAGCGCTGATCGAGCAGAGCCACGACAATGGCGGTGATAGGCATGTCCAGATTTCGGGTCTGGGCCTCGGCATGGACAGCACGCGCCGTGGCGGCGCCTTCAACCGTGATGCTGGGGTCAAAAGTCTCGTTCCGCCCGATCGCCAGTCCGAGACGGTAGTTCCTCGACAGCTCCGAGCTGCAGGTCAGAGTGAGATCGCCAAAACCGGAGAGACCTGCCAGCGTATCGGGCTGTGCGCCAGACGCCAGTGCCATGCGCTGCATCTCGGCATAACCACGGGTCATCAGCGCGGCGCGGGCGCTGTCGCCGAGTCCAGCGCCAATAACGGCACCGCAGGCAATCGCCATGACGTTCTTCAGAGCACCGCCGATTTCCGCACCATTTGTGTCCGTAGTACGATAGAGCCGCAGGTTTTTCGTGGTCAGCTGCTGCTGCAATTGCGCACCTGTCTCCGGGTCACGACAGGCCAGCGTCAACGCCGTTGGCAGGCCTTTCGCGATGTCGGCGGCGAAACTCGGGCCAGTCAACAAGGCCGTCCGAGCCTTCGGAAGGCAGGCGTGGAGAACCGCCAGCGGACCCTGACCGGTCTCGAGTTCAATGCCTTTGCAGCAGGCTACAAGAGCCCGGTTGCGCAGCAGATCAGCGTGGGTGAAGACAAAATCCCGTAGTGTCTGCATCGGCACGGAGAGCAATATGGTATCAGCCTGCGTGGCACGCTCTAGGTCGCTGGTCACGGTCAGTGTCTCGGGCAGATCGGCGCCGGGCAGGCGTCTGGTATTGCGACGGGTCGCCCGCATATCGCGCGCCTGATCAGCATCCCGTGCCCATAGAGTAACCGGGCCATTGCCTGCGAGCGAAATTGCCAGCGCCGTGCCAAACGCGCCGGATCCAAGCACTGAAACACTCATGCTTTGGCGCCTTTCTTGCCGCTGCCCAACATGGCGGGGCTGCTCTGATCCAGTGGCCAGCGGGGCCGGGCGGAGAGCTCCATGCCGTCCTGCTCCCCACTGCGGAATCGTTCAAGCCCGGCATAGGCGATCATCGCGGCATTATCCGTGCAAAGCGCCAGAGGCGGAGCGACGAATTGAGCATCAACCTCAGTGCAAACCGTCTCTAACACAGCACGAATGGCGGTATTCGCCGCGACGCCACCTGCGACAGCAACGGTGCGGGTGGTCGGGACTTCCTCAAGGTAGCGCCGAATTGCACGGCGTGTTTTCTCTGCCAGGACGTCGGCAACAGCAGCCTGAAAACCGGCACAGAGATCGGCGCGGTCCTGCCGTGTCAGACCGCCCTTTTCGGCCATCACCTGATCCCGCATGCGCATCAGTGCGGTTTTCAGGCCAGAGAATGATAGGTTGCAATCTGGACGGTCCAAGAGCGGACGGGGAAAGCGGAAACGGCGCGGATCACCGCTTTCGGCTTCCTTCTGCACCGAGGGGCCGCCGGGTTGCGGCAGGCCCAATAGGCGGGCGGTCTTGTCAAAGGCCTCGCCGGGGGCATCGTCGATTGTTCCACCAAGCCGTTTGAAATCATCGGGTCCCCGAACAATCAGGTACTGACAATGCCCGCCTGAGACCAACAGCATCAGATAGGGATATGGCACCGCATCCGTCAGCCGGGGGGTGAGGGCATGTCCGGCCAGGTGGTTGACGCCGATCAGAGGTAGCCCGGTTGCGGCCGCCAACCCCTTGGCACACATCACACCAGAAATCACGCCGCCAATCAGTCCGGGACCAGCGGTGACGGCAATGGCATCCATATCCTGCAAGCGCAGATCGGCCGCGGCCAGCGCATCGCGGACGCAATGATCGAGCTTTTCGGCGTGGGCACGGGCTGCGATTTCCGGCACCACACCGCCGAAGGCGCTGTGGAGTTCGGTCTGGCCAAACACGATGGAGGAGAGCACCTCCGCCGGGCCTTGCCCAGACTGGCGGACCACGGCAGCTGCCGTATCATCGCAGCTGCTTTCCAATCCCAGAAGGGTGAGGCTTTGTTCCATGGTGTTACCGTTGCATCCTGTCTCTGCCGGGGCTACCACCTATGACAGTGGCGAACAATCCCGAGGGGCGTGTGATGGTCGGCCTATTGATGACGCGCCCTCGTGTGGCGGCAGAGCGATTTGTCGAAGACTTGCCCGCATCGACCCGAGCGACTTTGCAGGTGATCTACGCCCCGTTAATCAGGACAACCCCGCTGAACCCGCCATCTGATCCTTCTGAACATGGGCTTTTTTCGGGGGATGCGATCTTCTCATCTGCGAATGGGGTGCGGTATTCGACTGCGCCGGTTACGGGGCAGAACGCTTATTGCGTCGGGCAGCGCACAACGCAGGCCGCAGCTGCGAAAGGGTGGCGGGCGATTTGCTGTGGTCTGGACGCTGACGCGCTGGTTCAGACCTTGACCGACGTCCCACCTACAGGTCCTTTGACCCATCTTCGCGGCGTCCATAGCCGCGGCGACATTGTCGAGCGGCTTCGCTTGGTAGGGATCAATTGCCGGGAACATGTGATCTATGATCAGATCTTGCTGCCTTATGATAGTGAGGTGCGGATCGCGATGGATGCGCAAGCGTCGCTGATCGTGCCGCTTTTCTCACCGCGTACCGCTCAGCAATTTGTCAAATTGGCGCCATATTGCGCAGAGCTACATCTTATCGCATTCAGCAAGGCGGTTGCAGATCCTCTGAAAGGCTTGAAATGCAAAGACTTACAGATATGTAAGTCTCCAACTGTGACGGCAATGCGTACACTGGTGCGTGATGCCGCAGCTAGTCTGGCGCGGGTTGAGGGTGGGCCATCGGCACAGTAAGTTTATTGCTGAGTTGGTGTTAAGAGATTTTGAGAATCGAGGGGGACGTCGGCGTGGCTGACAAGAAAACATCCGATGAGACGCAGGCAGAAGAGAGCCAGACGTCTGTCTCCAAACCGGACGTCGACGACACAACCGCCGGTGACGCGGTTTCTGACGGCTTGATTGTTGAAGATGATGATACATCCGATACGGCTGCTGTGGCGGACTTGAACGACCCGGACAACACGGATCCCCTGCCTGCCGAAGAGGATGCAGTCTCCAATGTGTCGGATGACGATGGTGCGCAAGGGGACGCTGATCTCGATCCAATCGAGACAGCTGAGGCCAAGAGCGCTGAAAACGCGTCGGGGGACCAAACAGTTGATAGCCCGCCTGCCGCTGCGGCATCGGTCCATGAGGTCGAGCGTGTTGTTGAAAAACGTGGTGGTTTTGGAGCCGCTCTCCTTGGGGGAATCGTTGCCGCCGGGCTTGGCTTTGTGGCGGGACAGTCAAATGTGCTGAATGATTTTATGCCACCCTCTTGGCGCAGTGCAGCGCCCGTTGATGCGGCCGCGCTGGAGAAGCTGAAGGAAAGCCTCAGCGCCCAGATCGCCGATCTGGAAGGCCGGGTCGCCGCTGATATTGCCCCGGATATCGCGCCGCTCACGCAGCAGATAGATACGTTGACAAGGGAGGTTGCCTCCCTGCGGTCCAGTGAGACGGCGACCGGATCTGATGAATTGGCAGGGGCGATTGAGACATTGGCAGCCCGAGTGGATGCTCTGGAGAGCCGCCCCATCACTGATGCTGCCAGCCCGGCTGCCGTTGCCGCATTCGAGGCGGAATTGAGCAAGCTTCAGGACAGCCTCGCGGCGCAACGCGCCGAGGTGGAAAAGATGGTGGAGGAGGCGCGGGCGATGGACGCCGCTAGCGCCGAAGCCGCACGTATCGCCAGCGCACAGACGATCGTCGCCCGTCTGCGGTCATCGATTGATGCGGGCACCAGCTTTGGCGGTATGATCGAAGAACTGCAGGCCGTTGGCGTGACTGTGCCAGAGGCGTTGACCGGTTCCGCAGAGGCAGGCGTCAGCACGCGTGCAAGCCTGCGCGATGGTTTTGCCCCGGCTGCGCGTGATGCCCTTGCTTCAGCCCGTCAGGCAACCAAAGGAACAGGCGGCATTGCGGCCTATGTGCAGCGTCAGCTGGGCGCACGTTCGGTATCCCCGCGTGATGGAGATGATCCCGATGCGGTGCTTTCGCGCGCCGAAGCCGCCGTGCAGAGCGGCGATCTACAAGGAGCCCTGACCGAGTTGCAGGCTCTGCCGGAAACCGCCCGTGCACCGCTGGCCGATTGGGAGGCCGCTGCGCGTGCCCGTCTGGCCGCTGTTGCTGCCGTGAATGAACTGGCCCAAAGCCTGAACGCCAAATAAGGAAGCTGCCATGCTCTGGTCGTTGTTGAAGATTCTCGTATTCGTCGCCATCGTGGCGGTGCTTGCCTTTGGTGCTGCTTTGCTGACGGAGACGGCAGGGGGCGTTCAGATCACGGTCGCCGGTACCGAATACACCCTGAGTGCACTGCAGTCGGTAATCGCGCTGGCCATTCTGGTGTTTGTAGTCTGGGTCCTGTTCAAACTGTTGTCTTTGTTACTGGCGACGCTGCGGTTCCTAAACGGTGATGAAACCGCGATTTCGCGCTATTTTGACAAGGGCCGCGAGCGGAAGGGCTATCAGGCGCTCTCTGACGGCCTGATGGCGCTGGCCTCCGGTGAGGGGCGTCTGGCTATGGCCAAGGCTGCGCGGGCGGAGAAATATCTGGAAAAGCCGGAACTGACGGATTTGCTGACCGCGCAGGCAGCAGAGCTGGCCGGAGACACAAAAAAGGCGGCTGAGGCTTACAAACGCCTGGTGAGTAACCAGTCGACCCGCTTTGTTGGTGTCCGAGGCATCATGAAGCAAAAACTATCTGAAGGGGATACTGACACCGCACGCCAACTGGCGGAGAAGGCGCTTAGCCTGCGGCCCAAGCACGAGGAGGTGCAGGATACCCTTCTGACGCTTCAGGCACGGGCGCAGGATTGGGCCGGTGCCCGCAAGACGCTGACCACCAAGCTGAAGACTGGCACCCTGCCACGTGATGTCTACAAGCGTCGCGATGCTGTGCTGGCCCTGTCGGCCTCCAGAGCGATCGTCAAAGAGGGCGCGACGGTCGAGCAGCAGGAACAGGCGATTGAAGCGAACCGGCTTTCGCCGGATTTGGTTCCGGCTGCAGCCATGGCGGCGCGGGCATATCTGGCCCGCGACAAGAAACGGTATGCGATCCGGGTGCTGAAGAAAGCCTGGGAGGCGCAGCCGCACCCTGATCTGGCCCACGCCTTTGCAGAGGTTGAGCCGACTGAAACCGCACAGGAGCGGGTGAAACGGTTTGCCCAATTGTCACGTCTTGCGCCGCAGCACGATGAGACCCGTTTGGTGATGGCCGAACTGCACATTGTGGCCGAGGATTTCCCAGAGGCGCGCCGTGCGCTGGGCGATCTGGTTGAACGCGAGCCGGATGCGCGTGCGTTGACCCTGATGGCGGCGATCGAAAAGGGTGAGGGCGCCAGTGATGCGGTAATCCAGGGCTGGCTGGCACGGGCGTTGAATGCGCCGCGTGGGCCGCAGTGGGTTTGTGGAAACTGCAATCACATCCACGCTGAATGGGCGCCGGTCTGCGAAAACTGTGCCAGCTTTGATACCCTCAGCTGGCGCCGTCCGGAGGCCCCGGAGATCGTTGGTGCTACAGGTGCGCAGGTTCTGCCACTGATTACCGGCACGCCTGAGGGCGCAGCAGGCCCGGATGCCTCCGATATTCCAGAGGTGGAGTTGTTGGAGGAGGAGGATACCTCCGTTTCTGACGTGGGCGAAACACTGCCCCAGGGTCCTGATACGGGTGGCGGGGATGCCAAAACCCAAAGCATAAAATAGATCTTTTCCAGGCGGTGCGCTGATGTTAGAGCGCGCCGCACAGACTTTTGCGGGTCTAACCTGCACGGGTCGCCGCTGTAGCTCAGATGGTAGAGCACGTCATTCGTAATGATGGGGTCGGGGGTTCGAGTCCCTTCAGCGGCACCAGTTTTCCTTTTTCAAGACCGACCTTTGTCCACCCGCTCCGCGTGCGCGATGACGTACCGTCAGAGTGGACAGTTCTAACAAAAGCGGCGCTGATCTGTCGGCAGCCGGGGAGAGCTGCTGGTACGGTAGATGCGGGGAGGTCGTGATGGAGGCGGACTATGTGATCGTTGGCGGTGGCTCAGCGGGGTCAACGCTGGCGTCCCGACTGAGCGAAGATCCCGATGTGACGGTTTGCCTGCTGGAGGCGGGCGGGCGCGGTGATGGTTTGTTGGTCCGAGCCCCGGCCGCGGTTGTCGCCATGCTGCCCGGACGGCCAAAGATCAACAATTGGGCCTATGAGACGGTGCCACAGCCGGGCCTGAACGGGCGGCGGGGCTATCAGCCACGTGGCAAGGGGTTGGGTGGATCCAGCGCGATCAACGCGATGCTCTATATTCGCGGCCATTCCAAAGACTATGACGAGTGGGCGGCGTTGGGATGTGAGGGGTGGGATTGGCAATCGGTACTGCCCTATTTCCGAAAATCTGAAAACAACGAATGTGGTGATGATGCATTGCACGGCGCGGCTGGTCCGCTTCAGGTCAGCAATCAGAAATCGCCGCGCCCGATCACAGACGCCTTCGTGAAGGCCGGGCAGTCCCTGCAAATCCGGCACCGTGAGGATTTCAACTCCGGCGATAACGAAGGCATCGGCCACTATCAGGTGACGCAGTTTCACCGGGATGATCGCAATGGCGAGCGGTGCTCGGCTGCAGCGGCCTATCTACATCCGGTCATGGACCGCCCAAATCTTAGGGTGATCACCCGCGCGCAGGCGTCCTCTGTTGCGTTCGAGGGCAAGCGGGCAGTTGGGGTGCACTATAGTCAGGGTGGTCGCGCGCTTATGGTGCGCGCGCGCCGCGAAGTGATCCTGAGCGGTGGGGCGTTCAATTCACCCCAGCTGCTGCAACTGTCTGGTGTTGGCCGTCCCGACGACATATGCCCGCATGGGATCGATATGGTGCACGAGCTGCCGGGAGTTGGCCAGAATCTGCAGGATCATCTCGATTTTACGCTGGCCTATAAGTCACGGGATCGGGACAATTTTGGCATCTCCTTGCCCGGCAGTGTTTCGCTGCTGCGCCATATCTGGAACTGGCGCAAGACCGGTCGCGGCATGATCGCCACGCCCTTTGCCGAAGGGGCAGCGTTTCTGAAAACCGACCCCAATAAGAAGCGGGCTGATGTACAGCTGCATTTCGTCATCTCAATTGTCGACGACCACGCGCGCAAGCTGCACATGGGGCATGGGTTCAGCTGTCATATCTGTGTGCTTAGGCCGAAGTCTCGCGGCTCTGTTGGCCTCAACAGTGCTGATCCCAAGGCCGCCCCCCGAATTGATCCGCAGTTCCTTGCCGATCCAGAGGATCTGGCCGTGCTGATCAAGGGTGTGCGCAAAACGCGGCAGATCATGGCGGCAGAGCCTCTGGCGGGCTATGTACACAGGGAACTGTTCATAAACGGTGAACCGGATGACGCGGCCTTGGAGCAGCATATTCGCGCGCGGGCGGATACGATTTATCATCCGGTTGGCACCTGTAAGATGGGCACCGATCCGTTGTCGGTGGTCGATCCTTCGCTTCGGGTGCACGGGCTGCAGGGGCTACGTGTGGTTGACGCGTCGGTCATGCCCCGGCTGATTGGCGGGAATACCAACGCACCCACCATTATGATCGCGGAAAAAGCCGCAGATATTATACGCGGCGCTTGGGCCCGCAGCTGACATTTCAATTTCGGAGAAGACGACGATGCTTGGCAAGATGATGCACAAACAGCTGACTATAGGCTCGCTGATAGAACACGCGGGGCGTTTTCACAGCTCAACGACGGTCACCTCGGTTGAAACGTCGGGTGAAACCGAGCATGTGACCTGGGGTGACATCGATGCAAATGCCCGCAAACTGGCAGCGGCATTGGGACGCCTGGGTATCGCTCAGGGCGCCCGTTGCGGCACCATCGCCTGGAACAACCGCCGTCACCTTGAGATCTACTTCGGAGTGTCAGGTGGCGGTTATGTTTGTCATACAATCAACCCGCGCCTGAAGCCGGAACAGCTCATCTACATCATCAACCATGCCGAAGATCAGGTGCTGTTCATTGACACCACCTTTGTTCCGGCCGTAGCGCAACTGCGTGCGCAGTTCACCACTGTGCAGCATATCGTCGTGATGGGACCGAGGGATGCCGATATCGCAGCGCAGATTGAGGGCGTGCTGTTTTACGATGATGTGCTGGATGCGGAGGCCGCGGGTTATGACTGGCCCGATTTGGATGAAAATCTGCCCTCTAGCCTGTGCTACACTTCAGGTACCACCGGTAACCCCAAAGGCGTTGAATACACCCACCGGACCAGCGTGCTGCATACGATTGGTGGTAATCAACCCGATGGTCTGGCGCTGCGGGCGCGGGATACGGTACTGGCGGTGGTGCCGATGTTTCACGTGAATGCCTGGGGCACGCCGTATATGACCGCAGCTGTCGGGGCAAAGCTGGTACTGCCGGGTCCACATCTTGATGGGGTGAGCTTGGCTAGACTGATTGACGCGGAAAAAGTGACCGTGGCGCTGGGTGTCCCGACCATCTGGATGGGTTTGCTGCAGGGGCTGGAGGAAACCGGCTGCACTGCCGAAAGCCTTGAACGTACCATTGTGGGTGGGTCTGCCCTGCCAACAGTCATGATACCCACCTTCCGCGACAAATATGGCGTCGATCTGGTGCATGCCTGGGGCATGACGGAGACAAGCCCGATTGGAACGCTGAACCAGCTGTTGCAGAAGCATAATGAGTTGGATGCCGAAGCCCAGGCCAAGCTGCGCGAAGGGCAGGGGCGACCAATGTATGGCATCGATCTTCGTATCGTAGACGATAGCGGCGCGGTTTTGCCTCATGATGGCGAGACGCAAGGTAACCTGCAGATCTGCGGGCATTGGGTGATCGACAGTTATTTCCGCGCCGGAGAAACTGCACTGACGGATGATGGGTGGTTTGATACCGGCGACGTCGCCACAGTCGATGATGACGGCTATATGATCATTCGCGACCGCTCCAAGGATATTATCAAGTCCGGGGGGGAATGGATCTCCACTGTGGAGCTGGAAGATATCGCCATGTCGCACCCCAATATCGCTCAGGCGGCGGCAATTGCGGCGAAACATCCCAAATGGGACGAACGCCCTGTGGTGATTGCTGTGAAACGGTCCGGCGATGTGACCGAGGATGATCTGTTGGCGCATTATCAGGGCAAGGTTGCCAGCTGGCAGATTCCCGACCGTGTGATTTTTGTCGAATCTCTGCCATTGGGTGGCACCGGCAAGGTACAGAAAAATACGCTCCGGGAAAGATACGAAGAGATCCTACTGGACTCCTGATATCCCGTACCGCCATCGAGTATTAGGCCCGGTGGCGGTGTCCATCCCTTTTTGACGGGGCGCATATATTGCAGGTTATGAGCCCGGCTGGGGCTCGCCGGGCATCATAACTGCCGGCAAATTTATCTGTTAAGGGCCGCTTAAGACCCCGCCTGATATCCCGGTAGTGGGTGAAAATAGGTGGTGGATTATGAGCGCACAAGGAAATGTGGCGCCCATTATCATCAAGAAGAAAAAGTCAGGTGGTGGCGATGGCCACCACGGTGGAGCCTGGAAGGTCGCCTATGCGGACTTCGTGACGGCTATGATGGCGTTCTTCATGTTGATGTGGCTGCTCAATGCAACGACTGAGAAACAGAGAAAAGGGCTGGCGGATTACTTCTCGCCATCCATTCCGCTGAGCCGGGTTTCGGGCGGCGGCAACGGGGCCTTCAACGGGGACAGTATGTTCACCGAGGAGATCAAGCCCCAGAACGGGACCGGAGCGTCCGACATCAGCCCGGCCGATGCACAGCAGGCCAAGGGAGATTCCGGTGTCGAACAGGACAAGGACCGTGAGGCCGCAGACGAACAGTTCCGTGCCTTGGAAGAACAGCTGAAGGGGCGTGGTGGCGAAAGCATGGTCTCAATCGAGATGGCTCAGCATATCATCACACGCGTCACGGATGAGGGTTTGGTTGTCGAGCTTTTCGATACCGAGGAGTCACCGCTGTTCAAAGAAGGAACCGCGGAACCGACGTTGCTGTTCCGGGATATTGTGAAGATGGTGTCACGTGTCACAGGGGTTGTTGAAAACAACATCGCCATTGGCGGGCATATCAGATCTCATGCGGTCGTTGTGGCTAATAATCCGGTCTGGGAACTCTCCCATGCGCGGGCGGATGCCACCCGTGTGATGCTCGAATCAGGTGGCACTAGGTCCAAGCGGATGCACCGTGTGACCGGTCATGCAGATCGCAAACTGACGGATAGCAACCCGATGTCAGCGCGAAACAACCGGGTCGAAATCATCCTTCTGCGGAAATAAGCGCGGGTACGCCGGAAATGGGCGGCCAACAGATCAGACAATTTTATCTGTTAGCCGCCCGTTAATGGGCAATCGGCTAGCTGTTGCATCAAGAAAGATTCGATGCAGCAGAAAGGCGTATCCATGACGATTTCTTCCTCGCTTAATGCCGGCGTTGCCGGGCTTACCGCGAATGCCAGCCGACTGGCCTCCATTTCCGACAATATCGCAAACTCCTCGACCGCCGGCTACAAGCGGGTTCAGACGGATTTCCACTCGATGGTCATGAGCTCATCTGGCGGCACCTATTCGGCCGGCGGTGTGCGGACGACCAATGTGCGTTTGATTGATGAGCGAGGGCCGCTGGTGTCGACCAGCAATGCAACCGATCTGGCGGTGCGGGGCCGTGGTATGCTGCCTGTCACCTCGATGAACGAGGTTGAGACGGGGGCCGCCAACCCGCAGATGATGCTGACAACCACGGCATCTTTCAGAACCAATGCTGATGGTTTGCTCGCCACTGAATCCGGTCTGGTCCTGATGGGCTGGCCTGCGCAATCTGATGGCACAATTCCACCCTATGCGCGTGATACATCTGACGCTCTGGAGCCGGTGCGGTTCAATGTGAACAAACTGTCGGGGGAGCCGACAACCGAGATGTCGCTGGGTGTGAACCTGCCCGCGACAGCGACGGAATCCACCGCGGCAGGCACCAGTGAGAACCTTTCGATCGAGTATTACGACAATCTGGGTAAATCCGAGAGCCTGCAGATCGAATTCGTGCCCACCGTTCCGGCAACGGGCGAGTCGAACGAATGGACCATGATTATTACCGACACCGCGACCGGTTCGACCCCGATCGGGGAATACACATTGACCTTCGACGATAACCGGACGTCCGGGGGGGCGCTGAACGCTGTGGCCGCCACCACAGGTGGCGCATATGACGCTGCAACAGGATCCATCATCGTCCCTGTCGCGGGTGGCCCCATGGAAATCAACATCGGAATGATCGGTGATGACAATGGATTGACCCAATTGTCGGATACCTTTGCCCCTGCCTCGATTTCCAAGGACGGGGCTCCGGTAGGCAACTTCACTGGCGTGGAGATTGATGAGGCCGGCTATGTGCATGCCAACTATGACACCGGTGTCAGCCGCGTGGTCTATCAGGTACCGCTGGTCGATCTGCCGAACCCGAATGGCATGATCGCCATGGACCGGCAGACCTACATGCCGTCGAGCGAGAGCGGCTCCTACTTCCTTTGGAATGCTGGTGAAGGTCCGACAGGCGATATCCTCGGGTATGCCCGCGAGGAATCCGCAACAGATGTGGCGGGCGAGTTGACCAATATGATTCAGACCCAGCGAGCCTATTCGTCTAACGCAAAAGTCATTCAGACCGTGGATGAGATGTTGCAGGAAACCACCAACATCAAGCGCTGATAGGCGCTCTTCCCTCTGATTTACATTCGCGCAAAGGCTGGATGACCCATGTCCATTACAAGTGCTCTCAATTCCGCAATGACCGGGCTGACGGCGGCTGGTCGCTCGACGTCGGTCGTCTCCGAAAACCTGTCGAATGTCCTGACCCCGGGGTATTCTCGCCGGAGCCTCGCGCTTACCAGTGCCGGGGATGGGTTCAGCGGGGTCAAGGTCGGTCACGTGCAGCGGATCAACGATCCGGCCCTGCAATCCAGCGTGCGATCTGCCAATTCGGAGGTCGGCGTTGCCGAGGTGAAATCCGCTTTTTTTGGTCGCATGACCGAATTGGTTGGCAGCGCAGACGACCCCTATTCAATCACGCAGCGGCTAACGGATTTCGACTCCGGTCTGATTGAGGTGATTTCGCGACCCGATTCCGGACCGCGGCTGAATGATCTCGCGATTCAGGCAGAAGAGTTGGTGCGGTCGATTGCAGATGCCGCAGAGGGGCTACGCAATCAACGCACGGCTGCCGACAGGGCAATTGATGTGCAGGTGGACACGGTCAATCAGTCGTTGGAAAAACTTCAAAAACTGAATGCAAAAATTGCGATCAGTCAATCAACAGGGTCCGATTCGGCGTCTCTGCTAGATCAACGAGATCTGCTGATTGATGAGGTGAACAAGATCATTCCGGTCAAGGTAGTCAATCGTGACAGAGGCCAGGTTGCTCTGTTCTCCGAAGGGGGCGCTGTGCTTCTGGATGGCCAGGCAGCAGAGCTGAGCTTTGACGGTAAAGCCGATACATTGCCTTACATGACGTTGGGCAACGGTTTGCTGTCCGGGTTGCAGATCAATGGTATCGATGTCGCGACAGGGCCCGGCGGGCCTGTCCGTGGCGGCACGCTTGCCGCACAGTTCGAGGTCCGCGATGTACTCACCGTCGAGGCGCAGGAAGATCTGGACGCTATGGCAAAGGATCTTATCGAACGCTTTCAAGACCCTGCTCTGGATCCGACCTTAACGGCAACGGATCCTGGCATCTTCACCGATCAGGGGGCATTTTTTGATCCGGCCAATACTGTCGGTATCGCCAACCGTATCGAGCTGAATGACAAAATTGCCATGCAGGGACAGGCAGAAACCTGGCGGCTGCGCGATGGTCTGAATGCAGCCTCGCCCGGCAACGCCGGGGATGCGACGCTGCTGCGTGGATATGCGGATGCACTGGACGCCAAGCGCACGGTGTCATCCGTTGGTCTGGGGACGGCAAATCTGGATGCCAGCACGCTGAGCGCGAACCTGTTATCTCGGTTTGCACAGAGTGAAAACTCTGCAGAACAGAACGTCGCCTTTGCAGCGGCAACCTATACCGAAATGTACCAGCGCGAGTTGGCGCAGGGTGTCGATAGCGATGCTGAACTGCAGAACCTTATCGTGATTGAAAAAGTCTATCAGGCCAACGCCAGGATGATCTCCGTGGTCGATGAGCTGATGGAAACGCTTCTAAGGATTTAACGCATGATTATGAATTCCTATGGGGATATGGCTCAACACCTGTTCCTTCGCAATCGGTCGGTTGGTCTGAAGAACGATATCTCGACCCTGACGCAGGAGTTGAGCACTGGAAAAACCTCGCAGTTGACGCAGAAACTGGGGGGGGATCTGACATATCTCTCCGATGTGGAGCGTAACTTGGATCGTCTCAAATCCTTTCAGGTTGCAAACACTGAGGCGGCTCTGTTTGCGTCGTCCATGCAGAACAATATCGAGTTGATCTCTGACAATGTGGTCAAACTTACCGGCGATATTTTCGCTGTAACGACGTCCCCGAATGATGAAACATCGCAGCAATTGTCGAACCAGGCAGAAGTGTACCTGACCGAAGCTATCCGCTCCCTGAATGGCGAAGCCGCAGGTCGCAGCCTGTTTTCCGGAAAAGATACCGAAGCCCAACCTCTCGCCGATCTCAACACTTTGATGTCCTCATTGGTGACAGAGGTTACCCCCTTCACCACCGCACCTGATATTGTACAGGCCGTCAAAGACTGGTTCGCTGATCCGCTGGGATTTGATACGGTGATGTATCAGGGTGCGTCGGACCTGATGGATCCGGTGAAAATCGGCCCGACCGAAGAGGTCACTGTCTCTTTGAAGGCCAATGACGACGCGTTTAAGCAGACGCTGCAGAGCCTTGCCATTGCAACTTTGGTCAATGACCCAGGACTTAGCCTCACCTCAGATGTGAAGTTCGAGATGTTGCGCAGCACCGGAGTTGAGCTGCGCGAAAGCCAGGTCCAGTTGATCCAGATGCAGTCGGATCTTGGTTTTGTGGAGGGTCGCATTGAGCAGACCGCGACACGCAATGGCGCCGCCCAGACCAGCCTCAGCCTGGTATTCAACGAGCTTGTTCAGGCTGATCCCTATGAAACATCCACTCGTCTGGATGAGGCGCAGTTCCAACTGGAAAGCCTGTTCACCGTCACCGCACGGACATCGCAGCTGTCGCTGATGAGGTTCCTGTCATGATGCGGTTCATCCGGATTCTTCTTGCTGTAATGCTGCTGCCTGCGATGGCTCAGGCCAATGCGATCAGACTGAAAGATCTGGTTGAGTTCGACGGCGTACGCGGCAACGATCTCGTCGGCTATGGTCTGGTCGTAGGGTTGAACGGGACAGGCGACGGTCTGCGAAACTCCCCCTTCACCGAAGAGATCATGTCGAACATTCTGGAGCGGCTGGGCGTTAATGTGACCGGCGAACAGTTTCGGCCAAAGAACGTTGCTGCGGTATTCGTCACCGCGACTCTGCCGCCGTTTGCTCGTGTAGGCGGCACTGTTGATGTGACAGTGTCCGCGATCGGCGATTCAAAGAGCCTGCTGGGTGGGACGCTGGTCATGACACCGTTGAATGCCGCAGATGGCCAGATCTATGCGGTCGCCCAAGGTACCATTCTGGCAGGCGGTGCCGTCGCGGAGGGGGAGGGCGCCTCTGTCACACAAGGGGTTCCCACTGCTGGTGTCATCCCTTCTGGTGCGCGGGTCGAGCGTGAGATCGACTTCGATCTGTCCTCGCTCTCGTCCATGCGTCTTGCGTTGCGAGAGCCTGATTTCACCACCGCTGGCCGGATCGAACGCGCGATCAACGCGGAATTTGGGCGTAATGTGGCTCTGATGCGTGATTCCGGGACGGTTGAGATCGATGTGCAGCGCACGAATACCCGCTCCACCGCTCATGCTGTCGGGCGGATCGAGAATATTCTGGTCGAACCTCAGCGCAAGGCGCGTGTGGTTGTCGATCAACGCTCTGGTACCATTGTGATGGGCAGCGATGTGCGTATCTCACGGGTTGCTGTCGCACAGGGAAATCTGACCCTGCGGATTGAGGAAACGCCGCTGGTTGTTCAGCCTAATCCATTTGCCGATGGCGAAACGGTGATTGTGCCGCGCACTGGCGCTGCGATCGAAGAGGAAGAGGGCATTCAGCTGGCAGAGGTCCCGGAAACCACCTCTTTGTCTGAAGTGGTTGCAGGTCTTAATGCGCTGGGCGTGTCACCGCGGGATATGATCGATATCCTCAAGAGCCTGAAGGCGGCCGGTGCGCTGCATGCCGAATTCGTGGTGAGATAGAACGTCAGTACAGAACTGCACGCAGGCGGATGAGCCCCTGGAACCACTGTGTTCCGGGGGCTTTTGCTTAGGCAATAGGCCGCCAATTTTACCCGTTGCTAGCTACCTTTGACCTGGCCGGATTCATGACACCGGATGAGCTGAACGACCGGCCTAAGGGCATGTGTCGGCCTGGATCCTGACCCTCTTGTCAGACTTGAGCACGGTCAGTGCGCTGGATGTAATTTACACTATCCGACAGATGTTCCGACACTCATATGGCATCTCAGTGGAAGTATGATCTATCGTCTGACACAGCGTCGCCGCGTGTGGGGTTGAATAGATTTGGGTTGAGACCTGCCGAGATCACGTCTGTCCCGCCAATGCAAAACGCCCCGGTCACTGTTGTGACCGGGGCGTTTTGCAGGGTGCTTCCTGCAAGAGGTTGTGTTTTCAGGGAAAGTAGCTGCGGACCAAGGCGCTTGCGATAAGGCTCCAGCCGTCCGCGACCACAAAAAACGCAAGTTTGAAAGGCATGGACACAACCGCCGGCGGGACCATCATCATCCCCATCGACATCAGCACGGCCGCGACCACCAGATCGATTACCAAGAACGGCAGGAAGACCAAAAAGCCAACCTGAAAGGCACGGGCAATTTCCGACAGCATAAAGCTCGACACCAAGGTCGACAAAGGGGCATCAGCGGTCGGGTCTATGCCTGCAGTGGTAGGTCGCAGATCTGCAATCGCATAGAAGGTATCGGGATCAAGACGCGCGGCCATGAATACCCGAAACGGCTGCAACGCGCGCTCCAGCCCGGTTTCTACATCCAGTTGCTCCTCAATCAGCGGATTGATTCCGGTGGTCCAGGCTTCGGTAAAGACCGGTTCCATGACGAAATAGGTGAGGAACAGCGCAAGGCTGATCATCAACATGTTCGGTGGCGCCTGCTGCAAACCAATGGCCTGCCGGAGAATCGACAATACGGTGACAAGAAACGGGAAGCATGTGATCATAATCAACAGCCCCGGGGCGAGGCTGAGGACGGTGATCAGCAGGATCAGCTGGATCGAGCGGGCAGAGATCGACTGTCCATCGCCCAAGGAAAGGCTGAGATCCTGCGCGCTCACAACATCCGGCAGGCCGACGGCCAGAATGGCCGCCAAAACGGCGGCAAGAAGGGCAGTGCGTGTCATCCCAGGCCGCTTTGCAAATCCGCGATTTCGGTCAGTCTTACGGCCAATTGACCAGCCTGCTCGCCTTCCATCTCCTCCAGCTGCCCTCTGGCGACAAGGCGGTCGCCAACATAGAGATCCACGGGATCTTCGACCCGTTTGTCGAGGGTCAGAATCGCGTTTTCGCCAAGGTTTACCAGATCACGGATCAGCGGTCGTGCCTTGCCGACAGAGACGACAACCTCAACTGGTACTGACACAAACGGGTTGCCTGCATCGCCAGATTTTCTGTTCATTTCAGCAGACTTATCCATATTTGCTGTCCTCTGTGATGTGGAAAGAGAAGGCCTCGATAGAGTCCTGAATAGAATCGATCAGGGCGGAGCTGTTGATTTCCCGCTCAATGCCGCCGACCTTGAGATAGGCCTGACCAGGAGACAGCACGACGTCCTCGCGGACCTGCACCGGCACAGTGAAACTTTTGGTCAGTAGCGCGCGCACGGTTGCACCTTCGCCCGGGGAGACAACAATATTGATAGCCTGATCGGCCTGACTCTTGGCCATGTCCGTCAGCTGATCGACGATGTGATGGCCGAAACTGGCAGCCATGGCATCTGGCAGGACTGCGCTGGTCAGAACCTTGAACATCGGATCCAACGATTCGAGCAGTTGCGTCTGTGCCTCATGGAAGGTGAAGCTGAGATCTTCAAGCGAGTTGGCCAGTTCTGAAGAGACATGTGTGCTCTCCTTATCCTTGGCCGTTACCGCATCATCCCAACCTGCGCTGTATCCTTTCTCATAGGATTCCAGACGCTTTTCCTCCAGTACTTCTTCGCTCACCTCGGCGACTGGCACCGCCGGTGTGTCCATGGCAAAATCTTCAAGAAGATGGGCAATCGTCATCAGGCTCTCTCCTCATTTTCTTCCAGCCAGCCGCGCAGGATCTGCACGGTTTCTTCCTGGCGTTCGCCAATCATCGAGCGGAGACGATCAACGGGATTGTCGCCACCGCCGCCAAGGGCCGGCAGTCCACCCATATCTCCCATTCCGCCCATGTCACCCATGCCCATACCGGTGCCCATACCCATGCCACCCATGGGTTCAAACTGACCGGTTTCATTGTTCTCAATCTCGCCATCCAGTGCGAGATCCGCGCCGAGATTGGGATTGGCCATGAAACCACCGCCACCCAGTGCTGGCAGCTCGTCCATGGCATCGCCACCCGGTGCGCCAAGTGCAGGCACGCTCGCCTGGTTCGACAGGATGGGACGAATAACAAAGAGGCCGAGGATCAGAGTGACAAGCGCCAGGGCAGCCATCTGGATCAACGACATCGCATCCAGATAGATGTTGTCGAAGATGGAGGCGCTGACCACGGTGCCCTGTGGCTCCACCGTAGGCATTTCCATAGATTTCAGCGTTATGACGTCTCCACGTTCTTCACTGAAACCGACCGCAGCAGAGATCAGTTCACGGAGTGCGCCGAGCTCTTCTTCTGAGCGGGGTTCCATCACCGTTTCGCCGGTTGCTGTGGTTATTGGCACACCATTCAGCAGAACCGCGACAGTCAGACGTTTGATTGCGCCAGGGCCACGAAGGATCTCTTTTTCGGTCTCAGATATTTCGTAGTTCACCCGTTCACGGGTGGCACTGGTACTGGCTTTGGATCCATCGCCCGAGGCGGCATCACCATCCGGAATATTGGAGGCAACGGTCACCTCACCCGATTGATTTTGTGACGAATCGGCGCGTTCTTCCACGTCGGTGCTGATGGCGACGCGGCTTTCGGGATCAATGCGTTTCTCGCGAATAGATTCGGTGTCGGTCACGGTTTCGACGCTGACCTCGACCACAGCATTGCCGTGACCAACGCGCGCTTCGACCAAACGCATGACCCGTTCGCGAATCGATTGCGAGCGATCATCGGTTCCGGCGCCGACAGCGGCAGCGGCCTCGGGTGAGCCGATCAGCGCACCATTGGCATCAATCACCGCCACGTTTTCCACCGCCAAGCCAGTCACGGCTGAAGAGATCAGAAAGCGAATCGCATTGGCCTGTGCGGGCGTGATGGGCGAACCCATCGGCACAACCGACACAGAGGCAGTCGGTTCAGCCGTGCGCTGAAACGGGTTTGATCCGGTATTTGCGATATGGACCCGGGCCTGGGTCACATGCGGGCTGGCCACGATGGTACGGGCCAGTTCCCCTTCCTTTGCACGCCAGTAGGCGGCATCAAACATTTGCGATGTGGTCCCGAACCCGCTCAGCGAATCAAGCAGTTCGTAACCGCGTCCGCCGTTCGCAGGCAGGCCTTCGCTTGCCAGCGTCATGCGTAGTTCGTCGCGTGCCGTAGCTGGAACATAAATTGATCCGCCACGCACTTCGTATTCGGTGCCGCGCTGTTCCAGCGCGCGCACTACATCCCCAGCCGAGCCGCTTTCCAGCCCGGCATATAGTAATTGCATCGTGGGCGTATTCGCCACACGGGACATCGCCAGGACGCTGAGAATCACGATCACCGTGGCCCCCACGGCAATCAGGCGCTTTCGCGTGTCCAAACCTGCCCAGACATTCTTGATCTGCTGCACATTAACCTCCGTAGCACCGGCATTCTGTCCGATGTGCAACCCTTTTGCCGGATTGCCCTTAACATTCGGTTAGTGTCCGCAAGCTAAGAAGATGGGGCACGACGTATTAGGGATAGTCATGACAGACGCTGTAGTAGACACAGAACAGGACGCCCCGGCCAAGAAGAGCAAGCTGCCCCTTATCATTGGGGTTGTTCTTGCGCTTGTTGGCGCCGGTGGGGGATTCTTCGCTGTCCAGTCAGGCCTTCTTCCCTTTGGTCAGAGCGCAGCCCCAGAAGGGGTGGATGCGACCGAAGTGGCGCCAGAAGGCGTGGACAATGGTGAGTCGGCGGAAGATATCGCCAATCTCGCTTTTATCGAAATGGAACCGATTGTGATCACCTTGCGCAAAGCAAGTGGGTTGAAGCACCTTCGTTTCCGCTCTCAGCTGGAGGTTGATCTCGCCCATCGGGCCGAGGTTGAGAAAATTCTCCCGCGGGTTGTCGATGTTCTCAACAGTTATCTCAGGGCACTGGAGCTGGAGGATCTGACCGATCCGATGGCACTGCCGAAACTGCGCGCACAGATGCTGCGGCGGATCAATATTGCAGCTGGCCAGGGCCGGGTGCGTGATCTGCTGATTATGGACTTCGTATTGAACTAGGAGAACGGGATGGAACTGATTGCGGATATCCTGCTTGCGGCCGGGGCCATGGGGGCAGGCTTTTACTGTCTGGTGCTCTCGCGTCGGCTGAAGCGTTTTAATGATCTGGAAAAAGGTGTTGGCGGCGCTGTTGCAGTGCTTTCGGCGCAGGTCGATGATCTCAACAAGTCACTGCTGGCCGCGCGCCATGTATCGGATGGCTCCAGCAAGGCGCTGGACCAGTTGACCGGACGCGCCGAATCGGTGGCGCAGCGGTTGGAACTTATGATGGCCTCTATGCACGACATGCCGGAGGCCTCTGCGCCTGAGCCAAAACCTGAGACTGCTGCACCTGCGGCGGCTGAAGAAAGCGATGCATTGGCTGCGGCATATGAGGCTGACGCGGAGCCGGAAGTAGCGGCGGAGCCAGAACCCGCAAAACCCGCAGGGCTGATGTTCGTCCGCCATAACCGGGCGCAGGGTCGGGTTGCATAATGGCCAAGGCAGCAAAGACAAAAGCCGCGCCTGCGAAGCCGAAGAAGGCAAAGCGCATCAAGCGGACGCGCAGTGGTGCTCTCATGATGCTGGCCTTGCTGTTGATGGGATCAGCAATTGTGCGCCTCGGTCTGGAGGCCGGTCCAGCCATCGCGCGTGAGGTCGCGAACCTGCAGGACGAATCGACCCTGAAAGACGAGCCGAAAGGCACGCTGAATGGTCAGTCGATGCCTTCTTCTGCCGAATTGCAGAACATGTTGGCCGCCTTTCAGGAACGCGAAGCGGCGCTATCTGCCCGTGAGGCCGAGATCGAAGACCGCATGAAAGCGCTGGAGATCGCAGATGATGCGATTGAGCAGAAGCTTGTCGCACTTGAGCAGGCTGAAGAAGAGTTGAAATCGACGCTCGCCCTTGCCGATGGCGCGACCGAAGCGGATCTGACTCGGCTGACATCGGTTTACGAACAGATGAAACCAAAAGAATCGTCTGCTCTCTTTGAGGAGATGGATCCTGCCTTTGCAGCTGGCTTCCTTGCGCGCATGCGCCCCGAGGCAGCGGCCGGCATCATGGCGGGGCTCAGCCCGCAGGCGGCATATACAATCAGCGTGGTCCTGGCGGGTCGCAATGGGTCTGTTCCAAAGGAGTAAGCAGGTGCTGCTCCTCAGGCTTTTTTAACGTGAATCGCCTAAACTTGTAGAAACAAACGAAATTCGGAGTGGACCTAATGCTCGGTATTGTAGGCATCGTGGTTATCTTTGTCATGGTGTTCGGGGGATATCTCCTCGCAGGTGGCAAGTTTGCGATCATCATCAAAGCTCTGCCATTCGAATTCATGATGATTGGCGGGGCAGGTGTTGGTGCCTTTCTGATCAGCAATGATATGGGCGGCGTTAAACACACGCTGAAAGACCTCGGTAAGGTGTTTAAGGGCCCTAAATGGAAGCCCGATGACTACCGCGATCTTCTATGTCTGCTCTTCTCTTTGATCAGGATCGCGAGAGCGAACCCGGTTGAGGTCGAACAGCATATCGAAGACCCGGAAAACTCATCGGTTTTCAATCGGTATCCGAAAATCCTCGCAGACAAGGAAGCGGTGAACCTGATCAGCGACACCATGCGCTCGGCATCTATGAATTATGACGATCCGCATCAGGTCGAGGAAGTTCTGGAAAAGCGGATTGAGGCGAACCTGCATCACGCCTTGCACTCCAGCCATGCGTTGCAATCGCTTGCTGACGGTCTTCCGGCGCTGGGCATTGTTGCAGCTGTTCTCGGCATTATCAAAACCATGGGGTCGATCGATCAACCGCCAGAAGTTCTGGGTAAGCTGATCGGTGGTGCTCTTGTCGGTACATTCCTGGGTGTTTTCCTTGCCTATGGCCTGGTTGGCCCCTTCGCAGGCAAGGTGAAGTCAGTTGTCGAAGAGGATGGGCATTTCTATTCGCTCATTCGCGAAGTTCTGGTGGCCAACCTGCACAATCACGCAGCGGCGATCTGTATCGAAGTGGGACGTCAGAACACCCCATCCCACATCCGCCCCGGGTTTTCTGAGCTGGAAGATGCATTGAAATCGGTGAAACAGGACGCAGCATGATGTGGCGCGCGCTGACCTTTGCAGCAATGACCCTGGCTGCGGCATCTGCGGATGCCCAGACAGTGGTTGCCCGTTCGGGAGAGCATGCCGGGTTTTCCCGACTGGTCATGCGGCTTCCGGCCGGCGCGCCTTGGTCTTTGCGTCAGTCCGGGCAATCAGCCCAGGTGGTGATCGATACGCCCACAGTTGTGTTCGACACGTCGCGGGTCTTTGACCTGATTCCGCGTACACGCCTCCAGTCGGTCTCGCAGGCGGGACCTGGGCAACCATTGCAGTTGCAACTTGGGTGTAATTGCGATGTCACCTCCTTTGTTCAGAAGGACGGGTATCTGGTGGTTGATATCGCTGATGGCACGCGTGGTGCTGATCAGCCTTTGGCAGCCGGATCGCCCTTGCCGCTATTGCCCGGGAACATCAACAGTACCGGATATCGTTTCAATCTTGCAGCGCGGGCAGCTGCGGACGCGCGTGCCGCACTTGATCTTGCTGGTGTGACGTCCAGCCGTACCACTGCTGTTGACCACGCGCAGCGCCTTCCTGTCGCTGTGGGGGATACACCGTCAGCGATCCAACTGCCCCTAGATTTGACCCGAGCCCCTCGCACTGAGGTGCCTGCTGCGCCGGTTGAAGAGGCACGCGTTGCGGTGGATTCTGCCGCTGAACCGAAACCGGTTCCGGTTCAAGTGGACACGGATATGCTGCTTGATTTGTCGGAAACTGAAAGAGCGGCAACCGTCAACGAATCCGAACAGCGACTGCTGCAACAGATCAGCCGTGCCACCAATCAAGGGTTGTTGGACTTGGTCGGTGTTGAGGTTCACGATGGCCCGAATGGTCACATCCTTGATCCGCTGAGCAGTCGGGATCGCCCGCTCAACCCGTTGGACCAGATTTCGGTCACCTCCTCTGTGGACCGCGAAACTGGTCTTATCGCGCGCAGGTCTGACACCTCAGGCCAGCCGACACATTGCCTTCCAAGTCAACAAGTGGCCGTACACGAATGGGGCACGGATGAGCCATTTGCGGACCAGATTTCACCGCTGCGCGCGGATTTGGTGCGTGAATTTGATGACGTCGACCCGGAAGCGGTTTTGACACTGGCGCGGGCCTATCTCTTCTTTGGATTTGGTGCTGAGGCACAGGCAATTCTGCGGATGATGCCGTCTGGCGCTGCGGAGCATGATGATGCTGTGGCGCTGACGGCCATGGGGGCTGTGCTTGATGGCCAGCAAATGGAGGTCAACCACGCTTTCGCGGGACAGCAGGTTTGCGATAGCGAAGTGGCGCTTTGGGCGGCCTTGGCTGATGGCACCATCAAGAAAAATGCTAAAACGGATGCAATCCAACAGGCATTTGCCAAGCTGCCACCGCATCTGCGGGTGCAAGTCGGTCCGCGCATCAGTACCTTGTTTGCCAAGGCGGGTGATCCCCATCTGGCGGGCGCGGCATTACGATCCGTAGATCGCACTGGTGTTGAGCATGTTCCTGAAATCAACTTGGCCGAGGCGGAGATCGCCAGACTGAAAGGTGACGTTGAAACCGTCGCCCAGGAGTTGACGGATGAAGTTGCCGAGCGGAGCGAAAACGCACCACGCGCTCTGATCGAACTGATTGACCTCAGCTTCGCCGAGCGCAGCGCGCTGTCGCCGGATGTACCGGATCTGGCCGCCTCTTATGAGGTCGAGAATCGCGATAGCCCATTGGGCGCGGACCTCAGGCGTGCAGTGGTTGCCGCCTTGGCGCTGACCGGTGAGTTTCATGACAGTTTCAATGAACTGGAAGTGTTGAGCCGGCGCGATGGCCCGGCCGCACGTACTGCGGCGTTGGAACCGTTGCTGACGTTGCTGACAGAGCGGGCAGATGATGTCACCTTCCTGCAGTATGCGCTTGTCATCGCGGCCAATGGCACCACCGCAGAGGTAGCACCAGTTGCGGATATTGTGGCCGAACGCCTGCTGGATCTGGGGTTTGCGCAGCAGGCTCAATCGATTCTTAAAAAGCTGGCTATGGAGCCTGGAAACACGAAACGCCGCCTGATCCTGGCCAAAGCTGCGCTGGCGATGGATAAGCCGCATTCCGCTTTGGTGGAGCTGATGGGACTGTCCGGTTCCGCAGCAAACAAACTGCGCGCAGAGGCCCTTTGGCGCAATGGCGAATACGCAAGAGCGGGTGAGTATCTGCTTGAAGAGCAAGAAAAAGATGCAGCCGCGCGCGGGTTCTGGCATTCGGAGGATCGCGATACGCTTGCGACGATGGATGCTGATGATACGGAGCAGTTCGGTGGCGTCGCGCGCGTGACGACACAAATCGAAGAAACTGCGAAAGAGCCCACCGGCCTGCCGCCTTTGGCCCATGCGAGGGCGCTGGTTGAAAGCAGTGAGGGGACGCGTGGCGGTATCGCAGACCTGTTGCAGAAGGTGACGCCGCAGGCGGATACTTCCGACGATGGATCGTAGCGACCAGCAACCGAGTATCTGAGCTGAGCATTTGCCAAGACCGCCCGATCCGGGCGGTCTTGGCGTGTTTTGTGATAACGGTTTGTCAATGCTCTCGCCTTACGCTCGAACCTAGGGTGAATCCTCATTTGGACAGGCAGAATGCCGAAATCGAGCTATTATTTCCGACAACAGCGGCGGTATGTCCGCTGCGCAGGCAGTTTGCCGATGTGGTCCGTGTTGCTTGTCGCAGCATTTGGCCTCTTGGGACTGCTTATTCCTCGAAACAGCTATGCTGCGTCACCGCAGGTATCGGCGCTATGCGATCTTGCGGCGCGACGGGCGGCGCGCGACCAGGGCGTTCCGTTGGACGTGTTGCGCGCCATCACCAGAACGGAGACCGGTCGTGGTGGAAAGCAAGGGCTGCAGCCCTGGCCCTGGACCGTCAACATGGAAGGTGCCGGCAAGTGGTTTCAGACAGAAGATGAGGCCCGCGCCTATGTCTTCTCCCACTTCAAACGTGGTGCGCGGAGCTTTGACGTCGGGTGTTTCCAGATCAATTTCAAATGGCATGGTCAGGCTTTCGACTCGATCGACCAGATGTTCGACCCGCTTGCGAATGCGCAGTATGCAGCGCGGTTTCTGCGTGAGCTGCATGACGAATTTGGTGACTGGTCACAGGCTGCCGGCGCCTACCACTCGCGCACACCCACCTATGCAAATCGCTATACTGCGCGTTTTGACAGGGTGCGCGCGGACCTGAAACCGGTAGAGACGGTTGCGGCGCTACCGGTAGAGCGCAGCCGCGCCACGTTCACCGCCCCACAACCTCTTGCCATGCTTCACAATCCATCGCCGCTGATCACTCAGGGGGGGGCACCGTCTGGTGCTGCCCGCCTGGGCTCTCTGGTCCCATTGACCGGCGGCGGCACTTCGGCGCAAGCGCTCATCATACTGAAATAAGGGCTGATTTTCGTGCCAAACATTGATATGCAAAAACTGTTCAGCCCAACCGTTCTGCTGGCAATTGCGCTGATGGCGATCATCGTGATGATGATCCTGCCGATGCCGGCATGGGTGCTGGACATCGGGCTGGCGACCTCCTTTGGGCTGGCGATTCTGATCTTCACCATCACGCTGTTTATCGAGCGACCGCTGGATTTTTCGTCTTTTCCGACGATCCTTTTGGCCTCCCTGATGCTGCGCCTGTCGCTCAACGTGTCGTCGACAAAACTGATCATCGGTCAGGGACACACCGGTACCGATGCGGCAGGCGGCGTGATCGAAGGGTTTGCCCAGTTTGTGATGGGGGGCAGCGTTTTCCTGGGACTCGTGGTGTTTGGGGTGCTGCTGATCGTGAACTTCATGGTCATCACCAAAGGCGCCGCACGGATGGCCGAGGTCGGCGCTCGCTTTGCCCTGGATGGTATGCCGGGTAAGCAGCTGGCCATCGACAGCGACATGTCCGCTGGTGCCATTGACCACGCAACCGCGCGCGACCGCCGCGAGACGGAACAGCGCGAGACGACGTTCTTCGGTTCCTTGGATGGGGCGTCCAAATTCGTGAAAGGCGACGCGATTGCCGGTCTGTTGATCACTTTGCTGAATCTGATCATGGGTCTGATCATGGGCGTATTGGTCCATGGAATGCCGGTTGTCTCCGCGTTTGAAACTTATGCAATCCTGACGGTTGGCGATGGTCTGGTGTCGCAAATTCCGTCTGTGATCATTTCCATCGCCGCAGCGTTGCTCCTGGCGCGCGGTGGTGCCACCGGGTCTACCGATATCGCGCTGGCAGACCAGCTGGGCAAACACCCGGCTGCTTTGGCGACTGTGGCCATCCTCATGGCGCTGTTTGCTTTGGTCCCGGGCCTGCCTTTCATTCCGTTCATGGCTGGTGCTGCCGTGCTGGGCTACACCGCCTACAAGATGAGCAAAAACCTGAAGGACCGCGAAGAAGCGGAAATGGAAGAGCAGATTGAAGAGGTCATGGAGCCGAAGGAAAACCGGGCTCTTGGTGACATCCTCGATCTGGATGACCTGCATCTGGAATTTGCGCCCGATCTGGTGAGCATGGTGCTGGACGCGGGGACCGGCCTGGATGCCCGTATCGCCAACATGCGAACACATGTGGCCACGACATTCGGGCTGATCCTACCGGAAATCCGCCTGACGGATGAGCCGGAACTGATGACCGGCACCTATGTGATCAAGATTCAGGGCGTGGAGCAAGTGCGTGGTATTCTGCATCCTGAAATGGTGCTGGCATTGATGCCCGACAATCATGATGCCCTACCGCCGGGGACAGATGTGACCGAACCGGTCTATGGCGCCCCTGCGCGCTGGATTTCCTCAAAAGCGCAGGAAGATGCTGCGCTTTCGGGCGCGACGATCGTGACGGCGCCAGAGATTTTGGCGACGCATCTTTTGGAAGTGATCAAACAGAATTTCCCGCGTTTGCTGTCATTGAAATCCCTCCGCCGCCTGTTGAATGAGATGACGGAGCTGACGGATGAGTTCCGCGCCGAAGCCAATCGAAAGCTGCTGGATGAGCTGGTTCCGGACAAGGTTCCGATCGACACCTTGCACACGGTGCTGCGGCTGTTGCTGGAGGAGCGGGTATCAATCCGCAATATGCCTCTCATTCTTGAGTCGATTGCCGAGGCCCGCCTGCATACCCCGCAGCCGGAGATCATCTGCGAACATGTGCGCCAGCGGCTGGGCTTCCAGTTGGTTGGTGAGATGAAACGCGAAGATGGCACCATACCGCTGATCCAGCTGGCGCCTGAGTGGGAGGAGACATTCTCGACCTACCAGATCGACGCCCAGGGCGGTGCCGTCGATATTGCGCTGCCTCCGGAACAGTTCAACCGGCTGGCCGAAGGTCTGAGTGATCGGCTGAACACCACTACGGAACAGGGCGTATTTGCAGCGGTTGTAACCTCGACCCGGCGCCGTCGATATCTGCGGACAATCCTCAAATCGCGTGGGATCCTCAACCCGGTCTTGTCATTCGAGGAGATTGGGCTTGAAGCCAGACCGGCGCTCGTTGGTATGGTTCCCGCATGAATCTGGACTTTCTGCCACCTGAGCTGGTCGCCCTTTTGGGCGCCGGCTTTTGGCATGGGGCCATCGTCTTCCTGCGGATTGGGGCGATGGTTTCAGTGTTGCCGGCTTTTGGCGAAAAATATGTGCCGGCGCGGATCAAACTGGCGATTTCCTTGGCGTTTACATTTATCGTGGCGCCGGCCTTGCCGATACTGCCGCCGCCGGCCAGCCCATTGCATTATGGCAGCCTCGCACTCAGCGAAGCGGTTGTCGGTCTGGCGCTGGGGATGGCGATCCGCATGTTTGTTCATGCCATTCAGATTGCCGGTACCATTGCCGCGCAGTCGACCTCACTCGCGCAGGTTCTTGGCGGTATCGGCGCCGAACCCATGCCAGCCATCGGTGCGGTCCTGCTGATCTCTGGCCTGGCGCTGGCCGTGATGCTGGGTCTGCACATCCGGGTGGCTGAATTCATGATCTACAGCTACATGATGTTTCCGGTGGGGGAGTTTCCGAGCGCATCTGGGCTGTCGGACTGGGGTGTGCACAGGGTATCGCGCAGTTTTGCGATGGGCTTTTCACTCGCAGCACCGTTCCTGATCGGCTCGATGGTCTATAACCTGACACTGGGCGTCATCAACCGCGCGATGCCTGCGCTGATGGTGGCCTTTGTAGGTGCCCCGGTTGTGACCTTCGGAGGTCTCGCAATTCTGATGGTAGCCAGCCCGATGATTTTGGATATCTGGAGCACGGCACTGATGGGCTTCTTCGCCAATCCGGGGGAGGGCATGCCATGAGCGACGATGATTCAGATAAGTCATATGAACCAACACCGCAGAAGCTTGAGAAAGCTCGTAAGAAGGGCGAGGTGCCGAAGTCGACGGACCTCAATGTGGCGGCATCTTATCTTGGCCTGATTATCGCGATCTATGTGTCGGGTGCGGATGTGGTTGAAGAGCTGGGGACGATATTGATGTCATTCCTGGATCAACCTGACCGTTTGGCCGATTTGTTCTTCGGCGGCGCGGGAACCGTGCCGGTTGGCGGCATATTTATGGCGGTCGGCACGTCCAGCCTGCCAATATTTATTGTGCCGATGGCCGCTGTCCTGCTGTCGATCATCGCACAGCGCGCTCTGGTCTTCGCTCCGAGCAAGCTGGAACCAAAGCTCTCAAAAATTTCCATTATTTCCAACGCTAAGAACAAATTCGGGCGTTCGGGGCTGTTCGAGTTTTTCAAAAGCACGGTCAAGCTGGTACTCTATTCGGTCTGTATGGGCGTGTACCTCAATTATCGGTTGCCGGATATGATTGCCTCATCGGCCACCGGGGCGTTTGTTGTTGTGATGATGATGGCGCAGCTGGCGCTGGAATTCCTGATCCTGGCGTTGATCATTGCGCTTGGTATCGGTGTGATTGATGCGGCATTTCAGCAGGCGGAGCACAATCGAAAGAACATGATGTCTCGTCAGGAGATCATGGATGAAAGCAAGGAAGCAGAAGGTGATCCGCATCTGAAGGGGGCACGCCGCCAAAAGGCACATGAAATCGCCATGGGCCAAGGGGTTGCTGATGTGGCCGAGGCCGATGTTGTGATCGTCAACCCGACCCATTACGCGGTGGCGCTGAAGTGGGACCGCGCGCCGGGGCAGGCCCCTGTATGCGTAGCCAAGGGTGTCGATGAGGTCGCGGCCGTCATCCGCGAAGTCGCCAATGAGAATGGGGTTCCGATCCACAGCGATCCGCCCACCGCGCGTGCATTGCATGCGGCGGTCGATATCGGCCAGGAAATTCACGAAGAGCATTACGCGCCCGTTGCTGCAGCCATCCGCTTTGCGGAGAAAATGCGTCAGCGGGCCAAGGGGATGGTGTGATGAAGCAGAAGATGCTGGACCAGATGGCAGACGTGACAGAGGCCATGTACCTGCAAGAGCATGCCAAGGTGAAACCGGTTTTGGATGCTGAGGCGCGGGTGCGTGGTCAGCTGGCAAAACTGGATCAGCAGATCAAGGAAAGTCGCGAACTAGCCAACTCCGACCATGCGATGAAAGCGCTTGGCGCGGATCTTCTATGGCAGGGCTGGCACAGCCGCACGCGCCGACAACTTAATATGGAGCTGGCGCAGATTACCGCGCAAAAGCTGCGTGCGATGGACAATCTGCGCAAGGCGTTCGGACGCAAGCACGCGGTAGAGACGATGGCGACCCAGGAGCGCCAGAGAGTAAAAAAAGACAGGGCGCAAAAGCTGCACAACCGGCTGATGAATATGGAATGAGATAAGCGCAACATATTTGCATCAAAAAAGGCCGGTTCAGATGAACCGGCCTTTTTTGATGGCGTAGAGTTGAGCTTCAGACGTCTTGTCGCGACATTTCAACGATCAGGACATCGTAAATATCTTTGCCCAGTTGCTTCTGCGCAGCTTCGCGCAAGGCAGTTCGCAGCGGAGTCAACATGTCGGAGCGGGTGAAGGCACCGCGAAAACCGCCCATATTGGCGTGATCGAACAGCACCTGCAGGAAGACATCCCGCAGCTTTGGCTCATAGGCGTGGATTTTCTCGTTCATCCCGGCCTTGGTTTCCAGGCTGAGAGAGATCACCACCAGAGAGGACAGCTGTTCACGCTCGACAACAGGAACGACGAATTGATTCGCCATCTTGATGTACTCGCGCTGCTCCTCCTCTTCGTCCGGCAGTTCGGGGGTGATTTCTTCGGCATGCTCGCCGATTTCCTCGGCGTGCTCCTCCGGGGCAGGGGCCAGCATGACACCGGCGCCGATCCCACCGGCGGTCCCAACAAGGAGCAGAATGACGGGCAGTAGTTTTGACAACATATGCAGGCCTCAGAATGGCAGGATCACGTCCAGCACCTGCTGGCCGTAACGGGGTTGTTGAACATCTGTGATCTGGCCACGGCCACCGTAGGAGACGCGCGCAGAGGCGATCTTGTCATAGGTGATCTCATTCTGGCGGCTGATATCGTCAGGTCGTACGTAACCTGTCACCAGCAATTCGCGCATCTCGAAGTTGACGCGCAGCTCTTGCGTGCCGCTGATCGACAGCACTCCGTTCGGCAGCACATCCACTACTGTTGCGGCGACTCGTAGTTCCAGTTTCTCACTGCGCTTCACAGAACCTTTGCCGCCAGAGCTGCTGCTGCTGCCGATATCAACGGCATCAGCCATTGACGCCCCTTCGGGCAGTTTCCGATCCAACCGCTGGGGTAGGCCGAGCAGTTGCGGAACCGCCAGACTCTCGGAGCCGGAGCGCGACCGCTTGGTATCGTTGGAGATTTCTGCCTCTTCGTCGATTTCGATGACGACGGTCAGGATGTCACCCTGTTTGGTAGCCCGGCGATCCCCTAGCAGAGACTGCCGTGACCCGCTCCACAGTGACGCCTGATCAACCGGGCGTTGGTTTTGCGTGTTTACAGGCAAGCCCTGAAACAGCATAGCAACATGTTCAGGAGATTCATTTGCGGGGCTGAAAGTCGGCGGTTTGCCAACATGGTCCAGCCGTCCGCAGGCGCTGAGTGCGACCATAGCTGCAAGGGCAGTATTCGCCAAAAGAGTTTTATTTTTCATCAGTTTACCTCAACTGTTCCATCTGCGGCGATACGCCCGCTGATGGTCGTGCGTGATGATAAGTTCATGACGCGGATTGCTTCGCCATCAGCGCCGCGACCAAGCGAGCGGCCCTCGGCCAGAATGGTCAGACCGCCGCGTTTGAACCGAATGGTGACCAGATCGTTACGCTCGACGATGGCGGGCGGGCCAACATCGCCGGGGCGCATCGGTCGCCCGGCATAGAGCGCCACGCGGGCTTCTTGGCCAATTACCAAAGACGGATCGGAGATCGCGCCCAGCACCTCGGCCTGTTTCAGAACCAGATCCTCGGCCGTCACGATTTCTTTGGCCCGGATGGTTCGCACCGGGACCAGAATGTCGGCCCAGGCGGGCTGGGCGCAGAATAGCATCACAATGGCGAGGATCCGTTTCATCAGCGTACCTGCGTGGTTGCGCCCATCATCTGATCGACGGCAGAGATGACTTTGGCGTTCATTTCATAGCCGCGCTGGGCTTCGATCAGTTCCGTTACTTCGCGGACGGCATCCACCGAACTGGCCTCCAGATAGCCCTGACGCAGGGTGCCGAGACCATTCTCACCGGGAGAGGCGACGGTGGCCGCACCGGAGGCTTCGGTCTCCACAAAGAGGTTGCTGCCCAGGGCTTCCAGGCCTTTGGGGTTGGCGAACCCCGCCAGCGTCAGCTGACCCATCAACTGCCCTTCGGCGGTTTCGTCAAAATAGGCGTAGACCTCACCATCAGCATTGATCGAAACATTACGCGCGTCGCTGGGGATGGTGATATCCGGGGAGACAGTGAAACCGTCCGAGGTGACGACCAGACCTTCTGCCGACCGTTTCAGCGCACCGTCGCGGGTATAGGCTGACTGTCCGGAGGGAAGCGTGACCTCAAGGTAACCTTTGCCGTCGATGGCAACGTCCAGATCATTTCCCGTCTGGCTCAGGGCCCCCTGCGCCAGATGAATGGAGATGGCCGAGGCACGGACGCCAAGGCCCACCTGCACACCGGTGGGCAGTACAGTCCCGTCGGAGGCATTTACCGTGCCGGCCCGTGTAACCTGCTGATAATGTAGATCCGCAAATTCTGCGCGCCGGGCGTTGTAGCCCGTAGTGTTCATATTCGCGAGGTTGTTCGAAATCGTCTCAACGCGCAGCTGCTGCGCTGTCATTCCGGTTGCGGCGATCTTCAGGGCGCGCATGGGCTTACTCCTATGACTTCGTCAGATTTTTGATGGCGTTGCGGACACGTTGGTCTTCGGTTTCAAGAAAGCTCTGGCCCATTTCATAAGCCCGCTGAATTTCGACCATTCGCGCCAGCTGAGAGATGGCATTGACGTTTGATCCCTCCAGAAAGCCCTGGAGCACGCGGGCGTCGCCAGCGTCTTCGATTTCGCCATCGACGCGGAACATGACCCCGTCTTCGCGGATCATCTGATAGTTCTCTTCCGGTTTGAAAATACCGATTTGCCCGAGCGCCCGACCATCTGCGCTCAGCGTGCCGTCGGCGCCGAATTTGATCGATTTGGCATCGCCTGGAATGAACACAGGTGCCCGACCGGCATCCAGAACCCGGTGGCCATCCATGGTGACCAGATCACCTTGGGCGTTGGTGGAAAATGCGCCCGAACGGGTCAGCCGCTCACCCATCGGTGTTTCGACCATGAAATACCCGTCGCCTTCGATGGCAAGGTCCAGATCACCGCCCGATTGGGTCAGGGCCCCCTGTGCCATCGAGGTGTTGCGGATGTTTGCCCGCCCCATCGACAGGGATTCCTGACCGGGAGCGGACTGAATAAACTCGGAAAAGATTACGCCTTCGGCCCGGTATCCGGTGGTGGCCGAGTTGGCGATGTTATTTGCGACAACGCGCATTTCGCGCATCAGACCCGATTGGCGGGACAAGGTGGTGTAACCGGTGTCTCCCATTACAGACCTCCTGAAATCAGCGGCACAACGTGCCCATCAAAAAAGGCAACCAAGGTCTGCGTCATGAAACCCATGGTCATCCAGAAAACGACAAGAATAGCGGTAAGCTTAGGTACAAAGGTCAGGGTCATTTCCTGGACTGATGTCAGGGCCTGAAACAGGCCGATGGCGAGGCCAACAACCAGCGCAACCAGCAAAATCGGTGTCGACATCATCACCGACGCCCAGAGGGCCTGGCGTAGAGTGTCGTAGAAAAGCCCTTCGCTCATCATGGGCTTACACCGGCATCCGCAGAATTTCCTGGTAGGCTTCGACCACCTTGTTACGGACGGTCACCGCGGTTTCCACCGCCAGTTCCGTCTGGGCCAATGCTTGTACCAGTGCATGCGGGTCGCCGTTGCCTGTCATTGCGGTGACCGAAACCTGCTCGCTTTGCTGCAGGGTGCCGGCAAATTCTTCAAAGCTGGCTTTGATCTTGGCCTCGGCACTGCTTGGCATATGCTCCGGATCAACCTTGGTCGCGGGGCGTGCGGCGGCGTAGCCGGTGGTGGCGGAAAGACTGCGAATATCCATTCTGGATCTCCAAGTATGTCAGTATGTTTCAGAAAATCTCGGTGTTATCTACGCAACAGGTCCATCAGCGATGACGACATCTGCCGCCCCTGTTCGAACATCTTGAGGTTGGCCTCGTAGCTGCGCTGTGCCTCGCGGGCATCGGCGATCTCGATCATCAGGTCTACATTCGACCCTTCATAGTGGCCGCTCTCGTCAGCCAGCGGATGAGAGGGATCAAAAACCTGCTCCAGATCGGAGCGATCTAGGCGTACAGGGCCGACCTCCACCTTTTCCACGTCGGAGCGCAGATCGCGTACCGCTTCAAAGGGGACGGTCTTGCGGCGATACCCTGGGGTATCTGCGTTGGAAATATTCTCAGATACATGACGCAGGCGGCTTGCCTGGGCTTTCAATGCGCTTGCAGAGACGGAGAGGGATTTGGAAAATTCGCTCATGATTTAATCTCCTCAGTTCCGGCCAAGGCTGCTGCGCAGCACGTTCATCGAGGATTTGTAGATCGCCAATGCACGGTCATGTTGGCGCTTTACCTCAACCCCTTTCAGGATTTCGGTTTCGATCGAGACCGTGTTGTCATTGGGATCGCCGCCGCCGCGCGTTGCGGTGACGGCCCAGTCCATGCCGTTGCCGGATGCGCCGTGCAAATGGTTGGAGCGGCTGGCGATCATGTCGCCAGCGCGGGGCCCTTGCGCATAGACTTCTTTGAAAGGCTTGATGTCCTTGGCATTATAGCCAGGCGTATCGGCATTGGCGATGTTCTGCGACACCAATGCCTGGCGCTTCCCTGCATGGGTGGCCATTGAGTAGGCAATCTTAAAGACGTTCAGTTCTTTAAACACCGGGGCTTCTCCCTCGATCAATTTCAATCAAGGCTTAACCCCGATTCCTTTAGAAATTGTTTTCAGGAACAGTTGGAGACACCAGAACATGATCTCAGCCATCAACGCATTGACCCAGGATTTGGCGAACAAGAAACTGTCGTCAGCCGTGGGGCGCGTGTCGGAAATTTCAGGCGGAGCGATCACGGTATCGGGGTTGAATGGTCAGGCGCGTATAGGGGATCGGTTGATCCTTCGTCGGGCGGGGAGTGACCCGTTAGAAGGTGAGGTTATGCGAATTTCCGGTAGCGAAGTCAGCATGTTACCAGATACAGCGCCGGATCGCGTTGCTGTCGGGGATGCCGTCCTGTTGCATCCAACCCCGGATTTCGCCCCGGCTGACAGTTGGATCGGACGCGTGATTGATCCCTTCGGTGCGCCTCTGGACGGACGGCCGATGATGCGTGGCGAGGCAACGCGGGACCTGATGGCAGCGCCACCAAAAGCCGCCTCACGCCGTCCGATGGGGGAACGACTCGCCACCGGTCTTGCGGTTTTCAATACGATTCTGCCGATCGTAAAAGGGCAGCGCGTCGGTCTTTTTGCCGGGTCAGGTGTGGGGAAATCTACGCTGTTGGCCACATTGGCACAGAATATGGAAGCTGATGTCGTCGTCATCGCGCTGATCGGGGAGAGGGGACGTGAAGTCAACCACTTCGTAAAGGACGTCCTGGGCGATGAGGGGATGCAGCGTGCAGTTGTCGTCGCAGCTACGTCGGACCAATCGGCGCTGGTGCGCCGCCGCTGTGCTTGGTCGGCGATGGCTGTGGCGGAGCATTTTCGAGATCAGGGAAAAAATGTGCTGTTTCTGGCAGATTCGGTGACCCGATTTGCCGAAGCGCATCGCGAGATCGCCGTTTCATCTGGCGAAGCGCCGGCCCTGCGTGGATACCCGCCGTCGGTGACACCCCTGATTACCGGTCTCTGCGAGCGTGCGGGACCTGGCAGTGGCGACCAGGGCGATATCACCGCGATTTTCAGCGTGCTGGTCGCAGGTTCCGACATGGATGAACCGATTGCCGATATTCTACGGGGCGTTCTGGATGGGCATATCGTGCTCAACCGTGAGATTGCGGAGCGAGGACGGTTCCCGGCTGTGGATGTTTCCCGGTCGGTCTCCAGAAGCCTGCCCGCGGCCGCAACAGCGGATGAAAATTCAGCGATTCTGGATGTCCGCAAATATCTCGGCGCTTATGAGCAATCAGAGGTCATGATCCGCGCGGGCCTTTATTCCGAAGGCAATGACGTTACGCTGGATCAGGCTGTGAAGCTCTGGCCAGAGTTGGATTCGTTCTTCGGCAGGTCAGATCCTGAAGGGGTACAAAGCAGCTTCAATCGCCTGATGCTGATGATGCGACGTGCCGTGGCCATTCGGTAAGTTGATACAACGCGTAGCTAGATGAACGTAGTGCGCGTTTAACACAGCTCAGCGAGGTGGTGTGGGCGCCTGGATTGCAATGAGGATCCAACAGCGGCGGGTGCGCTGAGTTGCGCGTTTGACAGATGTGTCGTTTCTGCTGGTGTACAGGCTGAACCCGTCGATATCGTGTTGAGGGTCTGGTGCCTCGACCCGACGACCGCTTGGTATCGCTCACATCGAAAGCCTAAGATTGGCCGCGCTGTTTTCCTGGATGGCCCCATCGTGAAGGTAAGTGGACGATCGGATGACTGGACGTCTTGCGGGATCAGTATATTTCGCACACGGGGTTTCGTATAGCTCTCCCGATCTGGAGATCTTTCGCGCGCTGATGTCATGGAGGAGGCGTTACCTAAGTGAGTTTAACTCGGGCTGAATTGCTCCGCGCTCCAGGAATAGAAAGATAGGCGACTTTGGTGATCTTGGCTGGATCGATGGAGTCATGACGCTGAAGGAGCGACGATCGCCCTACGGCATTCACTATCTGGTTTGAACGGCTATTTTCTAACCCAGGAGCCCTACTGCACACCACAGATGACAGAGATATGGGGCGCTTTGAGGGGTAGGGTCCAACGCGCATTAGCAGATTCAACACCCGTATAACGGAGCGGATGTGTGAAATGTGCAGGGTCGTGGGCCCATCTGCGCATACTATGCGAGATCATCGTTTGGATGACCAAAGCCCGCCAATTTATGCAAAGTAAGATGAGGTTACACAGCTATTCTCAGGCCAGAACACCTCTACTCAGAGAAATTCCAGCCGACAGTGCCTTTCCAAGACACGATCGGCTGAGAACTCACGATGGGCGTACAGCCATCAGTCGATCTTCGCGTGGCAACAAGGTGCGCAGCGCTTTCAAGCATCGGTAGTGGTTGTCGGAGAGAACGGCATCGGTGGCCTCAGCCAGTGATGCACGGCTGTCAGGATCTGTGAACACTTGGCTAAGCTCCTCGATCCGGCGCAGCATCTGAAGACGATCTTCCTCGCCATCGACATCGCCAGATAGAACCAACTGGGCCGCGTAGCAGACGCGTCGTACTGGCGTATTTGCTTCTTCCGGGTGGATGGCATCACGCAGCCGCAGGATGTTCGCATCCGGGGTTACGATCGACAATCGACTGCGCCGATCTCCGTTTTCAATTACTGCACCGTTCACCAATACCCGCTCTTTCGGGGCAAGTTTCAGGACCAATCCGCTCATATTCAGGACGCTCCGCTGCGAAGGCCACGCATGATGGCCGTGTTGATTTCTACCAGAAGTCGCACATCCGCTTTGCGGGCCAGGACTTTGCTGGTGTGTTGATGGGTGAATTCCCCAAGCGAGAGCAGCTGAGCTTTCAATTCGTCCGGGAGTGGGTTTCCAGGACTGGCAACTTCGACTGAAAAGATCGACCATAGTTTGCGATTGTCGGTCAGTGCTGCGGCAAGTTCGGTAAAGCCTGGCTTACCTTTTTGGGCTGCGGCGACCATGCGACGGGTTACGCGGGCGATGACTTCGTATTCGAGGTTCTTTGCAGTTCGAGTCGGGGCCTTTGCCGCCGAATAGGCGCTCTTCGCCTTTAGAAGGGCATTCACGTGTTATCCTAACATGTAATCTACAGATTCTCTGCGATAGGGGACCTGGGGCGCGCGGTGGCGCCCCAGGTCAAGCTGCTATTAACGGAACAGCTGCATCAGGGTTTGTGGCGCCTGGTTTGCAATCGACAGCGATTGCACGGCCAGCTGCTGCTGGGTTTGAAGCGCTTTCAGCCTCGCAGATGATTCTTCCATATTCGTGTCGGTCATCGTGCTGACGCCCATTGTCAGGGAGTCAGACAGTTTCGACACAAACATGCCCTGGTCGGACAGGCGGTTGGAATCGGCACCCAGCTGAGCTGCGGCATCGATCGCGTTACCAAGCATGGTTTCGATCTCAGTCAGAGCAGTCGAAGCAGTTGCAACGTCAGTAATGGCGGTGATACCGGCAGTACTGATGTTTGATTCAGAATCGATCGCCGTCACTGTGATGGTATCCGCAGATGGATCCAATCCACCCAGAACAGTCAACGAGGTGGTGACGTTGTCATCAAGCAGGTTGGCCCCGTTGAATTCAGCGGAGTCGATGATCGATTCGATCTGTGCCGCTTTCTTGGCGATGCTGTCTTGGATCTTAGCATGATCAACGTTTTCCGAGTTTGCGGAAATCGCCAGCTGCTTCATCTCGGTCAGAGTTTCCACAATCTGCTCGGCACCGGACAGAGCCACAGCAACAGTTGCCTCACCGACGCCCAGAGACTCCTGAACCGACTTGTAGCCGGAAATGTCGGAGTCCATGGTTTTGGAGATCGCCCAAACCGCCGCGTTGTCTTTGGCCGAGCCGATGCGCTTACCGGTCGAAATCTGGCTCTGGGTATCATCAAGGCTGTTGTTCACGGACTGCAGGGTCTGCAGTGCAACCATTGCGCCATTGTTAGTCAGAATGCTGGACATAGCATGTATTCCTTTAATTAGAGGCGTTTTGACCTCTGGTTTCCCTGCCCCGAAGGGCGCTCTCTGACGTCTTTCTGACTATGCGTTCCGCCGTCCGGCTTCCGCGCCACCCTCTCTTGAAGGTGCAAAGTGACATTGGCCTACTATGTGCTAAAGGAGTGCTAATGCCGGAAATTCCATTGCTAGAATTTTCCCTAAATTGGGCCAGTTATGCGCGTTTCTCCAGGTTGGGAGTGCCACCGGTTGAAAAGCGGGTCTTGCGCCCCGACTGGTCATAGACATCCAGCCCTTTGCGCACACGGCGCAATTCCGCCATTCGGGCAGCGACCGCGCGGATACCTTCCATGGCGCTGTCCAGCAGAACCTGATTGCGAGACACTTTGCCCTGAACATGTTCCAGAGCTTCACGCTCCAGATCAGCGGTCATATTCAGTGTGGTTATGATTGTTTCCTTTTTGGCAAGCAGCGGCTCTAGCTCTTGCAGATTGCCACTTACAAGTGCCGCGCGCTCAGCATCCAGCAGAGCATCAAGTTCTTCGATCAACTGTTGCGGTGTTTGTTCAGTCATTGTCCTGTGCCTCTTTCAATGCGTGATAAAGTGATTCTGCCAGGCCGACGCCGCCCGCTTTGGTGATTTGCTCTGCCTGCGCGCGCACCAGGAAACTGGAAAACTGATCCTCGCCTGCGCCGCCGCCCATTGTTTCGCGACTTTCGCCAAGACCGGCGGATTTCAACATTTCTGTAAGGAAGGTCGCCTCAAGCTCCTGTGCGGCCTTGCGCAGCGGATCTTGTGGCGGCGGGGTGATGGCAGCGGGACGCCGCATCGCCGTAAGTTGAGCAATTGGTTCCATGATGTACCTCGTTCTGAGATGTCGAAATTGCTTCGATTTTTTCTATTTTGGCGGATGATCGGTTAAAATTGCCGTAACCGATTGGCGTTATGGTGCTGGCATCGAGATAGAATGTCTGGAAGCCAATGTTTATCAACGCACTTACAAACCCCACCTCTGGTGGGGCGCAGGGATCTGAGAAGATCCAGCAAGGCGAATCGGCAAAATCGCGTAATGGCGCAAGCTTTGATGCGGTTATGGCAGAGACTGCAAATTCGTCAGATGACGCAGGAACCGACGTAACGCAGGTGGAAGAGGTTCCTGAGCAGCAGGCGTCCTCAGCGGGTGCGTCGGAAAAGGCAAATCAAACAACACATGATGGTGAGGCCGAGCCGACCACCGGCGAGGACCCGCAAGATCCGCTGGATCAGGCGACCGCCGGGGGGGTCCTGGCAGATCAGGACGCTTTGGCGGTTCCGGCGCAGCTGAATGTCAATGTCGCCGAGCAAAAGCGGATTGATAAAGGCCATCGCGATGGTGCGTCTGCGGAGAAAGCTGCAAGCCAGGCAGCCGCATTGTCTCACCCAAGTGTTGAGGGCGTGAAGGCAACGGCCGAAGGCAACTCACCTGCGGATGGTTCGCCGGATGGTCCTGCTGTTGCGCCGAGTGCTGCTTCCGATGTCGAGATCACTATAAAGGACGGTTTGCCGTCAGACGCGAAGAGCGAGGGGGTTAAGACCGCCCCTGCCAACGCACAAAAGGCGCTGTCGGAAACGGGCGGCGTCCCGCAGCGGATGGTCAAAGACGCGGAAGGCCAGTCAACACGGGGACTGCGCAGCGATTCGGCAGCTGTAGAGACCAAGGCAGCAGGTGATGTCGCTGTGGATGCGCGCCAAACTACGGTCGAGGCAAACGGTACAACATCTGGGCCAAAAGGTCGGATCGTGCAAACCGATGCCGTCTCCAACCCTGGCGCCAATTCTCAGCCGGAGGTGAAATTCGCCAGCGCTTCGGAGACAGCGGCAGCGCAAGCCGAGACGGTGAAAGACGCTGCGAAACCGTCCGTGAGTGCGCAAACCCAACTGGTGCAACAGGCGAACCCAACGGCCAGTCCGTCTCCGTTGGACGGGGCGACTTCGCCGGTACGCGAAAAACTTGAATTGCGGCGTGCAGAAGTTGAACAAATGCGCGCACCCACGCCGACGCAAACCGCAGCGATGCTGCCTAAGGGCACATATTCGGTTGCCAGTTTTGGCCTGGGTGCGGGGGCGCTTACAGCCGCTATGCCAATATCTACGTCGGCGTTTGCTATTGATCCAGCGCTCTCAGCGGAGGCGGGCAGCAGCGCCGCGTCTGGTGGCAGCGCCGGACTTGAGCTGCCTGGTCTGTCACAGCTGCTGACAGAAGCAACGGTAAGCCCAGGGACCGTGCACAAACCTGAAACGCCCCGTTTGATCGCGAATCAGATGGCCGAAGCGCTGGCAATGAAGGGAGAGCGCAACGTCGATGTGGCGCTGAATCCCAAAGAGCTGGGGCACGTGAATATGCGCGTCTCCGTCACAGAGACTGGAGTCAGCGTCATGATTCAGACAGAGCGCGCTGAAACCGGTGACTTGATGCGACGCCATATCAATGAGCTGGCGGATGAGTTTAAGCGGATGGGGTTTGAGGATATTTCGTTCCAGTTCTCTGGTGATGAAGCCTCGAATCAAAGTGGCGGCCGCGGTGAGGCGAATACTCAGGCTGGCCGGTCCACTGGGCATGGTGATGAGGACCTGGCTGATCTTTCTGCAGAACCGATGACGCAATCACTCAACCTCGGTGAGGTTGGGCTTGATATGAGGATTTGAGATTATGACGACGACTGTATCGGGTGCTTCGGCATCGCAACAACAGCAAGCGGCGTCGACCGCTTCGGCTGAGCCAAAGAAAACCACGGGGATCGCCTCCGATTTTGAGACCTTTCTGAAGATGCTTACCGCACAGGCGCGGTATCAGGATCCTCTGGAGCCTATTGATTCAACAGAGTATTCGGCGCAGTTGGCGCAATTCTCGATGGTTGAACAACAGGTTCAGGGCAATGAGGTTCTGGAAGGGATCCAAGCGCAGCTGGGTCTGGCAAACATGGCAGCCATGTCCGGCTGGGTGGGTATGGAAACCCGATCGGCGGCACCCGCCTATTTCGATGGGACCAACCCTGTGACCGTTTCGCCGAACCCGGCCCAGATCGCCGACACTGTGCATCTGGTGGTCAAGGATGACACCGGTAAGGAGGTGCAGCGAATCAGCCTGCCTGTTTCAGCTGAACCGTATCAGTGGCAGGGTATTGATGACGACGGATATGCGTTTGATCCAGGCAGCTACAGCTTCACGCTGGAGAGCCAGAAAAACGGTGAAGTCGTCCTCTCTGACACCGCTGAAACCTACACAAGGGTAAAAGAAACTCAGATGCGTGGCAACGAAGTGGCCTTGATCCTGGAAGGCGGCTCAGCGATCTTGGCATCATCGGTGACAGCGCTGCGCGAACCTGTGACGCCTACAGTCTGACGCACAAGGGCACCGGAGATCTGGCTCGTGGGTGACACGGGCCGAAACCACGGAGCCTGGCCTGCCAAACCTGTCGCCATATTTTATCGCCCGCTTTCTGGCGTATCTGTCAGACTGCGGAGTGAGCGATGCCACGCCCTCGCCTCTCCTGGGGGGCCGCTCCAACCGTGTCTGGCGTTTGGGCGAGATTGTGGTGAAACTCTATGGCGACAGTCACGCCAATCCGCTCTTTGCCAATGATGCCGCACGCGAATACGCAACGCTTCAGGCACTGAACGGCACCGCTTTGGTGCCAGAGTTGCTGACATCCGGCCAGTTTGAGGGGCATGATTGGTTGGCATACCGGCATTCACCGGGCGTAACCTGGTCGTCGGGCACCGCAGAGGTGGCGGCTCTGCTTGGCCGGTTGCATGCACAGCCAGTGATACCAAGTTTGCCGGCAGGTGTGTCCGGCAGTGAGGAAATCAAAGACCAGACCCGGTCCATTTTGGCTTATTGCGGCGATGCCGGTGATCTGAACCGGCTTGAGCCCGGTAGGAAGATACCCGCAGCGGGGCGCAAGGTGTTGATCCACGGCGATCCTGTGCCCGGAAATATCGTAACCTCCGGCGGGTGTCTGACCCTGATCGACTGGCAATGCCCACAGATCGGAGATCCGGCTGAAGATCTTGCGCTGTTTCTGTCTCCCGCAATGCAGCAGGTCTATCGCGGTGCGCCCCTGACAGGAGCAGAAGAGGCTACGTTCCTTGCGGCATATCCGGATGCGCAGATCACCCAGCGCTACCTATTGTTGAAACCCTGGTTTCACTGGCGTATGACCGCCTATTGCCAATGGCGGGACGAACGGGATGGTGATCAGAACAGCCTTGCCTATCGCTTGGAACGGGCCGCACTAGAGGCCTGTCTGGAGCATGCCTGACCCACTCAGGACCACTATCTCGCAACAACAGCGTCAATCCCAAATTCATTGTTTCCAAATAGCTTACATGGCATATTGTGCGGAATGTCGCTGGCGGTGATGCAGTCGGGTTGACGACAGTCCGAGATGGCGCCTTTGCAACCGGGGATGGAAGCAGTCTTGAGTCTTTGGGAGTCTTATCGCATGCGGCTGCGGCGGAAACGTCGCATCCTGCGTGCCATGCGCAAGTCCCGCGAGTTGTCAGCGGTTCAGGACCAGACGGATCGCATTCGGCCGGGTGATATCCTGCTGGTAACCACCTTGCGCAATGAGCAGATCCGGTTGCCCTATTTCCTCGACTACTATCGCAAACTCGGCGTCAATCACTTCCTTATTGTCGACAACGGATCGGTGGACGGCACGCGTGAGTATCTGCGTGGCATGCCGGATGTCTCTGTCTGGCATACCGTGGCGAGCTACAAGCGTGCGGGATTTGGCATCGACTGGATGAACCATCTGAAACGGCGCTATGCCCATGGCCACTGGGTGTTGGTGGTCGATCCGGATGAGCTGTTCATATATCCTTTCTGCGACAGTCGACCCCTGCGCGCCCTGACGGATTGGCTGGACAGTTCGGCAATCCGCAGTTTTTCCGCGATGCTGATCGATGTTTACCCGAAGGGCAAGCTGGACGCCGTGCCTTACAACGCCGGGCAGGACCCGCTGGAGATCGCCAATTGGTTTGACAGCGGCAACTACTCGATCAAGCGTAATCCGACCTATGGCAACCTCTGGATACAAGGGGGACCACGGGCGCGGGTTTTCTTCTCAGATCAGCCGAAGAAGGCGCCAGCCCTGAACAAGATCCCCCTGGTTAAATGGGATCGGCGCTACGCCTACGTCAGCTCGACCCATGTCCTGCTGCCACGGGGGCTGAATCAGGTCTATGAAACCGACGGCGGTGAGAAAGCCAGTGGTGCGCTCCTGCACACCAAGTTTCTGCACACTTTTGTCTCCAAAGCCGAGGAAGAGATGCTGCGCGGGCAGCATTATGCCGGATCCGCCGAATACAAAGCCTATGCCGCGGTTGCCGGAGATCAGCCCGAGCTTTGGTGCAAGTGGAGTGAGAAATATATCAACTGGCGCCAGCTGGAGATTCTGGGCCTGATGTCCAAAGGAAATTGGGCATGAGCACTGTCGGCATCGTGATGCTGGTCCACACGGCACTGGACCGCGCAGAACAGGTTGCCCGGCATTGGGTGGCAGGGGGGTGCCCAGTTGTTCTGCATGTCGACAAAAAGGTCCCCCAGGCGACATATGCGGCGTTCAAGGCTGCGTTTTCCGGTGACCCGATGGTGCGGTTTTCGCGGCGACATCGCTGCGAATGGGGCACCTGGGGCATTGTTGCGGCGTCGCAGTCTGCCTCGGAGCTGTTGCTGGCGACATACCCATCGGTGCGGCATGTCTTCCTCGCCTCCGGGTCCTGCCTGCCGCTGCGTCCTGTGTCTGATCTGGTGGACTACCTTGCCGCGCGTCCGCGCACGGATTTCATCGAAAGCGCCACCACCGCTGATGTTCCGTGGATTGTCGGGGGGCTGGATGTCGAACGCTTTACATTGCGTTTTCCCTTCTCCTGGAAAAAACGCCGCTATCTCTTCGACAGATATGTCTCGCTACAACGCAAGTTGGGTATCCGGCGCAAGATCCCCGACGGCTTGGTCCCGCATATGGGCAGCCAGTGGTGGTGCCTGACACGGCAGACCCTGTCGGCAATTTTGGACGACCCGGACCGACCACGATATGACCGGTATTTCCGCAAGGTCTGGATCCCGGATGAAAGCTACTACCAGACGCTTGCGCGGCTCTATTCCGGTAACATCGAAAGTCGATCTCTCACTCTTTCCAAGTTCGATTTTCAGGGCAAACCGCATAATTTCTACGATGATCATCTGCAGCTGCTGCGCCGTTCTGATTGTTTTGTTGCGCGCAAGATCTGGCCTCATGCGGACCGGCTTTATGCGACGTTTCTGGGGGACCGGCCGGATGTGATGAAGAGCAGAGAACCCAATCCTGGCAAAATTGACCGGATTTTTGCCAAAGCGGTTGAGCGTCGGACACGCGGGCGTCCGGGGCTCTATATGCAGAGCCGCCTTCCCGCCAACGGGTTGGAAAATGGCATTACCTGTAATCCTTATTCGATGTTTCAGGGTTTCGCTGAGCTGTTCGAGAATTTTGAGGAATGGCTGACCCAGGTCACGGGCGCCAAGGTGCACGGGCATCTGTTTGCAGCTGATGGCGTCGAATTTGCCGATCGCCAGACGCTGATCAACGGTGGTCTCAGTGACAGTGCGAAGCTGCGCGACTACCATCCGAAGGGGTTTCTGACCAATCTGATCTGGAACACACGCGGAGAGCGACAGTGTTTTCAGTTCGGGCCACAGGACAATCAAGCTATCAACTGGCTGGTGGCGCGCGACCCCAATGCGCAGGTCTCAGTGATCTCCGGTGCCTGGGCGGTGCCGCTGTTCCGGTCCAACAAGAACTTCGCTGACTTACGGCGCGAGGCGGCGCGATTGCAGCAGATTGAGGCCAAACATATTGAAATCCTCCGCTCCAAATACGTGAAGGCGCGGGTGCGGATCTGGTCGATGGCTGAATTTGTAGAGTCGCCGATGGAGCCGATACAGACCGTTCTGGATGAATTTGGAGCGCAGGCGCAGCGCCACTTGAATACCGCGCCGACAATGGTGGATCTGGCGGGCTTTGGCCAGTTTCTGCAAAACCTCAAGAACCAGGGGATGCACCCCTATCTGATGGGCGATTTTCCGGCTGAACAAGGGCCGTTGAACATGCCCAAAACGCCGCGCAAACCTTATCTGGTACAATAACGAACCATGCCTCAGAACTTTGATTACTTCGTTGTGTTTGCTGAAATGCGCACTGGCTCGAATTTTCTTGAAGCCAATCTGAACGCACTGGAGGGGGTTACCTGCCATGGTGAGGCGTTTAACCCTCATTTTATCAGCTACCCAAACTGCGAGACGACACTGGGGTGGACGCAGCAGCGGCGCGATGGCGATGCACTGGGATTTCTGGACCGTTTTTGCAGGGCAGAGGGGGCGCTGAACGGGTTTCGCTATTTCCATGATCACGATCCACGCGTGCTGGATCAGATCTTGGACGATCCGCAGTGCGCCAAGATTATCCTGACCAGAAATCCGGCTGAAAGCTATGTCTCCCACCAGATTGCCAAGCGCACTGGTCAGTGGAAATTGACAAACGTGAAACGTCGCAAGACGGGGTTGGCAACGATCAATGCAGAGGAGTTCGCGCGGCATGTGACAGAGCTGCAGAACTTTCAGGTTACCTTGCTAAACCGGCTGCAGAAATCTGGGCAGACGGCCTTTTATGTCGCCTATGAGGATCTGCAGGATCTGGAGGTGCTCAATGGGTTGGCCAAATGGCTGGGCGTTGGAGCCCGGCTGGACCAGCTTGATGATAGCCTCAAACCGCAAAACCCCACCTCGCTTGAAGAGAAAGTCGCCAATCCGCAGGAGCTGGATCGCGCCATGGCGGGGTTAGATCGTTTCAACCTGTCCCGGACCCCAAATTTTGAACCACGGCGCGGGCCAGTGGTCCCTGAGTATGTGGCCGGTCAGCAGCTGCCATTGTTGTATCTGCCGATCAGCGGGGGGCCAACGGATGTTGTCTGCAATTGGATGGCCCGGCAGGAACCTGATGGCAGTGACGCGTTGATCTCGGGGATGAACCAGAAACAGCTGCGTCAGTGGAAGCGGGGTCATCCAAGATTCCGCAGCCTGACCGTGCTGCGCCACCCTGTAGCCCGCCTGCATCATGTTTTCTGCACTCGTATTCTGGACACCGGGCCGGGATCGATGCGCCAGATCCGCAATCTGATGCGCAACCAGTTCAAGGTACCTTTGCCGAAAGATCCGGCAGATGGGGCGTACACGTGGGACCAGCATCGCTTGGCCTTTACGAGGTTTGTCGAGGTGATTGGCGCTAATCTCTCGGGACAGACAGGGTTCCGCACTGATGCGTCTTGGGCGACGCAGGCGCAGACAATTGCCGGGTTCGCGACCATCCAGTCGCCGGATCTTATCCTGCGGGAAGCAGATTTGGCGCGCACACTGCCGGACCTGGCCCGCTGGCTTGGGCAATCAGAGAGTGTTCTGCCCAATGCGCCAGAGATGGACCATCCCTACCAACTGGCAGACATCTACGATGCTGAGCTGGAGGCGCAGATCGCGTCGGTGTATCAGCGCGATTATCTGTTGTTTGGATTTGGAGATTGGGGCGCCTGATCGCCAGATGATCAGACCGGATCAGGCCGCCTGAACGGACTGATCTTCTGTCAGGATCGTGTGGAGCGTTGCCGGATCGGGATTCGCCCGCAGTTTCGTGCAGAAACTCTGCTCGCGCAGGGTGCGCGACACCAGCGCGAGAGCCTTCAGGTGCTCGACACCGGCATCTTCGGGTGCAAACAGCGCGAACGCAATGTCGATCGGCTGGCGGTCCACAGCGCCAAATTCCAGCGGTGTGTCCAGCACCAGAAACACACCAACCACCTTGTCCAGACCATCAAGACGGGCATGGGGCAGGGCAACGCCGTGCCCGACTCCGGTGGGGCCAAGGCTTTCGCGATCCAGCAAAGCCTCGACCGTTGGTTGCGCGGGCAGCCCGTAGGCGAGTTGAGCAACATCAGCAATCTCTTGAAACAGACGCTTTTTGCTGGATGCAGCGCCAAAGACACGAACGGCCTCTGGCTTCAGGATGTTAGAGATCTGCATACTTCGATTGCTCCGCTCAACTCACGTAAGACGCCGTGACAGGTTACGGATCGATCCACCCGATATTCCCGTCTTCCCGACGATAGACGACATTCAGGCCGTCCTTGCCTTCCTTGCGAAACACCAGAACCGGGGCGCCTGCCAGTTCCATTTGCATCACGGCCTCACCAACCGAGAGGGACGGAATTTGCGTTTCCATCTCGGCGACGATGATTGGCTGCAATGACTCTGGTTCAGACTCGGTGCCGGCGTCTTCAGAGGCGAGGATATAAGAGCTAGCGCCGGAGAGTTCAACCGGCTCGCTCCGGTCGCGGTGATGGTCCTTCAGGCGGCGTTTGTAACGGCGCAGCTGTTTTTCCATTTTTTCACAGCAGGCCTCGAATGCGGCATAAATTTCAGTGGCATGCGCTTTTGCTTGCGCGGTCAGACCTGTGGACAGATGCACGGTCGTTTCACAAACATATTCATGCGCAGACCGCGAAAAGACGACATTGGCGTCAGTCGGGCGTTCAGCATATTTCGCGACCGCCGCTCCAAGCTCCGATTGCACATGGGACTGCAACGCTTCGCCAATGTCGATCTGTTTTCCGCTGATTTGGTAACGCATGTGATCTCCTTCACAAATAGACCTTCAAAACCCAGTTCGGGCCAAGCCCGCCTGCTATCGTTCAGTTTTGAAAGTGGGATTTAGGCAAGACAGTCGATTGCATTCGTCTGGGCCTTGGTAACAAGGCTGGAGCGAGGACAGCATCGGACTGCGGGTTTGCCATGGGTCAATTCGATGACAACCGGGCGGGAGAGTCAATGCAAATCGGCGTCAATCGGTTACCCAAATATGAGGAGGCAGCGGGTTTCCACCTGTTGTCATAGGGTTGACGGATGGCGCCCGAGAGAAGCGGCTATCGGACGCGGAGGCAGCACATCAGGGATTGCAGCTGGTGAGATCAGGAAATTCGGAAATTGTCACCGAGATAAACGCGGCGGACGTTCTCATTGTCGACCACCTCTGCTGGGGTGCCGGACATCAGCACCTTGCCGTCGTGCAGGATATATGCCCGGTCCACGATCTCCAGTGTTTCGCGGACATTGTGGTCGGTAATCAGCACGCCGATACCGCGTTTTTTCAGATCGCCGACCAGATGGCGAATGTCGCCTACAGAAATCGGATCCACTCCGGCGAAGGGCTCATCCAGCAGCAGATACTTAGGGTCTGCAGCTAGGCAGCGGGCGATTTCGACGCGGCGACGCTCGCCACCCGACAATGCGAGAGCCGGCGCGCGGCGCAGATGCTCGATTGAAAAATCTGACAGCAGCTCCTCCAGCCGCTCGCGCCGCTTGTGAGCGTGCTTTACCGCAATATCCAGCACGGAGGAGATATTGTCTTCTACCGACAGGCCGCGGAAGATCGACATCTCCTGCGGCAGATAGCCAATTCCCATGCGGGCACGGCGATACATTGGCAAGGTGGTGGCATTCTGCCCGTCAATCGTGACAGAGCCTGCTTCCGGAAATACGAGGCCAGCAATGGCGTAGAAGCTGGTGGTCTTACCCGAGCCGTTGGGCCCAAGCAGGGCGACCACCTCGCCTCGGTCCAGCGACATGGAGACGTCGCGGATCACCACTTTCTTGCTGTAGGATTTACGCAATTTTTCAATGCGCAGGCCTGAGCTGCCGCTGGTGACTGTCAGTTCCGGTTTTGCCATCAGTCACTGCCGCCGTTAAGGATGGTCTTGACGCGACCGGACAGGCTTGCGGTGCCGGTGGTCAGATCCACCACAAGACGGTTGGAGGTCAACGTGCCTGTTGACTGGCTCAGCAGGACATTGCCAGTCATCACAACAGTGCCAGAGTCGATGGTATACTCTGCCTTGTCGGCCTCAGCTGCGTCGGGACCATTGACCAGGATCACATTGCCGGAGGCTTCCAGCCGCTCCACGCCAGTCTTTCCGGTTTCGTCCTGCTTGTAGATCACCAGCACGTCATTTGCCGATAGGCGCATCACACCCTGAATAATCACCACATCACCGATAAACCGTGCCGAGCCATCAGCCTGATTTACATCCAGTGTTTCTGCGGTGACCTCAACCGGTTGGGAGGGGTCTGCCTTGACTGCGCCAAATGCAATGGACGCAGATTGCGCCGACAGCCCTGTGGAAAACAGGGTGACCGGCAGGCAGAACATCAAAACACGCAGATACAACACAGGTTATCTTTCCGATTGTTGCGGGTCATATAGCAGCTTGACCCCTTTGTTGAAAACCATATGTACCGCCCCGCTTTCGGTTTTTGTATCGATGTGCATGGCACCAGCGGTCAGATCACCTATGGCACCGCTGGCCTGAACCGGGCCGGGGCTGTCAGCGCGTACACCATTGAGCGCGGCATTCAATTCCTGAGTCGTGACACGCAAACCATCGCTGGACAGGATTTCAACATCGCCGCGAAAGTTTGCCATATCCTTATCCGGGCGCAAGGCGCCGGTGTCGGAACTTAGCAGGAAACGGCCGCCGCCGATCATCTTGATCTCAGCTTCAAGATTCACAGCCGTCGCCGGCGCATCTGCTCCGCCTGGGCGGGCGAGGGCAGCGGTCACCATGATTTCATCGCCCTGCGCCGTGGTGCCTGAGAAAAATGGCGCGGTGATCTGCTGACCACGGGTGCGGTCTTCCAGATCCTGCTCCGCAAAAGGGATCACTGCATCGGTGTTCACGCCGCGCGAAATCAGGAACATGGTCGACATCAACGCCAGAGCCATCAGCGGCAGCAGGACCTTCAGGTAGGCCACAAGGCGGGAATAGCCGTCCATCGTCCTTGGCCTCCGTTAGCCCAACCCGACGCGCAGGCAGTCGTGAATATGCAGCAATCCCACTGCCTGTGCTGTGTCACCTCCGGGATCGACAACAAACAGGCAGGTAATCTTACGGTCGTTCATGATCGCGACGGCCTCTTCGGCCAGGGAACCGGGGGCAATCGTGGTTGGTCTGCTGGTCATCACATCCGCCGCCGTCTTGTCCAGCAATCCATCCATATGCCGCCTTAGGTCACCGTCGGTGATAATGCCCTGCAGAGTGCCATTTGCGCCTGTTACGCCTGCGACACCAAATCCTTTCTGGCTGATTTCGATCAGCGCATCGGACATGGGGGTGTCGGCACCGACCAGTGGCAGCGCGGTCCCGTCATGCATAAGATCGTCAACCTTTGACAGCCGCGCACCCAATTTGCCACCGGGGTGGAAGGCGCGGAAGTTCTCAGGCCGGAAATCGCGATGCTTCATCAGGGCGATGGCCAGCGCATCACCCATCGCCAGGGTCAGCGTTGTTGAGATCGACGGCACCATGCCGAAGCCGCAAGCCTCCCCCAACGCGGGAATTTGCAGGTGCACATCTGCCTCTTTCATCAGGGTGCTGTCCATGCGGCTGGACAGACCAATAAGCGGGATACCGAAGCGACGTGTGAAGGACAGAAGATTGGCCAGTTCGGGCGCTTCGCCTGAGTTGGAGATCGCCAGAACCACATCACCCTTGGACAACATGCCGAGGTCACCATGGCTGGCTTCCGCTGGATGAACGAAATAGGCGGGGGTCCCGGTTGATGCGAGGGTGGCGGCGATCTTATGACCGATATGGCCGGATTTGCCGATCCCGCTGACGATGACGCGACCTTCGGCTTGCAAGACCAGATCAACCGCTTCGGCAAAGCGCGCATCCAGGCCGTCCGCCAGCGCATCAAGTGCGCGGGCTTCATCAGTGATCACCTGTCGCGCGGTGGCGAGGAATGTCTCTGCGCTGCTCATGAGTGTGCAAAGATGTCTGTGTCAGACCAACCCGCGAGGTCCAACTTGGCCCGCATTGGCAGGAAATCGAAGCAAGCTTGGGCCATTTCGCTGCGGTCTTCGCGATCCAGACGCTTGTCCAGAGCGGCACGCAAACGGTGTAGGTGCAGCACGTCGGAGGCGGCATAATCAAGCTGTGCGTCGCTCAGCTGGGCTGCGCCCCAATCGCTCATCTGCTGTTGTTTGGAAATATCCACGCCGATCAGCTCCTGCGTCAGGTTTCTCAGCCCATGGCGATCCGTATAGGTCCGCACCAGACGGCTGGCGATCTTTGTACAATACACCGGGGCCGCCAATGCGCCAAAGGCATGATACATCGCGGCAATATCGAACCGGCCAAAATGAAACAATTTCAGAACGTTGGGGTCCTCAAGCATCGCGCAAAGATTTGGCGCTTCGGACTGCCCCTTGGCGATCTGCACCATGTGGGCATTGCCGTCACCGCCCGACAGCTGGACAACACAGAGCCGATCCCGATGCGGGTTGAGCCCCATTGTCTCGCAGTCGATCGCGACCACCGGCCCCAGATCGAGCCCGTCGGGCAAGTCGTTTTGATAGAGGTGATTGGCCAAGAGACAGGATCCTTTGTCTTGCCGATGCGGCGGGTTTGGCACCGAGATAGGGGTTTCGGCGGGCAAACTCAACTCTTGCAGGGCGTAGGATCGGTCGGCACGTCTGCAATCAGGCGGAACCTCAGGTCAGGTCAAGGCGGAGCATAGTGAGTAACGGAGAGGCCGATACGCAATACCCAGCGCCATAGAGTGCTGTTCGTGCAAATTATACTGTCGGGGATATGGTGCCCAGGAGAGGACTCGAACCTCCACGTCCATACGGACACTAGCACCTGAAGCTAGCGCGTCTACCAATTCCGCCACCTGGGCAGGTGTCGTGAGGGGGCGTATAAGCAGAAGCGGCAGGGCCGTCAAACGGAAAATTCACTGCGTAGCAGATCCGGAAATTCGACGTCTGATCCGCGGGGATGGCAGGGAAATTTAAGGGGTGACATCAAGGGTGCAAACCGGCCATGCGCTCAATATGAGCGGCGTTATACGTTACTTGATATCGAGGGATATGGTGCCCAGGAGAGGACTCGAACCTCCACGTCCATACGGACACTAGCACCTGAAGCTAGCGCGTCTACCAATTCCGCCACCTGGGCAGGTGTCGTGAGGGGCGTATAAGCAGAAGCGGCAGGGCCGTCAAACGGAAAATTCATGGGTCTTGTTTCTTGCCATATCGGTCAGGGCGAGTGGCGGCTGCAGGCCACAGCTGATGTCGCCCCTAGATCTGGCAATGGTGGTCATGTGGGTCTGAGAAAGTTCATGTTAAGCGCCACATCAGTCAGAAAGACGCGCCAGGCGCTATGTGTGTCTTCGCTCCATTCCGGGCCGAGGGTCTCTGCCAGGGCACTGGTGAAGCTGTAAATGAATCCATCAAAATGTGCATCGGTGATCCGGATCGCACGATGGCGCTCTCCCTGATGTTTCAGAATCGCCGACAGTTTTTCCGGGTGATCCAATGCTTCTATAATATACGTGAGCGAAGTCAGCAATTTTTCATGCTGACCTGCCATATCATTGGGGAAAAATGTGCGAACATCGGGGCAGGTTTCGAAAAATTTCGTGTAGAACAGGGGCACAAAGTGATCCAGTTCCATACGTTCGCTTTCAACACTTCTGTGAATCAGGGTTCTGTCGTCCGCTGACACCATGATGCCGGGCCTCCGATCTGCCTTTGACATTTGATGAACTGGTATTCGGGATTGGTACACAGCCTATATCACGGAGCTAAATCAGCCGTTAATGGTCCTGTGGAATAGGGCGTAGAGCGAGTTGTGCCGTGATGGGGCGATTTGCGCCTTGTTCCAAAGGGCACGGGGCGGTAAATCGGATCAACAGCTAATGTAGGAGCCAAAAGATGTCCAAACTGGTCACGATCTATGGTGGGTCCGGTTTTGTCGGCCGTTACATCGCGCGCCGCATGGCCAAGGAGGGCTGGCGCGTCCGTGTCGCCGTACGCCGCCCGAATGAGGCGATGTATGTCAAACCTTATGGCGTGCCCGGCCAGGTGGAGCCTGTCCTGTGCAATATCCGCGATGATGCGTCGGTTGCCGCAGTGATGCAGGGGGCAGATGCGGTTGTGAACTGCGTTGGCATCCTGAATGAGCTGGGTAAAAACACATTTGATGCGGTGCAGGCAGATGGTGCTGATCGTATCGCGCGAATCGCTGCCGATCAGGGCGTCAGCACCATGGTGCATGTGTCTGCAATCGGTGCAGATCAGGACAGCGACAGCGCATACGCCCAATCCAAGGCTGCGGGCGAAACGGCCGTGCTGACCCATATGCCAGAGGCCGTGATTCTGCGTCCGTCCATCATTTTCGGTGCCGAAGATCAGTTTTTCAATCGGTTTGCTGCGATGACACGCCTGTCGCCGGTCCTGCCGATTGCCCATGCCGATACCAAGTTCCAGCCTGTTTATGTCGATGATGTCGCCAAGGCAGCTGTTGCTGCGCTGTTGGGACAGGCGAAGCCGGGCGTTTATGAGCTGGGCGGTCCGGAGGTGAAGAGCTTTGGCGCGCTGATGCAGCAGATGCTTGAGGTGATTGATCGCCGTCGTCTGGTGTTGTCGCTGCCCGGCCCGATTGCAAAGCTTGTGGCGCTTGGCTTTGATGTGATGCAATTCGTGAGCTTCCAGCTGATCGAGAACAAAATGCTGACCCGCGATCAGCTGAAGAACCTTGAGGCTGACAATGTGGTCTCTGATGGCGCCAAAGGTTTTGATGAGCTGGGGATCCGCCCGGTTTCCCTGGCGTCGGTTTTGCCGGACTACCTGTGGAAGTTCCGCCCCTCCGGTCAATACAATGAACTGATGGACTCCGCGCGCAACCTGCGCAACGATCTCTGATCACCCGGACCTGTCCGGAAAAGTTAAGGCGCGGCGCAGATCCGCGCCTTTTTTATTTGGCGTGGTTTGGCGCCGACTTGTCAGCCCTGATAGGCGATGGTCAGCAGCACTAGGCCCAAAGCCACGCGATAGATAACATAGGGTGTGAAGCTGACGGAGCGCAGCAGCCGCATCATCAGGGTCAGGGCCGCAAGCGCGGCAATCATCGACAACAGCGCCGCTATGGCCGCATCCCGCATCACCGCGGTGTTTGCATCTATGGCCACTTCAGCGCCCAGCAACACGCCCGAGGCGATGATTGTCGGGATCGACATCAGCATGGAGAGGCGCGCTGCATCCATCCGGGTATACCCCAGCTGGCGAGCGCCAGTGATGGTGATGCCGGACCTTGATGTGCCGGGGATCAGCGCGAGCATCTGCCACAGCCCCATGATCAGCGCATCGCGCAGATTCCAGTCGCTGCTTTCCTTATGTGCTGGCCCGTAGCGATCTGCCACATAAAGTACGAGGCCAAAGCCAAGCATCGTCCAGCCAATCACCTTCATAGACCGCAGCGCGTCACTCATCCCGCTGAAATGCAGAAACCCGCCAAACAGAACGGTTGGAATGGTCGCAACGATCAATCCCATGGCCAGTCGGGCGCCGGGTGTGTCCAGGCGTCCAGTCAGGGCGCGCGGCAGACCAATCAGCCCGGCTCGCACATCTTGCCAGAAGAACAGCATCACCGCCGCCAGCGTACCCACATGGACGGCGACGTCGATGATCTGCCCCTGATCTTCCAGCCCTGTCAGCCCTGGCAGTAGGATCAGATGGCCGGAGGAGGACACCGGCAGGAATTCGGTGATACCCTGAATCAGGGCAATGAGGATCAGCTGATAGAGTGGCATTATATTGGTCCGATTGGGGATCCCGCAGGGATGGCAAAGAACAGCAGGCGTGTAAATCCATTGATTTCATTGGGAGTTGCCGCGCATTGGTCCGAAGTGGACCTAAAATTACTGTACATTTCCGCTCAGGAGAGTATCAGGACATAACTGCTGCCATATTAGGTCAGTATAGTTGACTTTTAATTCGCTTCGCTCCGATCGCTCATATATCGCAGCCAGCCCAACATGGAGTCCGCCCCGTGGCCAAGCAACCGATGCTCAAATTCGTGCAAATCGATCGCGACATGCCCAGCAAACGGGCCGCAGAAGATCGCAGGGAAGATTTCGACGAAATCTATGCCGAATTCGCGGCCGCCAAGGCTGAAGAACAAGCCAGCCGCTGCAGCCAATGTGGCGTGCCGTACTGCCAGTCGCATTGCCCTTTGCACAACAATATCCCTGATTGGCTTCGCCTGACGGCCACGGGCCGCCTGCAAGAGGCGTATGAGACCAGCCAGGCCACCAATACGTTCCCGGAAATTTGCGGTCGGATTTGTCCGCAGGACCGTCTGTGCGAAGGCAACTGTGTGATCGAACAATCGGGTCATGGTACGGTCACCATCGGCGCGGTTGAAAAATACATCACCGACACGGCCTGGGACAAAGGCTGGGTACAGCCAATCAAACCGGCGCATGAGCGCAGCGAATCTGTCGGGATCATTGGCGCAGGCCCGGGTGGTCTGGCCGCCGCGGACATGCTGCGTCGCGCTGGTGTGAAGGTCACCATCTATGATCGCTACGATCGCGCCGGTGGTCTGTTGACCTACGGTATTCCCGGCTTCAAGTTGGAAAAAGACGTCGTGACGCGCCGCAATCAGCTGCTTGCGGATGGCGGTGTTGAGTTCGTGATGAACTGCAACGTGGGGCAGGACATTTCCTTTGACGATATCCGTGCCAAACATGATGCGGTGATCATCGCCACCGGTGTCTACAAGTCCCGCGATTTGGAGATGCCGGGTTCCGGTGCCACCGGGATCGTAAAGGCGATTGATTTCCTGACCGTGTCCAACAAGGCGTCGAACTTTGGCGACAGCATTGAAGAATTCGACAACGGCACCCTCAACGCTGATGGCAAGCGTGTCGTGGTGATCGGAGGTGGTGACACTGCGATGGACTGCGTGCGGACGTCTATTCGTCAAGGCGCAACTTCGGTGAAATGTCTCTATCGTCGTGACCGTGCCAATATGCCGGGCTCGCAGCGCGAAACCCAGAACGCCGAGGAAGAGGGCGTGGTGTTTGAGTGGCTATCTGCGCCCAAAGGCTTCACCGATGACGGCGGCAAGGTTGCAGGCGTGATGGTGCAGAAAATGCGCCTGGGGCAGCCTGATGCCTCTGGCCGTCAGGCCCCCGAGGTGATCGAAGGTGCCGATTATATTGAACCTGCTGATCTGGTGATCAAGGCGCTTGGGTTCGAGCCTGAGAATCTGCCGACGCTCTGGGATCAGCCAGAACTGCCGGTGACCCGCTGGGGCACCGTCAAGGCGGCATTCCAGACCGGCGCGACTGAGCTGGATGGCGTCTACGCTGCCGGTGATATCGTGCGCGGTGCGTCGCTGGTCGTCTGGGCTATCAAGGATGGGCGCGACTGTGCCGAGGCAATCCTGAGCCGTTTCAACACCGCCGCCAGCAGCATGGCCGCTGAGTAAGACAGATATTCTACCGGGCAGGTGCCGCCCCCAAGGGGCCGCCCACCGGAACGGGAGTAAGACATGACAAAATATGATGCAGAATGGGTACGCGCCGAAGAGGCAAAGCGTCAGTGGATGGCTGAAAACGGTCTCTATGCGGAAGAAGAAGAGCATTCTTCCTGCGGTGTTGGCCTTGTTGTTTCGGTCAACGGTAAGCGCAGCCGTAAGGTGGTTGAGGCTGGCATCGACGCGTTGAAAGCGATCTGGCACCGGGGGGCGGTTGATGCCGACGGCATGACCGGCGATGGCGCCGGCATTCATGTGCAGATCCCGGCACCTTTCTTCTATGATCAGGTTCGTCGCACGGGACACGAGCCGCGTGAAGACCAGCTGATGGCGGTTGGTCAGGTCTTCTTGCCGCGTACTGATTTTGGAGCACAGGAACGCTGCCGGACCATCGTGGAAAGCGAAGTTCTGCGGATGGGCTATTACATCTATGGCTGGCGCCATGTGCCGGTGGATGTCACCTGTCTGGGGGAAAAGGCAAACGCGACCCGCCCAGAGATTGAGCAGATCCTGATCTCCAATTCCAAAGGCGTGGATGAGGAAACCTTTGAGCGCGAGCTTTATGTGATTCGTCGCCGGATCGAGAAAGCCGCCGCTGCCGCGCAGGTTGGACAACTTTATATCGCGTCGCTGTCCTGCCGCTCAATCATCTACAAGGGCATGATGCTGGCCGAGCAGGTCGCCGTGTTCTACCCCGATCTGATGGATGAACGGTTTGAGAGCGCCTTTGCGATCTATCACCAGCGTTACTCTACCAATACGTTTCCACAGTGGTGGCTGGCCCAGCCGTTCCGCATGTTGGCCCACAACGGCGAGATCAACACGCTGAAGGGCAATATGAATTGGATGAAGAGCCACGAGATCCGCATGGCCTCTTCGACCTTTGGGGATTACGCCGAGGATATCAAACCGATCGTTGCAAGCGGGTCATCTGACTCTGCGGCGCTGGATTCGGTGTTTGAGGTTCTGGTGCGGGCGGGCCGTTCGGCACCGATGGCCAAGACCATGATGGTGCCCGAAAGCTGGTCCAAACAGGCGGTGGAACTGCCGCAGGCCTGGCGTGACATGTATTCCTACTGCAACTCCGTGATGGAGCCCTGGGATGGCCCGGCCGCACTGGCAATGACCGATGGTCGCTGGGTTTGTGCTGGTCTCGACCGCAACGGTCTGCGCCCCATGCGCTATGTGGTCACCGGCGATGGTTTGGTGATTGCGGGTTCCGAGGCAGGCATGGTGCCGATTGACGAGGCCACTGTCGTCGAAAAGGGCGCGCTTGGTCCGGGTCAGATGCTGGCTGTCGACATGAAAAAAGGCAAGCTGTTCCACGACACCGCGATCAAGAACAAACTGGCCTCGGCCTTGCCGTTTGGTGATTGGGTGAAGAAGATCAACGATCTGGACAGTACGCTTGCCACAGCCACCGAAAAGCCGCTGTTCAGCGGAGATGAGCTGCGCCGTCGTCAGATTGCTGCTGGCTATACGATCGAAGAGCTGGAGCAGATCCTTGCGCCTATGGCTGAGGATGGCAAGGAAACCCTTGCTTCCATGGGCGATGACACTCCGTCTGCGGTGCTGTCAAAAATGTATCGCCCGCTCAGCCATTTCTTCCGGCAGAACTTCTCGCAGGTGACCAACCCGCCTATCGACTCCTTGCGCGAATATCGCGTGATGTCGCTGAAAACTCGGTTCGGTAATCTCAAAAACGTGCTGGACGAAGACAGTTCTCAGACCGAGATCATCGTGCTGGAAAGCCCCTTTGTCGGCAATTCCCAGTGGGACGAATTGGTTCAGAATCTGAACGCGCCGCTGGCAGAAATCGACTGTAGCTTTGCCCCCGGTCGGGGGTCGCTGAACGCTGCCTTGGCGCGCATCCGTGCCGAGGCGGAAGAGGCTGTCAGCTCCGGTGCCGGTCACATCGTCCTGACCGACCAGCATTCCGGCGAGGGGCGCGTGGCGATGCCGATGATTCTGGCGACGTCTGCAGTGCATTCGCATCTGACCCGCAAGGGTCTGCGGACCTTTTGCTCGCTCAATGTACGCTCCGCCGAGTGTATCGACCCGCATTATTTCGCGGTTCTGATCGGTTGTGGTGCCACTGTGGTTAACGCCTATCTGGCCGAAGATTCGCTGGCTGACCGCATCGATCGTGGTCTGCTGGACGGCAATCTCACTGAAAACGTCGCCCGCTACCGCGAAGCCATCGACCAAGGTCTGCTGAAGATCATGGCGAAGATGGGTATCTCGGTAATTTCTTCTTATCGCGGCGGTCTCAACTTTGAGGCGGTGGGCCTGTCCCGTGCCATGTGTGCGGAATTCTTCCCCGGCATGACCTCACGTATTTCTGGTATCGGCGTGACCGGTATCCAGAGCAAACTGGAAGAGATCCACGCCAAGGCATGGGATAATGGTCAGGACGTTCTGCCCATCGGCGGTTTCTATAAGGCCCGCAAGACTGGTGAGACCCACGCTTGGGAAGCCACCTCGATGCATATGATGCAGATGGCCTGCAACCGCGCCTCGTTTGAGCTGTGGAAGCAGTATTCGGCCAAAATGCAGTCGAATCCGCCGATCCATCTGCGGGATCTGCTGCAGGTCAAACCGATGGGTGAAGCGGTGCCGATTGAAGAGGTTGAATCAATCACCTCTATCCGCAAACGGTTCGTCACGCCGGGCATGTCCCTTGGCGCGTTGTCGCCCGAGGCGCACAAAACGCTGAATGTGGCGATGAACCGGATCGGTGCGAAATCTGATTCCGGTGAGGGTGGCGAAGATCCGGCACATTTCGTACCAGAGCCGAACGGCGACAATCCGTCTGCAAAGATCAAGCAGGTGGCGTCGGGCCGCTTTGGTGTGACTGCTGAATACCTGAACCAGTGCGAAGAGCTGGAGATCAAGGTGGCCCAGGGCGCCAAGCCCGGTGAGGGCGGCCAGCTGCCGGGGATGAAGGTCACTGACCTGATCGCCCGCCTGCGTCACTCAACCAAGGGGGTGACCCTGATCTCGCCGCCGCCGCACCATGATATCTACTCGATCGAGGACCTGGCGCAGCTGATCTATGACCTGAAACAGATCAACCCGCGTTGCAAGGTGACGGTGAAGCTGGTGGCGTCTTCCGGCGTTGGCACCATTGCCGCAGGCGTGGCCAAGGCCAAGGCTGACATCATCCTGATTTCAGGTCACAACGGCGGCACCGGCGCGTCGCCTGCGACCTCGATCAAATATGCCGGCCTGCCGTGGGAGATGGGTCTGACAGAGGCGCATCAGGTGCTGGCAATGAACAACCTGCGCGAGCGGGTGACGCTGCGCACCGACGGCGGATTGCGCACTGGGCGCGATATTGTGATGGCCGCAATGCTGGGCGCCGAGGAATACGGCATCGGCACTGCGGCGCTGATCGCAATGGGCTGCATCATGGTGCGCCAGTGTCAGTCCAACACCTGTCCTGTGGGGGTCTGCACCCAAGACGAAGCGCTGCGCGGCAAGTTCACCGGCAATGCAGATAAGGTTGTGAACCTGATCACCTTCTACGCTCAGGAGGTACGGGAAATCCTCGCCTCCATCGGCGCGCGGTCGCTGGATGAGGTGATTGGCCGTGCGGATCTTCTGGCGCAGGTCTCGCGCGGATCGGCACATTTGGATGATCTGGATCTTAATCCGCTGCTGATCACCGTCGATGGCTCTGCCAATATCGTCTACAACCGCGATAAAGACCGTAACGCAGTGCCTGATACGTTGGACAAGGAAATTGTCCGCGACGCGGCGCGGTTCCTGCAAGATGGCGAAAAGATGCAGTTGTCCTATGCGGTGCAGAACACCCACCGGACCGTCGGCACCCGTACCTCCAGCCACATTGTCCGCAACTTCGGTATGCGCAACACGCTGCAGTCCGATCACCTGACGGTGAAGCTGCAGGGCTCTGCTGGTCAGTCGCTGGGCGCCTTTGCAGCACCGGGTCTGAAGCTGGAAGTGTCCGGTGATGCCAATGACTATGTCGGTAAGGGTCTGTCGGGCGGTACCATCGTCGTGCGTCCGCCGATGGCGTCGCCGCTGAATGCGAGCGAAAACACCATTGTCGGGAACACTGTTCTCTATGGTGCGACCGATGGCTATCTGTTTGCTGCGGGTCGTGCCGGTGAACGCTTTGCCGTCCGTAACTCCGGCGCGAGCGTGGTGGTCGAGGGCTGTGGCGCCTGTGGCTGTGAATATATGACCGGTGGTATCGCGGTAATCCTCGGCTCCATTGGTGCCAACTTCGGTGCAGGCATGACCGGCGGCATGGCCTATATCTACGATCCCGAGGGCAAGGCCGAAACCATGATGAACATGGAGTCACTGGTGACCTGTGCGGTGACCGTCGCCCATTGGGACGATCAGCTGAAAGGTCTGATTGAGCGCCATCTGCAGGAAACAGGTAGCCGCAAGGCCGCTGAAATCCTGCAGCATTGGGAGAACGAGAAGGGCAATTTCCTGCAAATCTGCCCGAAGGAAATGCTGAACAAGCTGCCGCAGCCTCTGACGCTTGAGGCTACAGCCGTTCCGGCGGAATAGGCCCCGCCACCTCCTCTGCATGTGCCTTGGATGGGCTCCGACCGCTGCTGTGGTCGGGGCCTTTTCACATCTGGACACTGCGGCTGGGCAATCTCTTGCGGGCGAAGGGATTTCCCGGTTGGAGCAAGCCCGATCTCTGCCGTATAGAGACCTTATGGCGAAGGCAGAAAAATCAACCAAAGCATCGAAACCCTCAACAAAGGGCAAGAAGCAAAGCAAGGCAGCAGGCAAAAGCAAGGCCCGCGCAAAGCTCTCTCCCCGCCGCCTGTTGCGGCGCTGGCTGGGGCGGGCCACCTTGGGTTTTCTGGTTGTGACCCTGTTGCCGATCCTGTTGTTTTCGGTGATCAACCCGCCCACCACACATACCATCTGGTCGGAATATCGCCGCCTTGGGGATGTTGATCGTGAGTGGGTGCCGATCGAACATATCGCACCGGCGCTGGGGCGGTCTGTCGTGGCGGCTGAGGATGCCCGATTCTGCCAGCACTGGGGGCTGGATGCGCAGGCCATTCGCGCTGCAATCGCTGACGGTGGTCAACGCGGCGGCTCCACCATTTCTCAGCAGGTGGTAAAAAACGTGTTTCTCTGGCAGGGGCGCAGTTGGTTCCGCAAGGCGCTGGAAACGCTGATGACCCCGATGGTTGAGGCCGTTTGGACCAAGCGGCGTATCCTTGAGGTCTATCTGAATGTTGCTGAAATGGGCGAAGGTGTGTTTGGCGCCGAGGCTGCCGCGCGGCATTATTTCGGTGTCGGTCCGGATGAACTGAGCCGCAGGCAGGCCGCACTTCTAGCCACCGTTTTGCCCAACCCCAAAGAGCGTTCAGCGGCCAAACCCACCGCGTTCATGCGCAAACGCGCAGCCCAGATCATGGATGGTGCGGCCACCATTCGCGCAGATGGCCGCGCGGCCTGTTTCGAGGATTGAAACTTCTGCCGCTTTTGGGCATTGCTGTCTGACCCCAGCCGCCCGCAACAGGAGATCCGCTGTCCCATGGCCCGCCTCTATCATGTGCCCCTCTCACCCTTTTGCCGCAAAGTGCGCCTGTCGCTGGCCGAAAAGCGGATCGAGGTTGAGCTGGTCGAGGAGCGTTACTGGGAGAAAGAGGCCGATTTCCTGCGTCGCAACCCTGCTGCCAAGGTGCCGGTGATCCGTCTGGATGGTAAGTTGATGGCCGAAAGCGCTGCCATCTGCGAATATCTCGAAGAGACCCGCCCCGACCCATCTCTGATGCCCAGCGACCCCGAGGGCCGTTATGAGGTGCGCCGTCTGGTCAGTTGGTTTGACGACAAATTCCACCATGAGGTCACCTCCAAACTGCTATATGAGCGGGTGAACAAGAAGGTGACTGGCCAAGGTTATCCTGACAGCGGCAACGTCAAGGCCGGCGCGCGGGCAATCAAGTATCATCTAGATTATCTTGCCTGGCTGCTCGATCACCGCCGTTGGCTTGCTGGCGATCAGATGACACTGGCAGACTTCGCGGCGGCCGCGCATCTGTCGTCGCTGGACTATATTTCGGACGTGGATTGGAACCGGTCGGCGGTGGTCAAGGATTGGTACGCCAAGATCAAATCGCGTCCGGCCTTCCGCTCGATTCTTGCCGATCAGATCCCCGGTTTCAGCCCACCTGCGCATTACGCCGATCTGGATTTTTGATATACGTGGGGGAGGGGCTGTCTGCTCCCTCATTGGCCTTAGGCCGCAATCCACCTCGAGGATATGCAATCGCTTCGTTCAGTATCTTCCCTGAGGAGATGAAGGGAGTAGAACATACGCTCTACTGGCTATGCAGCATGTCAGATAGATACTTCGCCGAGACCTCAATCCAACAGGGTCGCCGATGGTGACGTGACCGATGTCCGCCTGACGGATCTGAACTTCCGCGATCTCGCCGATATTGACTATCAGCCTTGCGCCAGACTGCAACAGGTCTCTGGAATCTATTGTTAAGCCCAGCGTATCCTGTTCCAAGATGATGGGCGGCTTCACGTTTACTCCGTCGCATGGCGTGCCCTCGCTACGGAGCTCTTCCCGCAAAGTCGGTCACTCCGCATATTCGGCCAAGGGAAGATGGCTATGGGGCTAGCTTTCGTCGCCCTGTGTCACTGAGAGACCAGGCTGAGGCACCTTCAAAGACAGCTGTTGTGAGCGGTTTGCCGTAGCCCGCTCCGGTGTCGAGGTTGACGCGGTTACCATAATGCGTGGGGGTATCCACCGGTGTATGGCCGTGAATGATCAGTTTCGGGTGCTGGGCGGTGTGTCTGTGGAAGGGCTGGCGGATCCATACCAGATCGTTTTCGACTTGGTCATCCAGTGAGATACCGGGTTTGATCCCTGCGTGGACGAAAGCCAGATCATCGGTCTGATACATTGGTTTTAGCTGTCGAAGGAAGGTGACATGGCTGTCTGGCACAGCAGCCCTTGCCGCTGCATGGACGTCCTCCAGCCGGGTGCGTTCAGGGACTGCAACGCCGTAGCTTTCCAGGGTTTCGATCCCGCCGATGCGTTCATGCAGCCAGTGATAGCCAACCAGCATATGCGGGTCGTGACGCGGGATATCTTCCATGAACCATGCGAACATGCGGTCATGATTACCAAGGAGCGTGGTCCAGTCACGTCCTTCTGTCTGGCCGCGGATCAGCAGGTCAATGACACCCCGGCTATCAGGTCCGCGGTCAATATAATCGCCAAGGAACACCACCTGTGCGTCGCGGCCGCCGTCTGCTTCGATACATTCCAGGGCTTGCTCCAACATCTCCAGCTGGCCGTGAATATCACCGATGGCGTAGATTGGGCTTGTCGTAGGTCTGGTCATAGGGCGGGGTCCCTCAGGGTGTCATCAACAGAGGCGAAACGTAAAATGCGCCGCCCTTATACCCGGGCGGCGCATCTGTTCAAATCGTAGCTGAACTAGAACTCAGCCGACATCGAATTGCAGCGGTTTGATCTGGTTGAAGAACTCGGTTTCTGCCAAAGCTGCCCGGGCGGCTGCGGGCACCGGTTCATCAACGTAAAGAAGCGCGATGGCCTCCCCACCAGCCTCGGACCGACCGAGGGTAAAGTTGGCGATATTGACGCCCATGTCGCCCAGGATCTGCCCCAGTGTACCAATGATGCCGGGGACATCTTCGTTGGTGGTATAGAGCATATGCGCGCCAACCTCGGCGTCGATATTGATGCCCTTGATCTGGATGAAGCGTGGTTTGCCGTCGGAGAACACGGTTCCGGCCACCGAACGCTCGCGCTTGCTGGTGACCACCGTGACCTTGATATAACCGTCAAAGGTGCCGGACTTATCCTGATTGGTGGTGGAGATCTGAATGCCGCGTTCGCGGGCCACCACTGGTGCGGACACCATATTCACGTCCGGGTTCAGCTTCTTCATGATGCCTGCCACAACCGAGCAGTTCAGTGCGGCGAGGTTCATCTCGGAGGCCACACCGTCATACAGGATATTGATCGCCTGAATGGGTTCATCGGTCATCTGTCCGATAAAGCCGCCGAGGTGGCCGGAGAGTGCAACCCAGGGACCCATCACACGGGCTTCCTCAGCGGTCATCGAAGGCATGTTCAGCGCGTTTTCGACAGCACCGTCCAGCAGATAGTTGGACATCTGTTCCGCGACCTGCAGGGCGACATTTTCCTGTGCCTCACTGGTGGCGGCGCCCAGATGCGGGGTACAGACTACGTTTGGTAGGCCGAAGAGCGGATTAGTTTTGGCCGGTTCTTCGGAAAAGACATCAAAGGCTGCACCGGCAACATGGCCGGAGGTCAGCAGCTCTGCCAGAGCAGCCTCATCCACCAGACCACCACGGGCGCAATTGATGATACGGACGCCTTTCTTGGTTTTTTCCAGGTTCTCCTTGGACAGGATGTTCCGTGTCTGATCGGTCAGAGGCACATGCAGGGTGATGAAATCTGCCCGCGCGAGCAGCTCATCCAGCTCGACCTTCTCGACGCCGATCTTGTCGGCCTTTTCCTGGCTGAGGAAGGGGTCATAGGCGACGACTTTCATCTTCAGTCCACGCGCACGGTCGCAGACAATGCCACCGATGTTTCCGGCACCGATCACACCCAGCGTCTTGTTGGTCAGTTCGACCCCCATGAATTTGGATTTCTCCCATTTTCCGGCATGGGTCGAGGCGGAGGCCTCAGGGATCTGTCGCGCGACAGCAAACATCATGGCGATGGCATGCTCGGCGGTGGTGATCATATTGCCAAAAGGCGTGTTCATCACGATCACGCCCTTCTGCGAGGCAGCATCCTTGTCGATATTATCGGTGCCGATGCCGGCGCGGGCGATCACCTTGAGGTTGGTGGCATTGTCGAGAATCTTCTGCGTCACCTTGGTGGCCGAACGGATCGCAAGCCCGTCGTAGTCGCCGATGATTGCGGCCAGTTTGTCCTTGTCCTTACCCAGGTCGGGCTGGAAATCAACGTCGATACCGCGATCACGGAAAATCTGAACAGCGGCTTCGGACAGCTTGTCGGAAATGAGAACTTTGGGAGCCATGGGTTAGGTCCTTCATGCGGGGGCCGGTTGGGCCGAATGTCTGGAATGACGCCGCGCTAGACGTCAGGGTATATGGTGCCTGCCCGATTTGGTTGGTCGGGCAGGCGGCGTCTTGATCAGGCCGCTGCCGATTGTGCTGCGATTTCGACCTCAAAGGCCCATTCGAGCCAGGGCAGCATGGCCTCGATATCTGAGGTTTCAACCGTGCCGCCGCACCAGATGCGCAGGCCGGCCGGCGCGTCGCGATAGGCGCCGATGTCCAGAGCGATGTTCTCCGCCTCCAGCCGCTTGGCGATTGCCTTGGCAAATACAGCGCCGTCCTGAATGCGGGGATCGGTGAACTTCAGGCAGACTGAGGTGTTTGACCGTGTCGCGACATCCGTTGCCAGATTGGCGATCCAGGGGCGGTTGGCACAAAAGTTGAAGATCGCCTGGGCATTTGCGTCCGCGCGCGCCTTCAACCCGTCCAGACCACCAACAGACCGCGCCCAGTCCAGCGCCAGCAGGTAATCCTCAACCGCCAGCATGGACGGTGTATTGATCGTCGCCCCCTTGAAGATACCGTCGATCAGCTTGCCGCCTTTGGTCAGGCGGAAGATCTTCGGCAGGGGCCAGGCTGGGGTATAGCTTTCCAGCCGTTCGACCGCGCGCGGGGACAGGATGATCATGCCATGTGCGGCCTCACCACCCAGAACTTTCTGCCAGGAGAAGGTGGTCACATCCAGTTTGTCCCACGGCAGATCCTGCGCGAAGGCAGCAGAGGTCGCATCGCAGATGGTCAGCCCATCACGGTCGGATGGAATCCAGTCACCGTTGGGCACACGCACGCCGGATGTCGTGCCGTTCCAGGTGAAAACGACGTCATTGTTGAAATCGACAGAGGCCAGATCGACCAGCTCACCGTAGTCGGCGGTCTTCACAACCGCGTCCAGTTTCAGCTGTTTGACAACATCCGTAACCCAGCCCGCGCCAAAGCTTTCCCAGGCCAGCATCTCCGCGCCGCGCGCGCCCAGCAGGTTCCACATTGCCATCTCAACAGCGCCGGTGTCCGAGGCAGGCACGATGCCAATGCGGTAATCCGCCGGTACGCCGAGGATTTCGCGCGTGCCTTCAATTGCGGCGAGCAGCTTGTCCTTGCCAACGGCAGCACGGTGGCTGCGGCCCAAGGGCGCGCCTGCAAGTTTGGTCAGATCAAATGCGGGGGGTTTGGCGCAGGGGCCAGAAGAAAAACGCGGATTACCCGGCCGCGTTGCCGGTTGTTCAATAGCCATTACTGCTATCCTTCCAGATAAGCGCCTCTCGTTGGGGAGAGGTGTCCCACAGATAGGGCTACTGGCTGAAATCCGGCCCGGCAACAGGGAAAACGACAGATAGCGGCCATTTTGGGATCATTCACGACCTGTTGTGACGCCTTTCGGAAACAGATGTATCCTAGGGCGGCAGGCCGACGTGATGTGCGACGCTGGCAGCACAGTTCTGGCATCGGGGTGGATTCGAGGGCTTGGCGATAGTGGGCGTGCGGGCGTATGACGGGCGCAACCCCGCCCGAATGGAGCCTGCCGATGTTTGTTGCCACCCTGCTTTGCAATCCGAAAAACCCCTGCCTTGCGCCTGCGCTTGTCGACTCTCTGCGCAATGCCTGGGCTGGTGGGGACGCACAGTGGCTGGCACCCGATATTGCTGCGGAGTTCTCTTTGGAGCGGTTGCCGGACAACCAATGGGAGGTCTGGGCCGATCTGCAGGAGCTTGGCGTTGATCTGGTGGTTCAGCCAAGGGAGGGGCGTCGCAAGAAGATGCTGCTGGCCGATATGGACAGCACCATGATCCAACAGGAGTGTATTGATGAGCTGGCTGAGGAGGCCGGCGTCGGTGCGCGCGTGAAGGACATCACCGCCCGCGCCATGAATGGTGAGCTGGATTTCGACGGCGCCCTGCGGGAGCGCGTGGCGCTGCTGAAAGGGCTGCCTGTCGAAGTGATTGCTCAGGTTTTGGATCGTCGCATCACCTTGATGCCTGGTGGGCCCGCGCTGCTGGCTACGATGAAGGCTGACGGGGCCTACGCGGCGCTGGTGTCTGGTGGGTTCACCGCCTTTACCTCACGGGTGGCAGAGCAGCTGGGATTCGATGAGAACCGTGCCAATACGTTGCTGGTCGCCGATGGGTTGCTCACTGGCGAGGTTGGTATGCCGATTCTGGGGCGCGCTGCCAAGGTTGAGGCGCTGGAACAGATCACCGCCCGCCTCGGGTTGAGCGAGGCGGATGTCATGGCGGTCGGTGACGGGGCCAATGATCTCGGCATGTTGGGCCGGGCAGGAGCAGGGGTTGCCTTGCACGCCAAACCATCTGTGGCCGCAGAATGTGATATCCGTATCAACCACGGCGACCTGACGGCACTGCTTTATCTCCAGGGCTATGCCCGGACTGATTTCAAGGGCTGATTTTATGTTCGAAGTGGGGTTTGATCTCCTGCTGCTGTTGATGGCAGCAGGGTTTGCGGCTGGGTTTATTGATGCGGTTGCGGGCGGTGGAGGGCTGATCACGGTGCCTGTATTGCTGCTGGCCGGTGCCAATCCCATTACCGCTTTGGCGACCAACAAGATTCAAGGGTTGTTTGGCGCCGCCACCGCGGCGATCAGCTATTCCCGCGGCGGTCATGTTGACCTGCGGGCGCAGGCCGGGTCAGCCCTGATCGCGGGCCTTGCCTCAATCTGCGGCGCGCTGTTGATATCCGTTCTGCCGACAACGTGGATCCGATGGATCCTGCCGTTGCTGCTAATTGGGATCGCGGTATTCTTTGCCACCAAAAAGGGGCTGGATGACAGTGACCGGACACGGCGCCTGTCTCCCACGCTTTTTGCAGTCACAATTGTGCCGCTCTGCGGGCTCTATGATGGTCTTCTGGGGCCGGGGGCCGGTAGTTTCTACATGCTTGGTTTCGTGTCGCTGGCCGGTTTCGGCATTTTGCGGGCGACCGCACATACAAAGCTGCTGAATTTTGCATCTAACGCCGGGGCGCTGCTGGCCTTTGCTTTTGTTGCGACGCCTTGGTGGGGTGTGGGATTGGCCATGGGCGCTGCGCAGATCGTCGGCGCACGCGTAGGCGCCGGGATAGCGCAGAAACAGGGTGCGCGGATGATCAAGCCGTTGCTGGTGCTGACATCGGTTGTGCTGGCGTTGCGTCTCTTATGGGACATGCTGTGATCCCCTGATGTTCTGAAGCCGCGTCAATGCCAGTCCGGTTGCCGTGTCGTCCACAATTTAACCTATATATTAATTAACGATTGTGTTAATGTGAGGGTATGACACCTCTGCTCAAATCCTTTTCCGCGCTGTCTGACGGCACCCGCATGGCCATCGTCGAACAGTTGATGGAACACGGCGAATTGCCCGCCGGGGATCTTGTTCGGGGATCGGGCATCACGGCGCCAGCAGTCTCTCGGCACCTCAAGGTCCTGCGCGAGGCGGGGCTGGTTGCTCAGCGCGCCGATGGGACGCGCCGATTGTATTCTGCGCGACCGGAGGGGCTGAAGCTGATCGCGGATTGGACGATATCTCGACAATCGTTCTGGCAAAGCAGCCTTGACCGGCTGGAGGCGGCGCTAAAGGAGGAAATGGAATGACAGATCTGCGATTGGAACGCGAATTTCCAGTCACACCGGAGCGCCTGTTTGCCTGGATCAGCGACACCGAAAAACTGCTGCAATGGTGGGGGCCTGAGGGGATGACCGTGCCTGAACATACATTGAATTTCCATCAGGAGGGGCCGTGGTCCACGGTCATGACCAATGCGGATGGGGATCGCTACCATGTGTCCGGGGTGGTCACCCATGTGCGGCCGCCGCAATCGATCGGGTTTACCTGGGGATGGCACGATGAGACCGGCGCGCGGGGTCACGAAAGCCATGTGACCCTGACCGTTGAGGCTGTCGATGCGGGGGCTCGCCTGGTCATCGACCATCGCAATCTGGACAGTTCCGAACAGGCCGCAGGCCATCAGAAAGGCTGGGAATCAACCCTGCGCAAACTGGCGTCCAAGATCCAGTAATCTTGGCAGATACAGGCGGCTGCGAGTGTTTTTAACGAAGACCCAAACGGGAGAGGAGTACCCAATGCCACAATTCATCTTTGCGTATCACGGCGGCAAGACACCTGAGTCACCTGAGGAGGGGGCGAAGGTGATGGATGCTTGGAAAAGCTGGATGGGAGAAATGGGCGATGCGCTTGTCGTGCCCGGCAATCCCGTTGGCATGTCCAAGACGGTTCAGCATTCCGGGGTCGAGGACAATGGCGGGGCCAATCCGCTTTCCGGGTATTCTGTGGTCGAGGCGGTCGACATCGACGCCGCCTGCAAAATGGCAAATGGTTGCCCGATGGTTGTCAGCGGCGACGGTTCGGTTGAGGTGGCCGAAATTATCGAAATGTAATGACAGGCTGCTGCCTTAAACATCGCCCCGGTCGCCATATGGCTGCCGGGGCGATTTACGTTCAGAATGTCATTTCGGCGGATGGCCGGATTGAACCACAGTCAATACCGCGACGATTGATCAGGGGGGCGTTGCGGTATTTTAGCGTTGCTGGATGATCCGCATCCAGAACGCCCAGCCCCACCAGAATGCTTGCAATTGCGCATTCGCTGGCGCGGGTGGCGCCGTCGGTGATTTTCAGCGCCACACCCAGTTTCTGTTCGGGCAGGATGGCTATGAAGACGGCTTCGGCGCCGGTTTTGATGGCTACCTTGCCACCCATCGCGCGCATCAGGTTAGTGCAGGCGCGGGTTTCACCTGCAACCAGCTCGGGATGGGCCATCATCGCGCTGACCAACTGCTGTGCGGCGTCTGCATCGCGGTCTGAGCGGTCCGACGCGGCGGCGAACCAAGCCATCGCGCGGGCCAGACCTTTTACGGAGGTTGCGAAATTCGGGGCCGAGCATCCGTCGATACCGTAGCCGGGGCTGACTTCTTCCGTCACCTGCTCAAAGGCGCTGCGGCAGGCCTGCTGTACCGGGTGGTCAATCTCGACATACTCGGGTCCGGCGCCCAGATGCTGTGACAGGGTCAAGAAACCCGCGTGTTTGCCGGAGCAATTATTGTGCACCTGACAGGGGCTGGTGTCTGTTTTGATCAGCGCGTTGCGCGCGGGAATATCGTCGGGCAGCTGCGGGCCGCAGCGGAAATCATGATCGGTCATGGAGAGCTGATCCAACCAGGCGTTAACGCGGCTTGTGTGGATTTCGGCTCCATTGTGGGAGGCGCAGGCCAGGGCCAGCTGTTCAGATGTCAGCCCGTATTTTGCGGCAGCACCCGAGGTAATCAGTGGCAAGGCCTGGATCATTTTGGCCGAGCTGCGAGGGTAAATCACCGCATCGGGATCGCCCCAGCTGCGCACGATCTCGCCCTTGGCGTTACAGACCACGGCATGCCCTAAGTGGAGGCTTTCTAGGAGTGGACCGCGCCATACTTCGGTCATTGGTACGGGGTTGGTCATCACAAAACGCCTTTCCTGTTGGCAATTTCCCGCCAAAACGGGCTTTCACACGTGGCGATAGTTACGATAGTGTGTATGAGTACACAAGCGAGGGGATCGGGACCAGACGGCGGAGGCAACGCCGCATGTCCTCTGGCTTATTTGAGGTAAAGACAGTCTTGGAGTTGGGACAAATGACATCAAAACTCGTCCGCTGCATCGCGGGCCTGTGTCTGGCCGCAATGGCCACCAGCGCATCCGCACAGCAGGCAGAATCTGACAATCGCGTTGCGAGCAATGTCGACTGGAGCGTGTTCCAAGGCGAAAGTCCCAAGGAATGCTGGGGAGTCTCAGCGCCCAAGGAAACCGTGAACACCCGCGACGGGCGGGTCAAAGCGGTGCGTCGCGGCAAGATTCAGTTGTTTGTCTTCTACCGACCGGAGACGGGCGACAAGGGTCAGGTGACCTTTACTGGCGGGTATCCTTTTGCTCCGGGTTCGACTGTGAACCTTGCGGTGGGTGACACCGAATTTGAGCTGTTCACCGAAGGCGAATGGGCCTGGCCTGCGACTGCTGCGGATGACGCGAAGATCATCACCGCAATGAAACGCGGCGCGCAGGCAGTTCTGACCGCCCGGTCCGCACGCGGCACGCAGACCAAGGATACGTTCTCGCTCCTGGGCTTTACCGCCGCGGTCGAAGACGCGGAAAAGCGCTGTAACTGAGGGCATCCGGAGATCGCTCTGGCGCTTCAACTGAACGCCTATAAACCCCGGCTTTTGTCCGGGGTTTTGTATTTGCGCAAACAAAACTTTATTTCGGTGAAGCGATGACAAAGAAAAAGGACATTCAGATCATGCGGCCGTACATGCTTTCAGCCCTTCTTGCGCTGCCGCTGCCCGCTCTTGCGGATCCCGCGATGGAATGCAGTGGTACCGGTTCCCAGATTGAGCTGCGCGACTGACTGAATGGTGACCAGACTCGCGCGAACGCCGCACTGTCACGAGCGCTCGATTATGCCCGAGAGGCGGCCGCCGATCTGGACGGCATTACAGGGCGTCAAAGTGCCAGCCCGGCGTTGGAGACAGCGCAAAAGTCCTGGGAGGCGTTTCGGGATGCTCATTGCGATTTTGTCGGCGCGACCTTCGGCGGTGGTTCCGGTACCGGTATCGCCATTCTGTCCTGTCGCATCACCCTGACGCGGGATCGGGTCGAGGCGCTGATGGACCACGCAGGATAGCGGGCGCAAAAGATCAATCTGCAGGATTCCTTTTGATCTTCGGTGAGAATCCTATATAGAGCCGCATCCACCCAAACAGACCGAGTCTTTTTGCCATGACCGCCAATGCGCCGATCACCCAAGACGTCCTGACCCTGCCCCGCAAACTGCCAGAGGGCGGCAAGATCAATCTTGTGGGCCTGACCCGCGACCAGCTGCGCGAGACCCTGATCGCGCATGGAACACCGGAAAAGCAGGCCAAAATGCGGGTGGGGCAGATCTGGCAGTGGATTTATCAATGGGGCAAGCGTGACTTTGCCGAGATGACAAACCTCGCCAAAGCTTATCGCGCTGACTTGGATGAGCATTTTGAGATTGCGACCCCGGAGGTCGTGAGCAAGCAGGTCTCGACCGATGGGACGCGCAAATATCTGGTGCGCATTGCTGGCGGTCACGAGGTTGAGGTCGTCTATATCCCGGAGGAAGGGCGCGGCACGCTCTGCATTTCCTCCCAGGTGGGGTGCACCCTGACATGTTCCTTCTGCCATACCGGCACGCAGAAGCTGGTCCGCAACCTGACCGCCGCTGAAATCGTCGGCCAGATCATGATGGCGCGTGACGATCTGGACGAATGGCCCGTACCCGGAGCCCCCAAGGACGAGACGCGTCTGCTGTCGAACATCGTGCTGATGGGCATGGGTGAGCCGCTCTACAACTTCGAAAACGTGCGCGATGCGATGAAGATTGCGATGGATCCTGAGGGGATCAGCCTGTCACGCCGTCGTATTACTCTCTCGACCTCGGGGGTGGTGCCGGAAATTGCCCGCACGGCCGAAGAAATCGGCTGCCTTCTGGCGGTGTCCTTCCATGCCACCACGGATGAGGTGCGCGACAAGCTGGTGCCAATCAACAAACGCTGGAATATCGAAGCACTTCTGGAGGCTCTGCGAGCGTATCCCCGTCTGACCAATTCGGAGCGGATCACCTTCGAGTATGTGATGCTGAATGGTGTGAACGATAGCGATGAAGACGCCCATCGCCTGGTCGAATTGATCAAGGGGATCCCGGCGAAAGTGAACCTCATCCCATTCAATGAATGGCCTGGCTCGCCTTATACGCGGTCGTCGAACAACCGGATCCATGCGTTCGCGAACATCATCTATCAGGCCGGCTATGCCTCGCCTATCCGTACCCCGCGTGGTGAAGACATTCTGGCGGCCTGTGGTCAGTTGAAATCCGCAACCGAGCGTGCGCGCAAGAGCCGTAAACAGATTGAGGCCGAGGCGGGGCTCAACCCCTGACCTCGACCTCCAGGCAGGTCCCCGGCTGCCTCAACTGAATATGAAATCCGATCCCGTTAGGGGGTCGGCATAATTGGTCAGCTCCAGCTCAAACCAATTGGAATAGGAGATGGTGGTGGTGCCGCTGTCTTTTGCGATGTCCAGCTGGTCCAGACTGGTAAGCCAAAGACCCGACAGGTCGATCACATCTGCGCCCCGACCAAAATCGGTAATCCGGTTGGTGTCGAAGGCATCAGCCTGATCAAAAACAAAGGTATCCGCACCAGTACCACCGGTCAGGGTATCGCTGCCGTCGCCGCCCACCAGCGTGTCGCGGCCAATACCACCCAACAGGTGGTCGTTGCCGGATCCGCCGTGTAGCATGTCATGCCCGCGATTGCCGTAGAGGACGTCATCATCGCTACCACCGGAATAGGCGTCGCCCCCGGTGCCGCCAATCAGGAGGTCGGCGCCATTACCGCCAAATAGGCGGTCCTCTCCCAAGCCACCGACCATCGTATCGCGCCCATCCGCGCCGCGCAGTGTGTCATCTGCTTCACGGCCCTGAACGTGGTCATGGCCGCCCTTGGCATTGATGGTGGTATTTTGATCGGTTCCGATCACCGTTTCAGAAGCATTCGTACTGCGGATGATGATCGGGTCGCTTCCGCCGCCCAGTATTTCCCATCCGGTGAAGCTATCGGAATTGCCGTAGAGATGTTGCATTGCCTGAATATCAAAGGTGCCCAATTCGGTCACATAGGCAGGGCTATGATTGTAGGTCATCACTGTGTTTTCGGGTGTGTCTGCGTGACGATCTAGTGTCAGACCGCCGTCATGAGAGTGTTGCAGTCCGAGAGTATGACCTATCTCATGCAACACCGTGACATAGCCATAGGTGCCTTTTGTCATGACGTCCGTATCAACGGTCAGGTCGCCTCGGCCAGTGAAGCCATTTCCGGACATCGCGATATTGGCCCAGCCACCAGCACTGCTGCCGGTTGTACCAAACGCATTGATCATGCCCCGGCCTTCGACTTCGATAAACCGGACCCCCGAAATATCTTCGTAGAGGGAAAGTCCTTCGCGAAAGATGTCGCGCTGATCCTCGTCAAATGACCAGTATTCCGTCGCGCCATAGGGGTCGCTTACTGCAGGGTCTGCAAGGCTACCGGTCTCTGTGAAGCTATATGTGATGATTGCCTGGGTCCCAATTTCGGCAGGGGCGTTCCAGCGAAAATGGTCACCATCAAGATAGTATAGCAGCGCTGAATAATCCGAGACTCTTGGCATGTGACCACTCCACATTGGGTTACCATCAACCTCGTCAATGAATGTGGCGCCGATACGCCCAAGATTGGGACTTTTTGCGCAGTTTTGGGACTCGCGACCTATCTGAGTGTTGCAATCTGCACTGATCTGTTCCTGTCGCTTTTTTTGCGATCCCTTTCTGAAAATGCAGTTTATTCAAAGCAATACCTGGATGTTGGAGGGTCTGGGCAGATGCTTTTCCATCAGATTCCAGAAAATGGCATTTCTGCGCCGGAAGATCATATTCAAAGCAATCCTCTTAATGACGGAAGATTAGGATGCTGATTTGATGGCTTTCGATCTCCGGTTGCCAGGCGGCGATTCTGAACTCCGTGACTTGCGGTTTTGGCTGCTGCCCAGAAATTTCCTCAATCGCGGTACATTTCTGCCATTTCGACAGGACAGTTTCCAAATCGTAGACAGTCAATGGAAGGGAAAGAGATCATGGCACGTCATACACCGGCCGCCACGCCGATTGAGCCCACCGTTTTGGATCTGGTGCGTGAAGAACGCGGCAAGGCGCTGAGCCAACGTGAATGGAAATTCCGTCTGCGTGGCTACGGCTATGCGATCAAGGATATCGAAGGGGCGCAAATTCTGACCCGCCTGCCGCATGGCAAACCGTTGGGTGCCCTGCCAGCCGAATTTGCCTGATCCATTTGCGCATCTAGCGGTCCCCGCCACGCACTTTTTCTGCGCGACGGGGAAGGTTACATGATTACTCGTCGCGACCGGGCAGGCTGTCGCGTGGTGGCGCTGGTTCCCAGTTGTCGATAACGTGGATCGCCTCCTCGGCGGTTTCCACAAAACGGAACAGATCAAGATCTTCCTCGGAAATGGTACCGGCATCCGCCAGTGCCTCCCAATTGATGATCTTTTCCCAGAAGGCACGGCCAAAAAGCAGGAATGGAACACGCTCCATCCGGCCGGTCTGAATGAGTGTCAGGGTTTCAAACATCTCATCCAGGGTGCCAAAGCCGCCTGGGAACACGGTGATGGCGCGCGCGCGCATCAAGAAGTGCATTTTCCGGATCGCAAAATAGTGGAAGTTGAAACACAGGTCGGGCGTCACATATTCATTCGGCGCCTGCTCATGCGGCAGCACGATATTGAGGCCAACCGAGGCGCCCCCGGCATCAATCGCTCCACGGTTGCCCGCCTCCATCACACCCGGGCCACCGCCGGTGACGATGACATCATTCTTGCCACCGGTGGTCATGGATTTTTCGGTCATCAGCTTTGCAAATTTGCGAGCCTCATCGTAGAAATGCGACAGGTCACGCAATGTCTTGGTGCGCGCCTTATCCTTGTCCTTGGGGGCAGGGATCCGCGCACCGCCAAACATGACGATTGTGCTTTCAATACCATGTTCATCCAGCATTAGCTGGGGCTTCAGCAGCTCCAGCTGCAACCGCACCGGGCGCAGCTCGTCGCGACAGAGAAAATCTTTATCTGCAAACGCCAGACGATACGCGGGAGATTCGGTCTGCGGTGTCGATGGCACGTGCTCGGCGCGATCCCTGTCAGAATGTGCATCCCGGAATCGGCTGTGGCGATCATCATTCATTGCAAACCTACTGTGTTATTTTTGAAAAAAGCGGAGTTCCAGTTCTACCGCTTTGGCTGTCGTGGCGCTAGCCCGGAATGGCGCGCCGACACGAAGGTGATCCATGGTGAAGCGCGGTCAGGTGTAACGAGGGCTTGCACCCGCCGGTACAGGGATTACGGTCAGCGCGCCGAGGGCAAAAGGGGACAGCATATGCATTGGACACAGGATATCAGGGCCGCTGACACGCGGATCCGCCCGTATATTCAACGCACACCGATACTCGAAACCACCGGCTTTGGATTAGATTACCCAATATCGCTGAAGCTGGAGCATATGCAGCACACCGGCAGCTTCAAGGCGCGGGGTGCCTTCAACACCCTGTTGGGCGGATCTGTGCCGGATGCGGGGCTGGTGGCGGCTTCGGGTGGAAATCATGGCGCAGCGGTTGCCTATGCGGCAAAGCGGCTTGGAGTGCGCGCGCGCGTCTATGTGCCTGAGATGGCAGGCCCTGCGAAAATTGCGCTGATCCGGGCCTGCGGCGCCGACCTGGAGGTCGTGCCGGGCGCCTATGCCAATGCGCTAGAGCAGGCGCAGGCCTATGAGCAGCAAACTGGCGCCATGCAGGTCCATGCCTACGACGCAGCTGCAACGGTGATTGGTCAGGGAACCTGTTTTGCCGAATGGGATGCCCAGGGTCTGGAGGCCGATACCCTTTTGATCGCGGTGGGCGGCGGCGGCCTCATCGCAGGCGCGATGGCCTGGTATGGTGGATCGAAGAAGATTGTGGCAGTGGAGCCCGAAACCAGCTCGGCGCTGAACGCCGCGCTTGCCGTCGGCAGGCCTGTTGATGTCGAAGTGTCGGGTGTTGCTGCAAATGCGCTTGGTGCTCGGCGAATCGGAACCCTCTGCTATGAGCTGGCACAGGGCCAATCTGATACCGTGACCTCGCTCACCGTGTCGGATGAGGCAATTAGCGCAGCGCAGAACAAACTGTGGAAGGAGCGTCGGCTTCTGGTGGAGCCGGCAGGTGCAACTGCCTTGGCAGCGCTGACCAGCGGTGCCTACCAACCCGCCCCGGATGAGCGGGTCGCTGTGCTTCTCTGTGGTGGCAATATTGCCACTGATCCGCTGGAGGCACTGAATGTACCTTCGTGAGTGCTGCGTTGGAAATTGGTTCTCTCATCGATGTTGCGGGGCCGTATCATGAGCGTCAGCGCCACAATCTCTGACCGTATTTATCATGCATTGAGCGAACGGATCGTCACAGGCGCGCTGCCAGCAGGTGAGAAACTGCGCCAGGATCACATCGCGCGTGAGTTCAATGCCAGCCATGTGCCGGTCCGCGAAGCACTCCTGCGACTGGAGGCACATGGACTGGCCCAGTCCATTCCGCGTCGGGGAATGCGGGTGACCGCTCTGGACCCATCGGAAATACGCGAGGTCATTGAAATGCGTGTCTCGTTGGAATTGCTGGCGTTGCAGAATGCCTTTGCCCATTTGGGGTCGGCAGAGCTGGAGGCGGCGGATGCCGCCCGGCTGGCCTGTGATGCTGCAACCGATATGGCTGATTGGGAGCAAAAAAATCGGGCCTTTCATCGGGTGATCCTGTCGCCCTGTGGCATGCCGCGCCTGCTGGCGACAATTGATGACCTGCATATTGCCTCCGCCCGGCATCTTTTTGCGAACTGGAAGCACCGCTGGAGTCAGCGCGTTGACACCGACCATGCCCTGATCGTGCAGGCCATGCGCCGTCGCGATGTGACCACTGCCTGCGATATTCTGCGTCGTCATTTGCGTCGCGTCCGCTAGGTGCCAGTAACTGGTACCGCGATTGGCCGCTGCGGAGAGGAATATTGACGCAATCCGCACATGACCCCATGGCAAAATGAGGGTATGTAGCAGCGAAACCAACCACACGCCGGAGAGACCCCTGATGTCCAACGCCCAGCTGGAAACCGCAATTGAGGCCGCTTGGGAGGCCCGTGACACCATCACATCCGCCACCACAGGTGAGCAGCGCGATGCGATCGAAGAGACCCTGAACGCATTGGATTCCGGCAAGCTGCGTGTGGCCGAACGTCAGGACAGTGGCGACTGGCATGTCAACCAATGGGCCAAGAAGGCCGTGCTGCTGGGCTTCCGCATTAAGGATATGGAAGAGCAATCCGGCGGCCCGCAGGGCTCCGGCTGGTGGGACAAGGTCGACAGCAAGTTCAAAGGTTGGGGTGAAACCCAATGGAAAGCGGCGGGTTTCCGTGCCGTCCCCAACTGCGTTGTTCGCAAATCGGCCTATATCGCGCCGGGCGTGGTCCTGATGCCGTCCTTCGTCAATCTCGGGGCCCATGTCGATGAGGGCACCATGGTTGACACCTGGGCGACCGTTGGCTCCTGTGCCCAAATCGGCAAGAACGTGCACCTGTCCGGCGGTGTCGGTATCGGTGGCGTGCTGGAGCCGATGCAGGCCGGTCCCACGATCATTGAGGACAATTGCTTCATCGGGGCACGCTCCGAGGTGGTCGAAGGCTGCATCGTGCGGGAAGGGTCGGTTCTGGGCATGGGCGTCTTTATCGGTCAGTCCACCAAGATCGTTGATCGTGAAACCGGCGAAGTGATGTACGGCGAAGTGCCGCCCTATTCGGTTGTTGTTGCGGGCTCTATGCCGTCGAAAAACGGCATCAATCTCTATTGTGCGGTGATCGTGAAGCGCGTCGATGAAAGAACCCGCTCCAAGACCGGGATCAACGAGCTGCTGCGCGACTGATTGCGCGGCACAGTCTGCAAAAGAAACGCGCTCTCTAGAATATTAGAGGCGCGTTTTTTGTATTAGCCGGGGCTTTGCCCCGGACCCCAGAGTATTTTCGGGAAAGATGACAGACGCTTGGCCTTGTCACGTTTCTCTAAATACTCCGGGGTGAGGCCGGAAGGCCGAGGGGCAGCGCCCCTTTTGACCTCAGAGGATGCCGGGCAGGTTCAGCCCATGCTCGCGCGCGCAGTCCTTGGCGATATCGTATCCCGCATCCGCATGGCGCATCACACCGGTTGCCGGATCGTTCCACAGAACGCGCCCGATGCGGCGCTCGGCGTCGTCACTGCCATCACAGCAGATCACCACGCCGGAATGCTGCGAAAAGCCCATGCCAACGCCGCCGCCATGATGCAGCGACACCCAGGTGGCACCCGACGCGGTGTTCAGCAGCGCATTCAGAAGCGGCCAGTCCGACACCGCGTCCGAGCCATCCAGCATCGACTCCGTTTCGCGGTTGGGCGACGCCACCGAGCCGCTATCCAGATGGTCACGGCCAATCACCACCGGCGCCGACAGCTCACCCGTGCGGACCATTTCGTTGAACGCAAGGCCCGCCTTATGACGGTCGCCGAGGCCGATCCAGCAGATCCGCGCGGGCAGACCCTGGAATGCGATGCGCTCCTGCGCCATGTCCAGCCAGCGGTGCAGGCCTTCGTTCTCGGGGAACAGTTCCTTCATCTTGGCGTCGGTCTTGCGGATATCTTCCGGGTCGCCCGAAAGTGCAGCCCAGCGGAACGGACCGATGCCGCGGCAGAACAGCGGGCGGATATAGGCAGGCACAAAGCCGGGGAAGTCGAACGCGTTCTCCAGCCCCTCCTCCAGCGCCATCTGGCGGATGTTGTTGCCGTAATCCACCGTGGGCACGCCCATCGCATGGAAATCGCACATCGCCTTAACCTGTACCTTCATCGAGGCGCGGGCGGCTTTCTCAACCGCTTTCTTGTCGCTCTCACGGCGCTCTTTCCATTCACCCATGGTCCAGCCCAGCGGCAAGTAGCCGTTGACCGGATCATGCGCCGAGGTCTGGTCAGTCACGATATCGGGGCGGATGCCGCCTGTTTCCGCGCGCTTCACCAGCTCCGGGAAAATCTCAGCCGCATTGCCCAGAAGGCCCACGGATTTCGCCTCGCCCGCCTTGGTCCAGCGCTCGATCATCTGCAGCGCCTCGTCCAGAGTTTCGGCCTTTTCGTCCAGGTATTTGGTGCGCAGGCGGAAATCGATGCTGTCGGGATTGCACTCCACCGCCAGGCAGCTGGCCCCGGCAAAAACAGCCGCCAAAGGCTGCGCGCCGCCCATGCCGCCAAGGCCGCCGGTCAGGATCCACTTGCCCTTGAGGCTGCCGCCGTAATGCTGGCGGCCCGCCTCGGCAAAGGTCTCATAGGTGCCCTGCACGATGCCCTGCGTGCCGATATAGATCCACGAACCGGCCGTCATCTGGCCGTACATCATCAGACCCTTCTTATCGAGCTCGTTGAAGTGGTCCCAATTGGCCCAATGCGGCACCAAGTTGGAGTTGGCGATCAGCACCCGCGGCGCGTCCTTGTGGGTCTGAAAGACGCCAACCGGCTTGCCGGACTGCACCATCAGGGTCTGGTCTTCTTCTAGGTTTTTCAGGGTCTCGACGATCAGGTCGAAATCCTGCCAGGTGCGCGCGGCGCGGCCGATGCCGCCGTAGACCACCAGCTCATGCGGGTTTTCGGCCACATCGGGATGCAGGTTGTTCATCATCATCCGCATCGGCGCCTCGGTCATCCAGGACTTGGCGGTGATTTCCGAACCGGTGGGCGGGAAGATGTCGCGGGTGTTCTTGCGGGGATCGCTCATGCCGAGGGCCTCCAGTTTTTGAGATCAGTCAGAATTTTGGTGAGATGGGTGCGCAGGTTGTCCGCGCGCTCCGGCAGATAGGTCCAGGGGGCGCTTTCCTGGCAGTAGGTGGCCTGCGCCAGTTCCATCTGGATCGCATGCAATCCCTCCGCGGGCCGCCCGTAATGGCGGGTGGTCCAACCGCCCTTGAAACGGCCGTTGAGGGTCGAGGTATAGCCCTCTGCCGCCGCGCAACGGGCCACGGTCAGCGCCTCGATTTCAGGCGCGCAGGTGGTGCCCAGATTGGTGCCAGTGTTAAAATCCGGCAGACGGCCCTCAAACAGGAACGGGATATCGCCGCGGATCGAATGGCAGTCATAAAGGATGGCAAAGCCGTGGATCGCCTTCACCCGCTCCAGTTCTGCCGTCAGCGCCGCGTGGTACGGCGCATGATAGAAGTCGCGGCGGCGGCTGATTTCCGCCTTGTCCGGCGCCATGCCTTCGCGCCAGATCGGTAGCCCGTCGAAGTCGGTCAGGGGCGCCAATGTGGTGGTATTTTTCCCAGGATAGAGACTGATTCCGGTGGGGTCGCGGTTCACGTCGATCACATAGCGATGGATGGGGGTGCGAACGGTAGTGATGTCCTCCACCAGTTCTGCATAGAGATTATGGATATGCCAATCGGTATCGGCCAGCGCCCTGCCCGCTTCGTTCAGGCACTCCCAGATGTCCGGCGGCACATCGGTGCCGGTATGGGGCAGCCCCAGCACCAGCGGCGATACGCCTTGGGTCACTTCAATCATGCCGTCACCTTCACACCGGCAGCTTCCGCAACACGGCCCGCGCGAACCATGGCGCTTGCATCTTCGATGTCCGGTGCCAGATAGCGATCCTCGGCCAGCGCCGGGATGTCTTTGCGCAGCATCGCCAATACATCCTGCAGGCGCGCCGAGGTCTGCAGCGGCGCGCGCGCCTCCACCCCTTGCGCGGCACAGAGCATTTCAACGCCGAGGATCACCGACAGGTTGGCGTTCATCCGTCCCAGCCGCAGCGCGCCATGGGCGGCCATAGACACGTGGTCCTCCTGGTTCGCCGAGGTCGGGGTCGAGTCGGTCACGCAGGGGTTGGCCAGATGCTTGTTCTCGCTCATCAGTGCCGCAGTTGTCACCTCCGCGATCATAAAGCCCGAGTTCAGCCCCGGATCCGGCGTCAGGAACGGCGGCAGGTCGTGGCTTAGGGTCGGGTCGACCATCAACGCCACCCGGCGCTGCGCGATGGCGCCGATCTCAGCCACCGCCAGCGCGATCTGGTCAGCGGCAAAGCCGACGTATTCCGCATGAAAGTTGCCGCCCGAAACAATGCGTCCCTCGTTCACCAGCACCAGCGGATTATCCGTGACGGCATTGGCCTCAATCTCCAGCGTTTTAGCGGCCATCCGCAGCACGTCCAGCGCCGCACCCACCACCTGCGGCTGGCAGCGGATGCAATAGGGATCCTGCACCCGGGTATCGTCCTCGCGGTGGCTTTCGCGGATTTCCGAACCGTCCATGATCTCCCGCATCTGCTGTGCTACGTCGATCTGCCCGGCATGGCCGCGCAGGGTGTGGATATCGGCGATCAGCGGCGCGGTGGAGCCCATGATGGCGTCCGTCGTCAGCGATGCGATGGTCATCGAGGCCTCAGCCATGCGCCAGGCGTCAAACAGCCCGGCCAAGGCGCAGGCAGTCGAGAACTGGGTGCCGTTGATCAGCCCCAGGCCTTCCTTGGGACCCAGAACAATAGGCTCTAATCCGGCCTTTTTCAGCGCTTCTGCACTGGACATGCGGGTGCCGTCATACGTGGCCTCCCCTGCCCCGATCATCGCCGCCGCCATATGCGCCAGCGGCGCCAGGTCGCCCGAAGCGCCTACGGACCCTTGCGACGGGATCACCGGTACCACGCCATGCGCCAGCATCTGTTCGATCTGATCAATCACCAGCCAGCGCACACCCGATGCACCACGCCCCATCGACAGCAGTTTCAGCGTCATCATCAGCCGGGTCTTGTCCTCCGGCAGCGCCTCCCCTACTCCGCAGCAATGCGACAGGATCAGGTTGCGCTGCAGGGTGGCGGTGTCTTCCGGTGCGATCTTGGTCGAGGCCAGTTTGCCGAAGCCGGTGTTAATGCCATAGACCGCCTCTTGTCCGGCAGCGGCATCTGCCACCATCTGCGCCGCAGCTTCCACCGGTTCACGGGCCGAAGACGCCAGCTTGGCCGGGGTCAGGTTGCGGTAGATATCTTCCAGCGTGGACAGGGTCACTGTGCCGGGGATCATCTCGATCATTGGTTGCCCTCATAGATACGGGTGTAAAGCGGGTTGAAGCCGATGCGGTAGGCCAGCTCGCCGGGCGTTTCCACGTCCCAGACCGCCAGATCGGCGCGCATGCCGGCAGAAATCTGACCGCGGTCTGTCAGCCCCAGCGCGCGGGCGGCGTTGCAAGTGACGCCTGCCAGCGCCTCCTCCGGCGTCATGCGGAACAGGGTGCAGCCCATGTTCATGGTCAGCAGCAAAGAGGTCAGCGGCGAGGAGCCAGGATTGCAGTCCGTCGCCAGCGCCATCGGCACGCCATGGCTGCGGAAATGCCCAATCGGCGGCGCCTGGGTTTCGCGGATGGTGTAAAACGCACCCGGCAGGATCACAGCAACAGAACCCGCAGCGGCCATCATCTTGGCGTCGTCTTCGGTGGCGTATTCCACGTGATCGACTGACAATGCACCATATTGTGCTGACAGCGCGGTACCGCCCTGATGACTCAACTGTTCGGCGTGTAGTTTCACTGGCAGACCCAGCTCCCGTGCCGCCTTGAACACCCGTTCGATCTGCGCGGGCGCAAAGGCGATGTTCTCGCAGAAGCCATCAACCGCATCGACCAGCCCTTCGGCATGGGCCGCACGTAAGGCGGGAATGCAGACCTCGTCTATATAGGCATCATCGCGGCCTTTGTATTCGCCGGGCGTGGCATGCGCGCCAAGGAAGGTGGTGTTCACCGTCACCGAACGCAGTACTGCCAGTCGCCGGGCGGCGCGAAGCATGTTCAGCTCGGTTTCGCGGTCTAGCCCATAACCGGATTTCACCTCAACCACTGTCGCGCCCTCAGCGATCAGCGCATCAAGCCGCGGCAGCGCGCCCTGCACCAGATCCTCCAGCGATGCGGTGCGGGTTGCGGATACGGTCGAGACGATGCCGCCTCCTGCACGTGCGACGTCTTCGTATGATGCACCATTCAGGCGCATCTCGAACTCCATCGCCCGGTTGCCGCCAAAGACGATATGGGTGTGGCAGTCGATCAGGCCGGGTGTGACCAGACGCCCCCCCATCGAGACGCGCGGCCAATCTGAATAGTCCTTGGGCAGCTGCGCCTCAGACCCGCACCAACGGATCCAGCCGTTTTGTACAACAATCAAACCGTCAGGAACCAACCCGTAGGCAGGATCACTTCCAGTCATCGTTGCCAGTGTCGCATCACAGATCAGATAGGAATCGGTGTCGCCCATGGCATCCTCGCAAAAACGCTTGATAGGGGGAATGTATGGATCTAATGATATTATGTCTATACATATGGGGATCTGATGCAGACAATTTTTGCCCAACACGCGCGGATGCCTCAGGGCTGGGTTACCGATCTGCGGCTCACGATTGAGGCAGGGAAGATCGCAACGCTTGAGCCCGGTGCGGCTGTGCAGCCGCAGGATCATCGGGTCGGGGCGTTGGTGCCGGCACTGGCCAACCTGCATTCTCATAGCTTTCAGCGGGCGATGGCAGGAATGACCGAAACCCGCGTGTCCGGGCGGGACAGCTTCTGGTCCTGGCGCAAGCTGATGTATCAATTCGTCGATCACCTGACGCCTGAGCAATATGAGGCGATTGCCGCGCTTGTTTTCATGGAAATGCTGGAAGCAGGGTATGCGTCGGTGGGGGAATTCCACTATGTGCATCATCAGCCGGGCGGTCAGCCCTATGAGGTGCTGGGTGAGTTGAGCCATCGCGTGTTTGCCGCTGCGGATTTGACCGGAATCGGACTGACTCATCTGCCGGTGCTGTATACTTACGGCGGCGCGGGGCAGGCACCTTTGGGCGGTGGGCAGCAACGGTTCGGCAATGATGTGACGCGCTATGCAAACCTTCTGTCCGACTGTCGCACCACTGCGCGTGAGCTTTTGCCGATGGATGCGCGGGTTGGCATAGCGCCCCATTCACTGCGTGCGACCGCGCCGGATGAACTGGCCGAGGTGCTCACCTTGCGTGCAGAAAGCCCGGTTCACATCCATATCGCTGAACAGCCGCAGGAGGTCGCAGATATCGGCGGATGGCTGGGAGAGCGACCGGTGCAGTGGTTGCTGAACAACTGCGCGGTCGATAAGGATTGGTGCCTCATCCACGCGACTCATATGACGGAGAGGGAAACCCATGACCTGGCGCGCAGCGGGGCGGTGGCTGGGCTCTGTCCGATAACCGAGGCAAATCTGGGTGACGGGCCGTTTAATGGCGTATTGTTCCAGAACAATGGCGGTCGCTTCGGTGTGGGGTCGGATTCAAATATCAGAATTTCCCTCAGCGAAGAACTGCGGCTGCTGGAATACTCGCAACGGCTGCGTGATCTCGCCCGCAACGTGATGGTGCCGGAGGAAGGATCTGTCGGCGCGACCCTCTATCTTGGTACGGCTTGCGGGGGTGCTCAGGCTCTGGGGCGTGACGCCGGCCGACTTGCAGTTGGGGCACTGGCGGATCTGATGGCCTTTGACACCACCGATGTCACACTCTGCGCATTGCGCCCGGATCAGTTTCTGGATGGGCTGTGTTTTGCTGCCGACGATTCTGTGGTTCGCGATGTCTGGTCGGCGGGGCGCCACGTAGTGAGCGGCGGACGCCATGCGAACCGCGAACAGATTATCGCCCGCTATAACTCTGCAGTGGCTGCGCTTCTTAGCGCGCTTTGATGGCACATGGGGTTGCGGCACAGGATGGCCTGTGGCAGCGGTTGAGCAGGATACCAGCGGGGGCAGACGCATGACAGAACGGACAAAGACCGGCTTTCAGGATGTCCGTGATGAGGTGCTGAAACGCATTCAGGACCGGGTCTGGGGGCAGGGTGATCTTCTGCCAACCGAACAGGATCTTGCAGAAGAATTTGGTTGCGCCCGCGCCACAGTAAATCGTGCGCTGCGAGAGTTGGCTGACCGCGGCATCATCGACCGCAAACGCAAAAGCGGCACACGGGTGGCAGTGTTACCCGTGAAACAAGCCAAGCTCGAGATCACCCTGACCCGCCAGTTGGTTGAGGATCGCAACGCCATCTACCGCTATGCGCTGGTGCATCGGGAGGAGATCTCGGCTCCGGGATGGCTGGCCTCGCAGCTTCAGCTGGCTGCGGACACTCCTGTGCTACATATCCGTGCGATGCACTATGGAGACAATCAACCGTTTCAGTTCGAAGATCGCTGGATCAACATTGCAGCAGTACCCAGCGTTGCAGAGGCCGATTTCAGTACGGTCGGGCCCAATGAATGGCTATTGGCCGAGGTGCCGTTTTCGACGGCGGAACTCAGCTTCGGGGCGATCGCTGCTGATGCGGCGCTTGCCGAATACCTTGCTTGCCCGATTGCTGCGCCGTTGTTTCAGATGGAACGCACGACGTGGTTTCAGGCGCAGCCGGTGACCTTTGTCAGGATGAGTTTTCATCCGGGCTATCAGATGCGCAGCCGCTACTGAACGGGCGCGTTGCTGCGCTTAGCCGGTTGGCTTGTATTGACCAAGCCCCCGTCACGGGGATATGGCGAGCGCATGGAAAAAAAGAAAATCTCCCGTCAGCAGGTCTACACGCTCGTGGTGCAGATCGGGCGCAAGGAAGGCGATGGCCTTCCCGAAGGGGCAACTGGTGCGGCCCTAATGATCTACGCTTCTGGCGTTGATGAGGCTGAGGCCGTGCGTGAAACCGTTGCAATCCTGAAGCAGGCCGACACCGCGCCACTTGATGTCACCGGCTATGGGACTTTGGCTGAGCGTGAGGCCGAGGATCAAGACATCTCGGACGAGGAGCGCGAGCTTATGCAGCGTGCGCTGGACGAGAATTCGGTGATCGTCGCGCAGATGACGCCGTTTTTCGAGGATGGGCCTGCAACCCTGCACTGACGGCGGGCGTGTCTCTGGCGTCAGTGGCTATAGTGGGGTCGTGGACCAGACCACCTTGGTCAGATTTGGTCAGGGCGCCTTGCCGAACCACTTGCGATAAATGTCGCCATATTCCCCGTTTTCGCGCAGGGCCAGCAGGGCGCGGTTGATCTCTTCCAGATGCGGCGAGCCGTCCGGCAACAACAGGCCATAGTCCTCGCGCAGGAACACCTGGCCGACCGCACGTCCATGCAGGCGACCGTTGTCTTCCATATAGTGATCCAGAACGGGCGCATCGAACACCACGACCCGTGTGTTGCCGGTTTCGAAATCGTGCAGCAGTGAGGCCAGATCCGAGAACCCGCGATAGCTGATGTCGCGCCGCTCAAGGAAGCGCGCGGCTGTGGACTCCGCGAGGGTGCCGACGTCCTTGTCGTAGAGATCGTTGACAGAATTGATGGACCCGCTGATCGCCTCAACCGTCATGACGGCGGTGATCTTAGCCACGAAGAGGGACACCACGAATAGTGAGGAAACAACGAGAATCACGCCAAAGATCCGCCCAATCGGGGTGCGCGGTACCCGCTCCTCAAACCCGCCGTTGACGACCAGGTTCAGGGCCCACCAGAATGACGGGAACCAGGCCTCTTTCAGGGGCCGGTCGAAATAGGGCTGTGCGCGCCGCTCCAGCCCCCACATCAGCATGCCACCGCCCATCAGCAAGACGACCGCAATGGCGATGGCAATCATCAGATCGGCGGAGAACAGCACCCGGATCAGTGACGGGGCACGTACGTCAGCCGCCGCCACCATGATCCGCAGACCGCTTTCGAAAATTGGGTGGCTGAAATCCATATCGGTTTCGCGCGCTGCCGTGATGGAGATATTGGCCGCCGCCATATCCACCTCGCCAGTGCGCACCATTTCCAGCATTTCGCCAAAGGTATCGGTGCGGACGAGCTGATAATCCCAACCCAACCGGTCGGTCAGGCTACGCACCAGATCAATAGAGAACCCGGTCTCACGGTCCCCTTCCATCATCGAAAATGGAGGTCGCGTTACGGTGCTGACGGTCAGGGTTTCGGCAGTCGCCGCGAGCCCCCACAACAGGTAGATCAGAACAAAAGGAGCAAAAAAACGGCGCAACGGAACGATAGAACCCCATGAGACATCATTCGTTTTGTCCTTAGAATGTCCCAAAGCCTCAGGCAAGTGTCGCGGTCAGGCGATGCGCCGTTCTGCCAAAACTGCGGCATCAAAGCTGCGCAGCAACGGGGCCGGATCCAAGGCATGTTCGGGGATTGTATTGCGATCCAGATGGGACAGCGCGCTGGCCTCATAGGCGCTGCGCTTTCTTCGCAGGCGACCCAAATACAGGCTTTCGACGGCCGTGCCCGCTGCGATGAAGCGCTGATGACGTGGCAGTATCAGTTGGATCAGTTCGATCAATGGGCAAGGACTGTCAGTTCTGCCGTGCAGCGCAACCGTCGTTGGTGCGGCCACCGCAGTTCCCTGAAGCATCTCCGCCGTCAGTCGAACATCCGGGCGACCAAAGAGGTAATCCACATCCGTGCCGGAGATCACCAGCCGCTGTTGTGGCGCCAGCAAAAGATCCTCTGTCAGCCCAAAGAATGGCGCCCGCAGACGCATGGGGGCATCGTGACCGATGGCTGGGACGCGGCGGTCGATGCGATGCAGAACAGGCACAGCATCGCCCTCGGGTGTCAGCACCAGATCTCCGCGTCGCAGCTGTCCCAGCGATGTCTCTCCATCGGGGGTGGCAATCTTTGTCTCTGGTATCAGCCCGGCAAGCGGCGTTAACGGCACAATGTCAGAGTTCAGCGAAACGGCCCGCAGTCCGCAGACCTCCGCCGTGGCTGGCAGCAGCGACAGCAGTGTTTTTGCGTCCCGCACCCGCAATGGTGGAGGCGATGAAATGTCCACGGTCGCGATGTTTCCGCCCGAACCGGTCATCAGCGCCAACCGCCCCCAGCGCAACAGGCTGTCCCAGGAATAGACCAGCCGCGCTGCATCGCTTTCGGTGCTAAGAGCGGTGTCGGCAATGATCCGGTGCTCCAGTTCGCAGCCCGGTTGGCAAAGGGTCAGCGTGATGCCACGGCCCAGATTTCGCTTCACACGCAGCAGGAGGGGCCAGCCCTCCGGATCCTCTATTGTTCGCTCCAGCAGCAGCAGATCACCGCTTGGGCGCGCCTCATCCAGAGACAGATCCAGACAGAGGCTACCCCTTGTCATCAAGGCGTTGTCGGGGCCACCGGGACAGCGGCTGTTTTGGGGCGTCGCCAAGGCGATCCCCTTCCGGTCGATGCTATGTGCCGCCACCCAACTCATCTGATCAGCGCGCATCAAGTGTGGCTGAGAGCAGGCGCGCCTCATAGCTGCGCAGGCTGGGGCGGACTGCCGGGCCATAGCCCTCGCCGGTGCAGGGGTCGAGGTCTGGGAACAGCGCTTGCAGTTCGTTCAGGACGTCATGGTCGAACTGCCGACTGGTTTGCGGACCGGGCAGGAAGCTCTCGGTCACCAATCCCTCGCTGGTGACAAGCTGGTGATCATCGAACAGCACATGGACATAGGTGACCTCACCGCCAGGCTTGCGTGTGATCGAATGATCATTGATCAGATCTTTGGCCGCGACCAGCACCTCATGCGCGCCAAACAGCATTTCCGCAATCCCGTTGCTCAGCAATACGCGGTGCTGTGGCGACACCCAGAGGTCGTTATGATTGCCAAGCGCGCCAGCCCTGATTCGAATCGGCGCAAAACGGCCCTGCGCCTGCACACGCCGCGAGCCGATCCAGCGCAGGGGTTGCAAGCCATCGTCACGGGTCATGACAAGATCACCGGGTTGCAGAGTTTCGACAGAGACCAGCCCCCTATCCGTCAACAGGCGGCTGCCGGCCACGAAACAGGGGATGCTTGTTGCCTCCACATAGCCGACATCGCTGTTGGTGCCATTGCTGGCCGTATAGGTGAAGGCGAAGTCTTCCACATCGCCGTCACCGATCAGGGTCAAGGTGCCATTTGCGTTGAGCTGGACCTGCTGGCCGGTGCCCAGTGTAATCACATCCCCTGCAACAACGGCGGTGCCGTTGATATGTGTGATGGTCAGTGCTGTTGCAGAGTTGTTGGTATCATTGGCCAGTACATTGACCACCCGCGATCCGTTGGCGTCAACGCGGACGGTGTCGGTTTCTGCGATCACATCGGTCTGCGCGGAGTCTGCGGCGATCAGCAGGTTACTGTCATAGCTGCCGTCCGACACATCGGCGATGCCGATCCGGATGGTGTTTTCCACACCGGGATCGACCTGCATGGTCAACGTCATGGTGACGGTCAGACCGTCCATTTCAGTGTTGTAGTCGTCGTTGGCGTTGTCGAGGTAGATGTTGGAATTATTGCCGGAGTTCACATTGCCCGGATCCGCGTCGCCATTGCCGATCTCCAGGTTCACCATCTGGCCATTTACCCAAACGCCGACGAAATCCTGAAACACCGAGTCCTGGTATTCAGGGTACTCCTCAGAGGCAAAGACGAACTGCAGCGTCATGACCGAGCCATCGGGCACAAACGTTACATCCAGATAAGAGGCGTCGAACGTCCGTGTGCCAGCGGCCGCGTTGAAGGCGGGATCATCGTTGGGACCGTCGCTGGCGGTGGTCTGATTGTTGGACTGATTGGCCTCACCGGTCGAGTTGGTATAGGCGCTGGCCTGGCCTGTGGAGAGGATGATGCCGGTATCGGAGGGCGTCGCGCCGGGTGCAATCGTATCGCCGTCGGAATAAATCGCCGAGGCTCGGGTATCGCCGGTGTAGCTGGCGTTTACCACCTGCACACTATCGCCAAAGATAGTCTCGGCCATCTGTTCCGCAGTGGCGTTGATGTTGTATGTCAGCTCGGATGCTGCAACCATTGCTCTGTCTCACCTCTGCACGATGAGGCACCGCATGGTTCCGGTACATGGCACCGCTACGACGGTTGCCGATTGCGTCCCGCTCCCCTCCAATAAAGATGAGATAACGCGCTGTCCGGTCTGCTCTGTGGCCCCGTTGTTACGGTGGTTTCACAGCATCTGATGCTCTGCCTCGAGTCGTAATTAAGGTTTCATTAACATTTTCACCGGCGGTTTGTCCGGCCCGCTCGGACGGTACGGCGGAATAACGCAGGTCTGCGCGGCATTTACGCCACAAACCGGTTGCCGGGGCTGAGGTAGTCGCGCGGTGGGCTTGTGGCATCGGCTTTCGTAGGGCGTGGAGGTTTGCACCATGGCCTGAACCGGGGTAGCCAGAGGTCGCAGACCAGGGCCAGAGACTCGCGGCCCATATCCGGAGGATCCAAATGACGCATTCGCCACTCGACCCGCAACAGTTGACCGCCGATCTGATCCGCTGTGCCTCTGTCACACCGGAGGAGAGCGGTGCGCTGGTCCTTCTGGACAAGGTGCTGAGTGCGGCTGGCTTTACCTGTACCCGTGTGGATCGTGGCGAGGTCAGCAATCTGATTGCCCGCTGGGGTGACAAGGGGCACCCGCGCACCATGGGCTTCAATGGTCATACCGATGTGGTGCCGGTAGGTGACACGAATGCCTGGACCGTTGACCCTTTTGGTGCCGAGGAGAAAGACGGTTTTCTCTATGGACGTGGGGCGACTGACATGAAATCGGGCGTCGCCGCCTTTGTGGCTGCTGCTATTGATTTGGTTCAGACCACACCGCCCGATGGGGCCATTCTCCTGACCATCACCGGAGACGAAGAAGGTGATGCCATCGATGGTACGACCGCGTTGCTGGACCACATGGACCGCGAGGGCGAACAAATGGCTGTCTGTCTGGTGGGAGAGCCGACCTGCCCCGATGAGATGGGTGAGATGATCAAGATCGGGCGTCGCGGGTCGCTGTCCGCCTGGTTCACGGTCACCGGCGTGCAAGGTCATTCGGCCTATCCTCACCGCGCCAAGAACCCGCTGAATGCTATGGTGCGCCTGATGGACCGCCTTGCCAGCCACGAGTTGGATCAGGGCACGGAGCATTTTGATGCCTCCACCCTTGCGGTGGTGACTATCGATACCGGCAACCCGGCTACCAATGTCATTCCCGCGCAGACGCGCTCCACGGTCAATATCCGTTTTAACGATGCCCATACCGGCGCGGAGCTCAGCGATTGGCTGCGCGCAGAAGCGGCGCGTGCGGCAAAGGATTTTGGTGTTGATATCGCGGTGGAAATCAAAGTCTCCGGCGAGAGTTTCATCACGCCGCCAGGGCCGCTGTCCGATCTTGTCAGCGCCGCAGTCGAGACCGAGACCGGTCGCAAACCTCAGCTGTCCACCACTGGCGGGACCTCGGATGCGCGGTTTGTCAAAAACCACTGCCCGGTGGTTGAAGTAGGTTTGGTCGGAAAAACGATGCATCAGGTCGATGAACGGGTGGAAATTGCCCAGATCCACCAGCTCAAATCGATTTATGGCCGCATCCTGCGCGATTATTTCGACCAAAACTGACCGAATATCAAAAGTGATACCTGAACAGCGCGCGCCCGGGCAATGACGTCTGCGGCGCGCTTTTCACGATGACCTTGGGGGCTGGGCGTGGTAGCTCAGAAATATGACCCGTATTCCTTCCAAGGCCGAGATCCTCGACTGGATCGCAGCCCATCCGACCCATACCTCAAAACGTGACATTGCCAAAGCATTCGGCATCAAAGGCTCAGACAGAATCGATCTGAAACGGATCCTCAAAGAGCTTGAGGCCGAAGGCCATCTGGAAAAGCGTAAAAAGACCTACCGTGACCCTGAGCGACTGCCCCCGGTAAGCGTGCTGCAGATCAAAGCACCGGATGGAGATGGTGATCTATTCGCGCGGCCGCTGGAATGGCATGGGGAAGGCGTCGAACCCGTCGTGCTGGTGATGCCGCGTGCGTCGGACCCTGCGCTGGGTGAGGGGGACCGCATTCTGGCCCGCCTGACGGTTGTTCAGGATGCCGAGTATCATTACGAGGCCCGGTTGATCCGCCGCATCGGCACCAATCCGCGCCGGGTGATCGGCATCTTCCGCAAAGGTGATGAGGGCGGGCGTATCGTGCCCATCGATAAATCAGCCTCCACGGAGTGGGCCGTTGCTGAAAACGCCACCCATGGCGCGCGCGACGGCGAACTGGTGGAGGCGGAACAGGCCGGACCGAAATCGCGTCTCGGACTGCCGCGCGCCCGCGTTGTCGACCGTCTTGGTGATCCGTCAGCGCCCAAGGCCGTGTCGCTGATTGCGATTCATCAGCATGGTATTCCTGACCATTTCCCCGATGAGGTCATCGCGGAGGCCGATGCGGCCAAACCTATGGGCCTGAAGGGGCGCGAAGATCTGCGAGATCTGCCGTTGATCACCATCGACCCTGCGGATGCGCGTGATCATGACGACGCCTGCTATGCCCATGCCGATGATGATCCCAAGAACCCCGGTGGCCATGTCATCTGGGTCGCGATTGCCGATGTCGCGGCCTATGTGCAGCCGGGCTCGATGCTGGATCGCGAGGCGCGCAAACGTGGCAATTCCAGTTATTTCCCGGATCGGGTTGTGCCCATGCTGCCGGACCGGTTGTCAGGCGATCTTTGCAGCCTGCACGAAGGGGTGCCGCGGGCCTGCGTTGCAGTGCGGATGCAGATTGATGCAGACGGCAACAAAATCGCCCATCGCTTTGTGCGGGGCTTGATGCGGTCGGCGGCATCCCTGCATTACGCTGAAGTGCAAGAGGCGATGGATGGCGCGCCAACTGATCGCACAGGTCCCTTTTTAGAGCCTGTTATCAAGCCGCTTTACGCCGCCTACGCTGCGCTGGTCAAAGCCCGGGCAGAGCGTCAGCCTCTGGATCTGGACCTGCCGGAACGCAAAATCGTTTTGGATGAGAAAGGTACTGTCGCATCGGTGAATTTCCGCGACCGTCTGGACGCTCATAAACTGATTGAAGAATTCATGGTGCTGGCCAATGTGGCAGCGGCGGAAACCCTGATCAAGAAACGCACGCCGCTGTTGTTCCGCGTGCATGAGGAACCATCCCCAGAGAAGCTGGAAGCGCTGCGTGAGACCGCCCGTGCGGCGGGGCTTGCGTTGGCCAAGGGGCAGGTCCTACAGACCCGCCACCTGAATGCGCTGCTGCACGGGGCAGCCGGGACCGATGATGCGGAACTGATCAATATCTCGACCCTGCGATCCATGCAGCAGGCTTATTATGGTCCGGAGAACTTCGGCCATTTCGGTCTGGCCTTGCGCAATTATGCACATTTCACGTCGCCCATCCGCCGTTATGCCGATCTGATCGTACACCGCGCCCTGATCACCGCTCATGGTTGGGGAGATGACGGGCTGGACACCGCCGAGATCGAACGGCTGGAACAGACCGCGACCCATATCTCGGAGACCGAGCGCCGGTCTATGATGGCAGAACGGGACACCACAGATCGCTATCTTGCCGCCTATCTGGCGGAACGGGTCGGCAATGAATTCGAGGGTCGTATCAGCGGCATTGCCCGCTTTGGCGCCTTTGTGAAACTGGATGAAACCGGGGCCGATGGTCTGGTGCCTGTGCGTTCTATCGGGCGGGAGTTTTTCCATTTTGACGCCGAAGCCGGGACCCTAATGGGCGCCGATACCGGTCTGATCATCGCCATCGGTCAGCGGGTGAAGGTGCGGTTGGCACAGGCCACTCCGGTGACCGGAGGGCTGGAACTGGAGCTTCTGTCGATCGAGGACAAACCGATGCCAGCGGGCGGCGGTGGCGGGCGACGCAGCCCGGCGGGTCGATCCGTGAAACGCAAATCCGCCAAGGCGAAGGCGAAGCGCAGCAAGATCAAGCGCAAGGTGGAACGCAAGCGCCGCAGCTGACCTGGCTGCGCTTCGCGGTCCTAGTTGAATCGGTCCGGGTCCCTGCGGGCCCGGTCAGTGGCAGCTTTGGATTTGTGATAGGTCAATGCGTGACGGATCAGCCAGCCGTGGCGAAGGGGCTCCACCTCCTCGACACGGTTGAACAGGACGCCACGGGTCCCGTCGAATCTGTCCCAGGCTGGAAAACGATTGGCAAAATTGTCGATCACCCGGCTCTGGCAGTGAACCAGCAACGCAAATCGCGCCTGATTGGACCGGCCCAGACGCAGCGGGGTGCCCAGCCCGGCGCGCGCGGCCACATAAGACGGCTGCCCCCATTTCAAGGTCTCCGTGACCGGCCCGACATCAGGATCGCTTTCAGCCACATCAAAGATCAGCTCGCGCAATCGCAACAGGCCTTCCTGTGTGCCCGGCGGCGCCTGATCAAAAACGGCAGAAATTTCAGCGCTGGCAAAGGGGCGGGTCATGTCAGTCTGGCTCCTTGGAAGATGAGTTACCCTGTTTTAGCGGTTGCTGATGACAGAAACTGTCATCAGAGGTAGAGATGATGAACCATGTCCCGATCTCATCGTCTTTTCCAGGTTATGCAGCTGCTGCGTCAGGGGGCCGGGCCCCACACCGCCGCTAGATTGGCGCAGGATCTTGGTATTTCTGCCCGAAGTGTTCACCGTGATATCGCTACCCTGCGCGAGATGGGCGCGATTATCGACGGCGAGGCAGGCTATGGTTTCACCCTGATCGAAGACAATGCGTTGCCACCCATGGGCTTTCGCGACACTGAGCTGGAGGCGCTGGTTCTTGGCCTGCGCGAGGTTCAGCAGATTGGCGATCCCGAACTGGCCGATGCTGCCGCCGAGGCCTTGCGCAAGCTGCAGGCGCGCCTGCCGAATCGTCAGGCTCATCGGTTGCGGCATGCGGTGTTGTCTGCCTATCGGCTTCAGCGTCCACAGCCGCCGGGGATCGCCTTGGCAGACCTGCGTCGCGCGACATGGGATGAGGTCGAGGTACGGCTGGATTATTGCGATGCAAAAGGCGCCGTCACCCAACGCCATGTTAAGCCGCTCGGCCTGGTCTATTTTGATCGCTCCACCGTGCTGATTGCCTGGTGCGGCCTGCGAGACGACGTGCGGGTATTTCGCGTTGACCGGATTGCAGGGTTTGAGGCCACAGATGTCAGCTTTCGTCCCCACCGGGTGCCGATGCTGCGTGATGCCCTGGCACAGATGCGCGCCGACCTTGCAGGCTGTGCGCCGCAGGCCGACGCGGGGTCAGACGCTCCAGAGAGGTAGCGCCGCCTTCTGATAAGTCGGCAAGCCTCCGCACACCGGCACGCCGCTGCTTTGAGTGAGGCAGGGATGCGGATAGACTGAGACAGAGCAGAAAAAAATGAGGTGTAAGATGCAGTATGATCTTGGCGCCCGGAGGCACATAGCCCTGACAGCAGCGATGCTTGCAGCCCTGGCGATGACCGATGCCCGCGTTGCAGCCAGCCCCTTGCCCACAGCCGATGGACCGCTTGTGGAGATTGCGGCATCTCAACCGCCGCAGGTGTCCTTGCGCCCAACGGCCCGCCCGGTGGCGCCATCGGGCGTGGCAGCTACCCCGTTGCGGCCGCGGATACGCCCGGAGCAACAGGCTCCTGCACCTGCGGAGCCCGGCGTCTCCCCAGCCAAGCAACGCGCCTTTGAGGGCTGGATCGCAGCGTTCCGCCCGCGCGCACGGGCCGAAGGTCTGTCGCAGGTCACTCTGGACCGGGCGCTCTCTGGTGTGGAATTCGATCCGAAGATCGTGCAGCGTGATGGCAATCAATCGGAGTTCGTAACCCCGATCTGGACTTATCTTGAGCGTGCGGTGTCCGACGCGCGCATTCAGAACGGGAAGGCTGCCCTGCGCGACCACGCGCAAACATTGGCCCGCATCGAAGCCAAATATGGCGTCGACAGAGAGGTTGTTGCTGCCGTCTGGGGCATGGAGAGCAACTACGGTACCTTCCGGGGGGAGCGCGATATCATTCGATCGCTGGCGACACTGGCCTTTGACGGGCGGCGCGGTGCGTTTTTCGAAAGCCAGCTGATTGCCGCCTTACAGATCCTTCAGGCGGGTGATGTGACGCCGGAGGCAATGACCGGCAGCTGGGCCGGGGCAATGGGGCACACGCAATTCATGCCGACTTCCTACTTGGCCTATGCGGTGGACTTCACCGGGGATGGCAAACGCGATATCTGGTCCGATGATCCTGCTGATGCGCTCGCGTCAACCGCCGCCTATCTGAAACGTTTCGGCTGGGTGAAAGACCAACCCTGGGGGCTGGAGGTGCGCCTGCCAACAGGGTTCAACTATGCGCTGGCGGATCGCAAAATCATCAAATCTGCACAGGCCTGGCGGCAGCTGGGGGTGACCAGCGCCGATGGCGGATCACTGCCGGATCACGGAAAGGGCGCACTGCTGCTGCCTGCCGGTGCGCAGGGGGTTGCCTTCATCGTCTATAGAAACTTCGCCGTGATTGAGCGGTATAATGCGGCGGATGCCTATGTGATTGGTGTGGGGCACCTGAGCGACCGGTTGCGTGGCACGGGACCGATCCGCGCCAGCTGGCCGCGGGACAGCCGTCCCCTGACGTATAAGGAACGGCGCGAGCTGCAGCAGCGGCTGACCGGAGCGGGCTATGGTACTGGCGGAGCGGACGGGCGGATCGGACCGAAGACCCGTGCCGCCCTGCGCGCTTATCAGCTGGCCATGGGGCTGACCCCGGACGGCTACCCGTCACTCTCGGTGCTCAACCGCCTGCGCTGATGGGGCTAGCTAAAGGCGGCTGCGGCAAAAGCAATGGCCAGACCCAACCCCAAACCGCAGAGACCTGGCAGCACCCAGCCTGTCTTGCCGGACCGGCGGCTGCGGTCACCGGTTTCATGAGTCTGGGCGATCAATGCCTGTTCCACAAGCGCGGGCAGGCGGGGACCAAATCGGGCCATCACCTTGGCCGTGCTCATCAAATCATTGACGACTGCCCGAGGACCGATGGATTTCTTGATGTAGTCCTCCACCACGGGGCGGGCCGAATCCCAGATATTGATATGGGGATCCAGTGACCGGGCCACACCTTCCACCACAACCATGGTACGTTGCAGCAGGATCAGTTCGGTCCGGGTTTCCATGCCAAAGCGCTCGGTCACTTCAAACAGGTAGTTCAGCAGTCGCCCCATAGAGATATGGGTGGCATCCATGCCAAAGATCGGTTCCCCCACAGCGCGCAGTGCACGGGCAAATTCATCGACATCGCGGTCGGCAGGCACATAGCCTGCCTCGAAATGCACCTCGGCGACGCGCTTGTAGTCTCGTTTGATGAAGCCAAAGAGAATCTCGGCGTAGACCCGGCGAGTGTATTCGTCGATATGGCCCATAATGCCGAAATCATAGGCGATGATATCACCGTTGGCCGCGACTTTCAGGTTGCCCTGATGCATATCGGCATGGAAATAGCCATCACGCAGGGCATGGCGCAAAAACAGCGACAGTACCCGTTCAGCCAAAACGGTTCGGTCATGGCCGGCCGCATCCAATGCAGCATTGTCGCCGAGTGGCAGCCCGTCGGCCCAGCCGAGTGTCATCACGCGACGGGCGGAGTGATTCCACAGGATTTGGGGCAGCTGAAAACCCTCGTCATCCTTGGTATTGGCGGCAAATTCGGATGCAGCGGCGCTTTCCAATCGCAGGTCCAGTTCGCCCTGCACAACGCCGTCGAAATGCTTGATCACATCCATCGGCTTAAGCCGCCGCGCGCCAGGGGCAAAGAGATCGGCAATCCGTGCTGCGAAATAGAAGGCATCCACATCCTTGCGGAAGGCGCGTTCAATGCCGGGGCGTAGCACTTTTACGGCAACCTCTTGGTCGGTGTCCCTCAGCCGTGCGCGATGCACCTGCGCAATAGACGCGGCGGCAATGGGTTCGCTGAACTCAGAATAGATCTGATCAACCGACTGTCCGAGTTCCTGTTCGACCTGTGTCATCGCCTCGGCGCGGGAAAATGGGGGCAGTTTGTCCTGTAGCACCCGCAACTGCACCGCGAGATCATCGCCAACCACATCGGGCCGGGTGGACAGAACCTGCCCAAATTTGATGTAGGCAGGCCCCAGCGCGGTCAGCGCGCGGGTGGCCGGTGGCATTGTCGGATCGCCCTTGTACCCCAGCCATTTGAATGGCCAGCCAAGAGTGCGGGCCAGAATGCGCAGGGGTTTGGGCGCCTCAAAGGCATCCAGCACCACGTTCATGGCGCCCGTGCGCTCGAATGTGGCGCCTGTGCGGATCAGGCGGATAATATTGTGGGGGCCACGCATGGTTCAGATCTTCCAGCCAGAGTGCAGCGCGGCAATGCCCAGCGACAGGTTGCGGTATTTGGCATTGGCAAAACCGGCCTCTCGCACCATTGACAGGAATGTGTCCTGATCCGGAAAATTACGTATTGATTCAACTAGATACTGATAGCTGTCATAATCATTCGCAATCATCTGCCCCATGCGGGGAATCACGTTGAAGGAATAGAGGTCATATGCTTTCTGCATGGCCGCGTTAGGCAGCTGGCTGAATTCCAAAACCATCAGGCGCCCTCCGGGTTTCAGAACACGGTAGGCCTCGTTCAGGGCTTCCTGAGGGCGGGTAACATTCCGAATGCCAAAGGAGATGGTGTAGACATCAAAGGTGTTGTCCTTGAACGGCAGCGCCATCGCGTCACCGGTGACCCAGTCCAGACTGTCGGCCATCTGTGCGGCCTCAGCCCGCTTGCGGCCCTCTTCCAGCATCGGGGCTGTCAAATCCAGTACGGTGGAATGGCCATAGCCAGCACGCTTCAGGAACCGGAACGAGATATCGCCGGTACCACCGGCCACATCCAGAAGGCGTTGACCCGGCCGCGGCGACAGCCAGTCCATCATCGCGTCTTTCCAGATCCGGTGGATGCCCATGCTCATGACGTCATTCATCACGTCGTATTTTGACGCGACTGAGTTGAATACGCCCTGCACGCGCCCTGCCTTTTCCGACTCGGGCACGGTTTCAAACCCGAAATGGGTGGTATCTTCAGATCTCTGGGTCATGCGGCTTGCCGTTTGTTATGAGTCGCCCCAGTTATAGGGCGCTGAGAGGGCGGTACAATGCGGCCCTTCGGCCCCATGTAGATGCAACGTGTCAGGAGGGATGTAATGCCAGAATTGCCCGAGGTCGAGACGGTGCGCCGCGGATTATCCCCCGCGATGGAGGGAGCGGTGATCAAAAAGGCTGCCGTTAACCGGCCCGATCTGCGCTGGCCCTTTCCCGAACGTATGGCCGAACGGCTGACCGGGCGTTGTGTCACCGCGCTCCGGCGGCGCTCCAAGTACATCTTGGCCGATCTGGACAGCGGCGAAACGCTGCTGGTGCATCTTGGCATGTCGGGGCGCATGACCGTCTCTGGTGACCCTCTGGGCCGGTTCGTTCATGACCATCCGAAGGCGCAGAAACACGATCATGTGGTGTTCGATATGGACAATGGCGCGCGCATCACCTTCAACGATCCGCGCCGGTTTGGCGCTATGGACCTGCTGGAAACGGCGACTGCTGATCAACATAAGCTTCTGGCGGTTCTCGGGCCGGAACCGCTGGGCAACAGCTTTCACGAAGAGCATCTGATCGCCGCCTTCAGCGGGCGCAACACGCCAGTGAAATCGGCGTTGCTGGATCAGGGAATCATCGCGGGCCTTGGCAATATCTATGTCTGCGAGGCGTTGTTTCGTGCGGGAATATCGCCCAAGCGTAAGGCCGGACAGATCGCCGCGCCACGGGTTGGCGCCCTGGTTCCGATCATCAAGGATGTGCTGACGGATGGCATTAAGGCGGGTGGCTCATCGCTGAAGGATTTCCGCCAAGCCGATGGAGAACTTGGATATTTCCAGCACAGCTTCGATGTCTATGGCCGTGAGGGAGAGGCCTGTCGACGGGCGGGCTGTGGTGGCACCGTGGGTCGGATTACCCAATCGGGGCGCTCTTCCTTCTACTGTGGCAAATGCCAAAGATAGCTTGAATGCGATGTGTCGCGTGATAATGACTCTTCCCTGAACGGAACAACCGAAAGCGACTATCATGGCCTATGAGACGATCAACGTCGAAGTGCAGGACCACGTTTGCCAAATTAAACTGAACCGGCCCGAAGCGTTGAACGCGCTCAATTCCGAGCTTTTGAGTGAGCTTTGCACCGCCTTGGAAGAGGCGGACGCCAGCGACAAGGTGCGCTGCATCATCCTGACCGGGTCGGAAAAGGCCTTCGCTGCAGGGGCCGATATCAAGGAGATGTCGGAAAAGAGCTTTACAGAAGTGTTTTCGACCAATCTGTTTGCGGGTGTGAATGACCGCGTCAGCGCGATCCGTAAGCCGATCATTGCAGCCGTGGCAGGCTACGCGCTGGGCGGCGGATGTGAGCTGGCGATGCTTTGTGATTTCATCATTGCCGCAGATACTGCCAAATTTGGCCAGCCTGAGATCAATCTTGGCGTGATTGCCGGCATCGGCGGTACCCAGCGCCTGACCCGCTTTGTCGGGAAGTCCAAGTCCATGGACATGAACCTGACCGGGCGCTTTATGACGGCTGAAGAGGCCGAGCGCGCTGGTTTGGTGTCTCGCGTGGTGCCCGCCAAGAAACTGTTGGATGAAGCCACTGCAGCGGCGCATAAAATTGCCGAGAAGTCCTTGCTGACAGCGATGGCGGTGAAGGAAACCGTGAATCGCAGCTATGAGTTGCCGTTGAGCGAAGGCCTGCTGTTCGAACGCCGCGTATTCCACTCGATGTTTGCCACCGAAGATCAGAAAGAGGGCATGGCCGCTTTCCTGGAAAAACGCGAAGCTCAATTCCGCGACAAGTAAGTCTATTCACAGACTGCGGTGACGCAATCTGTGGCACCTCTTTTCGAGATATGAAACGGGCAGGCGCTGGCGTCTGCCCGTTTCCAGTTGGGGCTGTGGCAGCGCGCTGGGACCGGGAAAGGGCGGGCAATCCCGACATGGCTTGCATTCCTCGGGGTTTGACGTTACTACCCGCCGCCATACATGCGCGTGCAGCCCGCTTGGCTAGAATCACACCGGTGGATCGGATCCGGGTTCGGCTGGCATTGCGCCTATTGAAAACACGAAACCAAAGTTAGGTCCTACACCATGGCAAATTCGCCTCAGGCAAAAAAGCGCGCCCGTCAGAACGAGAAACGCTTTGCTGTCAACAAAGCCCGTCGTTCGCGCATCCGTACCTTCCTGCGTAAAGCTGAAGAAGCTATCGCTTCCGGCGACAAAGAAGCAGCAGCAGAAGCTGTGCGCGCTGCTCAGCCCGAACTGATGCGTGGCGTGACCAAAGGCGTCTACCACAAGAACACTGCATCGCGGAAAATCTCCCGTCTGACCGCTCGCGTCAAAGCGCTGGGCTGAAACGGGACGTTCCAGGGGGCCTGCTGATTCCATTGCACCCACGCTGAGCGCTCCTCCGACAAGCCGTAAAAAACAGAAAGGCGTCGCGTTCAGCGGCGCCTTTTGCATTTTGGTCACAGCGAGTGGCGCCTCGGTGGGCGCAGGGGATTCTTTGTGACCAATCCCTGAGTCAACATCATAGTTTCGTTGCTGCGACCCCCTCCGAATTGCTACCACTGTTACAGCGATTCACTCGCTGGGGGACAGGCTGCTCAAGGCATCCTTGATGGGACTCAAGGACGCTGATTGCGCTGGTACACAGGCATTTCAATGCTCCGTGCACCGCGCTCCTGCTGTGTTTCTGGATCAATCCAGACGGCAGGCCTGTTCCAATTGTGTATGTATTTGGTTCGTCTATTCGACCGTCGCAAATTTGCTCGCCGGTTGATGTAAAAGCGATCCCAATTTTTGCCTTCTGCGAGGCAGTGCTGCTCCGGTTACGGGTCAGTACACACATCCGCTGTGCGTGAACGTCGTCTGGGCTTTGGGCCAGGCTGGGGATGAAACAAGAGGCCAAATAAGGGCCGATGCTATTGGGACGCGTGAGGCGCAGAATGACGGAAGATAACTGGGGCCGGTTGAGACAGCGTTTGTTGAAAACCGTGGGGCAAAATAACTTTACAACTTGGATCGAACCTCTGGAGTTTACCTGCGTGGAGAATGGCGTTGCCATTTTCAACGTGCCGACAAACTTCATGGGGAATTATGTCAGCCAGAACTTCGCTGACCTGATCCTGCACGAACTGAACATGTCGGGTGAACCGGTGCAGCGGCTGGCCTTTAGGGTCGCAGCCAATACAGCTGCACGTCCGACCGCTGTTGACGCCGCAGGTGCTGCTGATGACCTGCCGCTTGATCTGGATGATGAGGCGCTGACCGATCTGCCACGCGCCCGCACTGCCACAGGTCACGCTGCCGCGCCGAAGGATCAGGGCGAGACATTGCAGGCGGCACCGCTGGATCCGCGTTTCACCTTCGATAGCTTTGTTGTGGGCAAGCCCAACGAGCTTGCGCATGCTGCCGCGCGCCGCGTGGCTGAGGGTGGTCCGGTGACCTTTAACCCGCTGGTGCTATATGGGGGCGTGGGTCTGGGTAAAACCCACTTGATGCACGCGATTGCCTGGGAACTGACCGCCCGCAATCCGGAGTTGAATGTGCTCTACCTGTCGGCAGAGCAGTTCATGTATCGCTTCGTGCAGGCGCTGCGCGAACGTAAGATGATGGACTTCAAACATCTGTTCCGTTCGGTCGATGTGCTGATGGTGGACGATGTGCAGTTCATCGCCGGCAAGGACAGCACGCAGGAAGAATTCTTCCACACCTTCAATGCGCTGGTGGACCAGAACAAGCAGATCATCATTTCCGCCGACCGCGCTCCGGGGGAGATCAAGGATCTGGAAGACCGTGTTCGTTCACGCCTGCAATGTGGTCTGGTGGTCGATCTGCACCCGACGGACTATGAACTGCGTCTGGGCATCCTGCAGTCCAAAGTGGCACAGCAGATGCAGACCTACCCGGATCTGCGGATTGCTGATGGCGTGCTGGAATTCCTGGCGCACCGCATTTCAACCAACGTTCGCGTTCTCGAAGGTGCGCTGACACGCCTGTTTGCTTTCGCATCGCTTGTGGGTCGTGAGATCGACATGGAACTGACTCAGGATTGTCTGGCGGATGTTCTGCGCGCGTCTGAGCGTAAGATCACCGTCGAAGAGATCCAGCGCAAGGTGTCCGAGTATTACAACATTCGTATGTCAGATATCATTGGCCCCAAGCGGCTGCGGTCTTATGCGCGTCCGCGTCAGGTGGCTATGTATCTGTGCAAGCAACTGACCAGCCGCAGCCTGCCGGAAATCGGCCGCCGCTTTGGCGGGCGTGACCACACCACCGTGATGCACGGTGTGCGTCGCATCGAAGAGCTGAAGACAATCGACGGCCAGATCGCCGAAGATGTCGAAATGCTGCGCCGCTCTCTGGAGGCCTGACATCTTTCGGCGTTTGCCGCAGATTTTGCGCTGACGCCCCGTCGGCTTGCGTCCCCAAAAGTCCCGCATGACCCCGGCCAGTCCGGGGTCTTTTGCCCTCTGGGCGCAGGAGATCGCGGGATGACGCAAATCGGGTGGCTGCGGGCAAACCATGCCGGAGAGCCACGTTTACCGGGGATAAATCGGGCAAGGGGGCATCCGCCCTTGACGCTGCGGACAATCCCTTGGACAAATCCATAAAAAGCCTTGTGCCGAAGGGGTAAAGCGTTACGTTGCTTCTCCCGGCCAGACGTTAGAGGACTTAGGGACATGAAGATCAGCATCGAACGCGGCACCCTGTTGAAAGCTGTGGCTCAGGCCCAGTCAGTGGTTGAACGCCGCAACACCATTCCGATCCTGGCAAATGTGCTGATTGAGGCCGAAGGGGACATCGTTCAGTTCCGCGCCACCGATCTGGATATCGAGGTGGTCGACAAGGCCCCGGCTCAGGTCGAACGCGCTGGCGCCACCACCGTCGCCGCCACCACGTTGCATGAGATTGTGCGTAAACTGCCGGATGGTGCCCTGGTTACCCTGACTGCAGATGCCGCCAGCGGCCGTCTGACGGTTGAGGCAGGTCGCTCTAACTTCTCGCTGGCCACCCTGCCGCGTGAAGATTTCCCGGTGATGGCCTCATCCGAATATCACTCCAACTTCTCCGCCAATGCAGCCGTCCTGCAGCGGTTGTTCGACAAGTCGAAGTTCGCCATTTCCACCGAGGAGACACGCTACTATTTGAACGGTGTCTATATGCACGTCGCTGATGGTGTCGAAGGCGGCAAGGCGCTGCGCTGTGTGGCCACCGATGGCCACCGGCTGGCGCGAATTGATGCCAACCTGCCGATGGGCGCCGAGGATATGCCCGGTGTGATCGTGCCGCGCAAAACCGTCGGCGAGTTGCGTAAGCTGTTGGATGACGATGAGATGGACATTGCTGTTTCGGTTTCGGAGACCAAAGTGCGCTTTGCGACACCGAATATCACGCTGACCTCCAAGGTCATTGATGGCACCTTCCCTGATTACACGCGGGTCATCCCGGCGGGCAATACCCGCCGTCTGGAAGTGGACGCCTCTGAATTTGCCCGCGCTGTGGACCGGGTCGCAACCGTGTCCTCAGAACGCTCTCGTGCGGTGAAACTGCAATTGGATGAGGACCGGCTGATCCTTTCTGTCAACGCGCCTGACAGCGGTGCGGCTGAGGAGGAACTGGCGGTGGCTTATCGTGACGAGCGGCTGGAGATCGGTTTCAACGCAAAATATCTGCTCGAGATCGCCAATCAGGTTGATCGTGAAAACGCGGTGTTCATGTTCAATTCATCCGGTGATCCAACCCTGATGCGGGAAGGCAGTGACGAAAGCGCGGTTTATGTCGTCATGCCCATGCGGGTGTGATCTGCTGGGCGGCGCGGTTGCCCCTCTTGGCGGTTGAGCTGTCCGCCGGGCGGGGGAATTTGAGTATTTTTGGAAAGATGACACTGGATCCCGCCTCATGCTGGCGTTGACCACGCTGACATTGTCGCATTTCCGCTCGCATTTGCGGGCGGATTTGCATTTGGATGGGCGTCCTGTCGCCATCCATGGCGCCAATGGTGCGGGTAAGACCAATATTCTTGAGGCGGTCTCGCTGTTTTCACCAGGGCGCGGTCTGCGTCGTGCCAGCGCTGCTGATATGGCGCGCCGCCCCGAGGCTCTTGGTTGGAAGCTGAAGGGACAGCTGACCGTCGCGCGGCAAAGCTATGAAGTGGAAACCTGGTCGGAAGCGGGCAAGGCACGGCAGGTCAAGATCGACAACAAAGCCGCCAGCCAGATTGATCTGGGGCAGATTTGCCGCGTGGTCTGGTTGATCCCTGCGATGGATCGGCTGTGGATCGAGGCGGCCGAGGGGCGGCGGCGGTTTCTCGACCGCATCGTGTTGAGTTTTGATCCCGGTCATGCCGAGGCGACATTGCTCTATGAGAAGGCCATGCGGGAGCGCAATCGCCTGCTGAAGGAACAGATCCGCGATGCTGGCTGGTACCGGGTGCTGGAAACGCAGATGGCTGAAAGCGGCCATCGCATCCACGCGGCGCGCACTGCTGCGGTGGACCGCCTGCGCATGGCGCAGGAGGCTGCCGAAACGGCCTTTCCCGCTGCTGAGCTGGAACTGATCCAATCCGACGGCGGGCTTCCGGACACTGCAGCAGATCTGCAGGAAGCCTTTGAGGAGGGCCGGTTTCGTGATTTGGCGGCCGGGCGTACCCTGCTGGGTCCGCATCGTACAGATCTGCTGGGCACCTATGCGGCCAAAGGTGTGCCCGCGCGCGATTGTTCCACCGGTGAACAGAAGGCGCTATTGGTTTCGCTGATCCTGGCCAATGCGCGAGCGTTGATCGCAGAAGGCGGCGCGCCGCCGATTCTGCTGCTGGACGAAGTTTCGGCGCATCTGGATGTGTTCCGCAGGGCTGCGCTCTATCAGGAGATTGTGACGCTGGGGGCGCAGGCCTGGATGACGGGCACCGGCCCCGAACTGTTCGATGAATTTGAAGGCAGGGCGCAGATGTTCACCGTTGAGGACGGGGCCACAGGTTCCGAGGTGGTGGCGGGATGAGCGTGTCTGCTTGGGATCTGACCCTTTATGCAGGTGGGCTGTTTGTGTTGTTCCTGACGCCGGGGCCAGTCTGGCTTGCGGTGATGGCGCGGGCGATGTCGGGTGGCTTTCCTGCGGCATGGCCGCTGGCCTTGGGCGTGGCTTGTGGCGATATCCTCTGGCCGTTGGTTGCAGTGGCGGGCGTGTCCTGGATCGTATCGGAGATCGCCGGCCTGATGGAGGTGCTGCGCTGGGTCGCCAGCGCGATGTTCCTGTTCATGGGTGGCATGTTGCTGCGTCACGCCGATGCCCGGATTGAGGCCAATAGCGCGCTGACCCGTCCGGGATTATGGGCCGGGTTTGTCGCCGGTATCGCGGTCATTCTGGGCAATCCGAAGGCGATTCTGTTCTACATGGGGGTACTACCGGGTTTTTTTGATCTGACGGCTGTCACCCATCTCGATATCCTCGCTATTGTGGTGTTGTCCTTCCTGGTGCCTCTGGTGGGGAATCTGTGCATGGCCGGTCTGGTCCACCGGGTGCGCTGGCACATCACGTCCCCGGCCACACTGCGCCGGATCAATATCGTGTCGGGGTGTTTGCTGATCGGGGTTGGGTGCCTGATCCCCTTCGTTTGAGGTCTGCACTGGTCCTATGTCCCAGACGATAGTACCAGCCACGGGCTGAGATACGTCAGAAGATCCTCGCGGAAGCTGCCGGAGGTATCATGTGCAGCGCAGAATGACAGGGCCAATATATGGTTCAGGAATGCCTGAATGCCCTCGGCCAGCACGTCCGCCGGCTGATCCTGACGCAGCGCGCCGGTGTTCTGCAGCTGTGTGACCCAACCGGACCAGAGAGAGATCTGGCGGAAAAAGCTCTGTGTAATGACCACATCAGTTTCGGTACCTGTGGTGCCTGAATAGCGCAGCAACAGATCGAAAATCACCCGATCCTGCGCCACGAACTGCACTACGGGCAGCAGTCGATCAATCAGCTCATCCAGTGTCTGAGGTGCGGGCAAGGCCTCGGTATCATCCAAAATCGCCATGATCCGGGGGCCGATCACCGCAGCAAGAAGGCCGTTTTTATCGCCAAAATGCGAAAACAACGTGCCCTTTGCGACGCCGGCTTCTGCAACCACATCTTCCACTCTCAAACCGCTGTAGCCCGATGCGGCGATCTGCGCGGCAGCCACCTCCAGAAGGCGGGCACGGGTTTCCAGTCGACGTTGCTGAGGAGCGCGGGACATGATGACCTCTCACATATGTGACCGTGGTCAATTTAATTATTGACCACGGTCATTTTCTAAATAAATTGACCTCAGTCAGTTTTAAGATTCGGAGGTCCCCATGTCCACGCGAAAAATCATCATCCTCAATGGTCACCCAGCACCCAGCTCGCTGTCCCAGTCGCTTTGCCAAACGTATCAAAAAGCAGCCGAGGCGGGGGGTCATCAGGTGCGCTACCATGATCTGTCGACCATGCAATTTGATATCGACTACGGGCAGGCAGGGTATCAGAACGTAAAACCGCTGGAGCCGGATCTTGCGGATTTTCTAACCGATCTGGAGTGGGCTGATCACGTTGTGATGGCAACGCCCATGTGGTGGGGCGCGATACCGGCCAAGCTGAAAGGCGTCTTTGATCGTGCGCTCTTGCCGGGCCGCGCATTTGACACGCGGAACACCAATGTCATGGGGTTGCCCGCGCCGATGCTCACCGGAAAAACGGCACGAGTACTGCTGACTTCTGACACGCCCGCGCTCTGGCTGCGGCTGATCTACGGCAATGCGATCAAGCGGATTATCAGCAGCCAGATCCTGGGATTTGTCGGGATAAAACCGACGCGGTTCTCGTCTTTTGCACCGGCGACAGATGCTGCGGAAAAGACTGTCCTTTCCTGGCAGCGCAAGGTTGCTGACCTGGGGGCGAGAGCGGCCTGATTCCACCAAGAAAAAAAGGGGCTTGCGCGTGACATTCCCGGCCAGACTTCGTATAAAATCCTGAAGCAAAGACAGGAAGATGTGAATGTCCGGAAACGAGCAGGCCCCCGCAGAATATGGCGCGGATTCCATCAAGGTTCTCAAAGGCTTGGAGGCGGTTCGCAAACGCCCTGGCATGTATATCGGGGACACCGACGATGGGTCGGGGCTGCACCATATGGTGTATGAGGTTGTCGACAATGGCATCGACGAGGCCCTGGCCGGTCACGCGGACCGGGTGGTCGTGAAAATTCACGCTGATTCCAGCGTCTCGGTGAATGACAACGGACGCGGGATTCCGGTTGGAATTCATGAAGAAGAAGGTGTCTCAGCAGCTGAGGTCATCATGACCCAGCTGCATGCGGGCGGTAAGTTCGATAGCAACTCTTACAAGGTTTCCGGTGGTCTGCACGGCGTGGGTGTGTCCGTTGTAAATGCGCTGTCAGATTGGCTGGAACTGCGCATCTGGCGTGATGGCAAGGAGCATGTCGCGCGATTTGAACGTGGCGATACGGCCGAACACCTGAAGGTTGTTGGCGACTGTGGCGATCAGACCGGCACCGAGGTGCGCTTTCTCGCCTCCACCGATACGTTCTCCAACCTCGAATATTTATTCGAGACGCTGGAAAAACGCCTGCGTGAGCTGGCGTTCCTGAACTCAGGCGTGCGGATCATCCTGATTGACGAGCGCCCGGCCGAACGGCTGGAGGTGGAGCTGTTCTACGAAGGCGGCGTCAAGGAATTCGTCAAATATCTTGATCGGTCGAAGTCGCCCGTGATGGAGGCGCCGATCTATATCACCGGTGACAGGGATGAGATCGGGGTTGAGGTGGCGATGTGGTGGAACGACAGCTATCATGAAACCGTGCTGCCCTTTACCAATAATATCCCGCAGCGGGATGGTGGCACCCATGTTGCTGGCTTTCGTGGTGCGCTGACCCGTACCATCAACAATTATGCGCAATCTTCCGGCATCGCCAAGAAGGAGAAGGTTTCCTTTACCGGGGATGACGCCCGTGAGGGGCTGACCTGCGTATTGTCTGTCAAGGTGCCCGATCCGAAATTCTCCAGCCAGACCAAGGACAAACTGGTCTCCTCCGAGGTGCGACCGGTGGTCGAAAGCCTGGTCAACGAAAAGCTGGCAGAATGGTTTGAGGAAAACCCAAACCAGGCCAAGCAGATCGTCGGCAAGATTATCGAAGCCGCTCTCGCGCGGGAGGCTGCCCGCAAGGCGCGCGAGCTGACCCGACGCAAGACGGCGATGGATGTGAACTATCTGGCAGGCAAACTGAAAGACTGCTCGGAGAAAGATCCATCCAAGACCGAAGTCTTCCTGGTGGAGGGGGACTCCGCCGGCGGATCCGCCCAGACGGGCCGCGACCGGATGACCCAAGCGATCCTGCCTCTGCGTGGTAAAATTCTGAACGTGGAGCGTGCGCGGTTTGACCGGATGCTCGGCAGTCAGGAAATCGGCAACCTGGTGATGGCACTTGGCACCGGCATTGGTCGGGATGAGTTCAACATCGATAAGCTGCGCTACCACAAGATTGTCATCATGACTGATGCTGACGTCGACGGCGCGCATATCCGAACCCTCTTGCTCACGTTCTTCTATCGCCAGATGCCGGAGCTGATCGAAGGCGGGTATCTCTATATCGCGCAGCCGCCTCTGTATAAGGTGTCGCGCGGCAAATCGGAGGTTTACCTCAAGGATCAGGCCGCTCTTGATGAATATCTGATCAACCAGGGCGTTGACGGAGCGGTGCTGAAACTGGGCAGCGGCGAGGAACTGGTCGGCCAGGATCTTGCCCGTGTTGTTGATGAGGCGCGTCAGCTCAAGCGTGTTCTGGACGCCTTCCCCACCCATTACCCGCGCCATATTCTGGAGCAGGCCGCAGTAGCGGGTGCCTTTGTGCCCGGCGCCGTCGATGCCGATCTGCAGGGCGTTGCTGATAAGGTGGCGCAGCGTCTGGATCTGATTGCGTTGGAATATGAACGCGGTTGGCGTGGGCGCATCACTCAGGATCACGGCATTCGCCTGTCGCGGATCCTGCGTGGGGTGGAGGAGCTGCGCACCTTGGACGGTCCGATGCTGCGCTCCGGAGAGGCCCGGAAAACTGGCAGCTTTACCAACAGCTTACAGGAAACCTATGGGGCTACCGCAACCTTGGTGCGGCGCGACCGCAGCCAGGCGATTCACGGCCCTCTTGGCCTGTTGAAAGCCATCCTCGAAGAGGGCGAAAAAGGTCTGGCGCTCCAGCGTTACAAAGGTCTGGGCGAGATGAACCCCGACCAGCTGTGGGAGACCACGCTGGACCCTGATGCGCGTACCCTGTTGCAGGTCCGTGTCGAAGACATGGTTGAGGCGGATGATCTGTTCACCAAACTGATGGGCGATGTTGTCGAGCCTCGCCGTGAGTTCATCCAGAAAAACGCACTGAGCGTCGAGAACCTGGATTTCTGATATCAATCGCGGGCAGCAAGTTCCGGCTGCCCGCGATGGTTCACTCGGGCTGGTGATGGCGCTGAGGCACAGGACGACGCTATCCTGTGCCGGCTTATGCCACGCTGCGATTTGACCTGCATGTAACTCGCCTCATGATTGCGTCTCGTGCAAATGGTGACCCGCGCGGCGGGGCTGTGTACAGCCGAGATGATCGACATGCGTACGCCGAATTCCTTGGTTCTGTATATCGAGGGAACCCCCGGTTGGCCTCTCAACATGGGCTTTCCCACAGCAAATCCTGTAGCGATTTACCATTCTGCCGCAGAATGTTGACGCAGAATCGCTCAAACGTTAAGAATCGGTTAATAAAACGCGGCTCGACCGCGATTTTCGGAGCAGCCGGGGGGTAATGTGGGCCGATGTTGAGCGTTAAAAAAGACAGTGAAACCCGAACAGAGGTCGCTGGTACCGGTGATCGTCCGGTGCGCTCGGTCCAGATTGATGGTGTTATCTCCTCAAGCAACAGTACGCTGCGCTCGCCTCAGGCGGGAAAATCCCGCGCCAAGGCAAATATTGCGGCGGTGGCCTCCGTTGCGCAGGATCGGACTGACATCAATCCGGATATCGATAAGGGGGCTGCCGGGTCCTTCAAAGCCGCAGACGGGAAGACTGGCGGGCGTAAGCCTGCTCTCGGCCGTCCCTTGGCCCGGGTGTCGCCGATCATGAAACTGGGGGCTGCGGCTGCGGTCCTGGGGTTCTTTGCCGTGGGTCTTGCAGTGCTACAGTTCGGACCTGATGAGACCGCCGATACAGCTGGTGATCAGCCGCGTGTGGCACGGTTGCTGACGCCTCAGGCGCTGGCGGGGTTGGATCCAAGTGCCACCCCCAGCGAGCGGGCCGCGGCTGAGGAACTGCTAACGGCTGCGGTCGAAACCGCCGCCCCGCTCAGCGCCGAAGATGCCATGGTTGCGCAGATGACCGCAGGAACGCTGGCGGCGCTGCGGCGTGGCAGCGCTGCGACACCATCTGCGGAAGAAGTCCAGCCCGCCACCCCGGCGTCGCAGGCCCATACCGCGCTGTATAGTCTGGTGTTGCGGGCCGTGGGGCAGGGACAATCGCCTGCCTATATCGACCAAATGGTAAATGATGCCTATCGCAGCGAGACCATCACCGTACCTGGGGCGCTGATCGGAGCGGATGGGCGCGTCGATACCGCAACCATTCTGGCGCTGTTCGTCGGGCAGTAACACCAGCTCCGGGCCGTTTCTGCTGCGCGCCCCCATGCTCTCGGTCGATGCGCGGTAGGCCGCCAAGAGACAAGTCTTCCAACCATCCTAAGACAGAAGAGGCGGCGCCGATAATCGGCGCGAGGCGCCCGAGTTAAACCCAAGAGGGACATTATGAGAAAACACCTGATCGCGGCGCTTTGTTGCGTTACCGGCCTATTTGCCACGCCCTTGGCCGCAGAGACCTGCGGCGGCACATATAAGGTGCGCCCCGGGGACAGCCTGTCACTGATCGCTGACCGGCTCTACAAGGATGTGGGCATGTGGAGTGCCATCCACAGCCGCAACATCGACGCGATTGGCCCGCGCCCGGATGCGATCCGCGTCGGCATGGAACTGACCATGGCCTGCCTGAATGGTCTGCCGACAGGGCTGCCCGGCGGTAAGGCCGTTGCGGATGCGCAACCGGTGGTCGCGGCACCGGTCAAGGTGCAGCCTGGTACCGCCGCCGTGCGCAGCAAGATCAACCTGCTGACCGGTGATGACTATGCGCCCTTCACCTCCAAGACCGCCCATAATGGCGGGCTGATCACCGAGGTGGTGAATGCAGCGATGACCGATGCCGCCCCGGCGCAGGGCTTTGCCATCCACTGGGTGGACGACTGGGCCTCCCATTTTGATCCGCTGTTATCGAACGCGCTGCTGGATCTGGGTTTCCCTTGGTATCGTCCGGATTGCGACACCATGCCGGAGAGCTATCGCTGCGTGAACTTTCTGTTCTCGGACCCGATGTTTGAGACGCTGATGCTGCTGTTCGTGGATAAGTCACGCCCCTTCACCTTTGAGAGTGACGCCGACATCGAGGGTAAGACCCTCTGCCGTCCGGCTGGCTATCTGACCTTCGATCTAGATGGTTACGGTCGCCGCTGGATGGAGGAGAAAAAGATCACCCTGAAGCAGCCGCATAAGGTTGCCGATTGTTTCGAGATGGTCGCCAAAGGCGAGGCGGATGCCGTCGCGATCAATGAATTCACCGGGCGCAGCGTGATGAAAGAAAACGATCTGCTTGATCAGTTTGAGGTGCTGCCGTTGCCGCTTTCGGTGCTGGGTATCCATGTCGTGGTGCATAAAACCCATCCACAGGCCGATGAAATGCTGGCCATGATCAATACGGGTCTGCGCAACATCCGTGAGAATGGTCGTTATCAGGCCATTATCGAGGATCACATGGCCAGGATCTGGGCCGGCTTCTGAGGGAGGGCGCCATGCTGAAACATCTCGCAACGGCAGCCATTGCGTTGCTGCTGGCCATCGGCGTCGCACCACGCGCGGCGCAAGCCATCTGCAATGTCGATTACCGGGTTCAACCCGGCGACACGCTCTTCTCGATCGCCGAAACCCATTATGGTGACCGTAGCCGCTGGACACTGATCTACTATAGCAACCAGCATGTGCTGGAGGGGCCGAGCGTTATTCCCGGTAAAACGCTGCACATCCCCTGCGCACAGCAGGCCACTGCCCCCGATGCCACGCCGCTGCGCAAGGATGATGCGGAGATGAAGTTGCTGACCGGCGGTGGCTTTGCCCCATTTACCGATCAGGCCTTGCCCGGTCAGGGGATGGTGACCGAACTGGTCAATGCCGCGCTGGAACTGACTCCCGCGCCTGTATCCTATTCGATCACCTGGGAGCAGGATTGGTCAAAACATCTGTTCCCGATGCTGGATGAGAAGCAGTTCGACATGGGGTTTCCCTGGATGAAGCCGGATTGTGCATCAAACCCAACAGATGAACGCTGCGTGAACTTCCATTTCTCGGAGCCGCTGATGACCATCCCGATCATGGTCTTCGTGCGGGCAGATGCGGCCTTCGCCTTTAACAGCGACACCGATATGCTGGGCAAGACTCTGTGCCGTCCTGAAGGGTACTACACCCATGACCTTGATCGCGGAGATCGCCGCTGGTTGAGCGAGGGCAAGCTGACGCTGGTTCAGGCAGCCGACCCCGGCGCCTGCTTCCGCAAGCTGATGGCGCGGGAGGTGGATGCGGTCTCACTGAACCTCTTTCTCGGCGCGAATACACTTATCTCCGAAGGGTTGCGTGATCAGGTGCTTCCTCTTGAACGCCCGCTCTCCGAAGAGGGCCTGCACGTGGTGATTTCCAAACGCCACTGGCGCGGCACCTCGCATCTCTATCGCATCAACGCAGGCCTGAAGGCGCTCAAGGCCGATGGCCGGTTTCAGGAAATCGTGTCGCGTCATCTGGAATTGTTCTGGGCCCAGCTCCAGTAATACCGGAAGATCCGCGCCTTGACGGGCAGGGTCTCCCGCCAGAACCGAACCTTTGGTCCTATTCTGTTGGGCCAGACGCCGCGCCCCTTCCAAGGGCGCGGCGTTTGCAGTCCGACGGCACGGCGCATTCTAATACAGCGGGGGTGGCAGTCTTTGTTGCGCGCCTTTCGCCGCTCTCGCCCATCTTCTTATATGTAGAGAGAGTTGGCTAAGACATATCTGGGGCCATGGCCATTGGCTTCACCACGCAGCCTCACCCGGTTTTTTGCTGGTTTTTTTGGATTGTGACTCGTTTTGGATTTGGGTTGGTCTGTGGATATGTTGTGCGAGTCTGTGGGTAAGTGTGATTTGGGTGTCTTTGCGGGGGAGTTCTGGCGGTGATGGGGTGGATTTCGGGTCAGAGGTGCTGACTTTTTTGCGGCTTAAGCCATTGATTTAATTGGATTATATGTTTTTCTCTCGGGAAACTTCGTTTTTCTGTCATTTTGGTGTTGCGGCTTTGTGTAACTCGCCTTAGAACCCCCTTCACCGGCGGCGCTGAGGCGCTACTGAGACACACCGGACGGTGCGGCGGGGACGCTGGATTGGATGGGAAACACGGCGGAGAGACGCTGGGACGGGCTGGAGAGACGGTCGGACGCATCGGAAAGACGGTGGCATTTATGAGGGTTTGATCGGCGGGCGCGTCATGAGATTGGCGCATCTGTTGGTTATTGTCTCTGGATGTATGCTCTTTGACATTGATGATATCTGAAGAGATATGTGGGCGGTTTGGTTCATTCGATGGATCAACCTCTTCATATCAACGCTTTTAGCAAGGCCTTTCGCTCTAGTTGCGGGTTGGTTGCGCGATAATAAAGTGTCAGCTTCACTGTTTGTCGGCTTTCTGTACCTTTGGTACTGAAGCACGAGAAACAGAGAATGTTGGATGTTCGTTTCGAGTTCCTAGCCGGGTTCGAAGCCGTGCTGTTTGAGGCCCGTCCTCAAGTAGCGTTAGCGGTAGGACATTCAAAGATGTGCAGAGGTTCGAACGTCAAGGATAAGCATGTAAGTGCTTTTCAACTTGAGAGTTTGATCCTGGCTCAGAACGAACGCTGGCGGCAGGCCTAACACATGCAAGTCGAGCGCACTCTTCGGAGTGAGCGGCGGACGGGTTAGTAACGCGTGGGAACGT